>DATDKF010000067.1:0-14129 GCA_036520135.1 Solirubrobacteraceae bacterium
GCCGCCAGCTGAAGGACTGGAAGGCGTCGGCCGAGATCGAGCGTGTGTTACCCGCCCTCGAGCACGACGCGCCGGCGCAGATCGCCGAACGCCGTGACGGTGGCGGCGTCGAGCGGGCGGTCAGGCGCCGGTGGCCTTCCAGAAGTAGTAGTCGGCGGTGTACGGGACCTCGTGCTCGGTGCCGACGGTTCGCGCGTTGCACTCCGCGGCGGGCGGGACGAGGCCGCCGGTGGTGGCGATCCGCTGGATGAAGCTGGTCTCGGCGAGCCGGGAGCCGTCGGGGCCGGCACTCGCGGAGGCGGCCGAGAGCAGCAGCCACTGGATCGCACCGGGGTCGACGGTGACGCCATCCACGCGCTGGCCGACGACCTTGCTGCCGTCGGTGGCCTGCCAGGTCGGCCCCCCGAAGTGCGTGGCGACCAGGTGGCCCTTGCCGTTGTAGAGGTCTGCGCGCGGTACCGCGGGACCCCAGGCGAAGCCGCCGGCGGTGGCGTTGCACTTGTAGATCTGGACGCCGACGGCGTGCCCGACGAGGAATAGCTTCTGGCCGTCGGGAACGCGGATCCTCGTGGGCACGGTGGGGTCCGCCGGCCCGGCCTGGGCCGCCGCCGTCAGCTGCGAGGCAGCCGCGACGGCGACGATCCCCGTGACCAGCAGGCGACCAAGACGGAACTGACGCTTCATGTCCGTGTCTCCATCTGTTCGACTGACTGGCGGGTCAGGCCGCGGCGCCGGCGGGGCGCGCGAGGACGGCGCCTGAGAGCGCCGCGCGGATCCGGGCCGAGAGCGACGGCGTACGCTCGAGCGCGCCCAGCGCGGCGGCGCGCATCCGGACGTGCGCCAGTAGCTGCCCGGTCGCAAGGAACGGGTTCGCGATCGCGCGGCCGTCGGCGAGCGACAGCGCGGCCTGCGGCTTGCCGCCGATCTCGCCCAGCAGGACCGGGCCGGCGCTGAGCGGGTCCTGCGAGTCGATCTCGGCGAGCCACAGCAGCGCGGCCTCGTCATCTGGTGTTGCGAGGCGGATCGTGTAGGTGGTGGGGGAGAACATGGGAAGGTCCTTTCGGGGGCGGGGAGGTGCTGGAAGCAAACGGGATGGCGGTTGGCGCCCGGTGGTACGCCCGGTAAATGCCGGCGCTAGGCGGCTGGCTCGGGCGCGACGCGAAGCGGGCTCGGCACGAGTGCGCCGCCGTGGATCAGAGCCGCAGTCGCGAACATGCCGGCGAGCGCGATACCGAGGCCCGTGAAGCCCGCTAGCGCGAGCGCCGCGCCGCCGGCCGCGGCGCCCAGCAGGTAGCCGAACTGATTGGCGGCGGCGCGCATCGACATCACGGCGATCTTGTCCTCGGGAGCCGCCTCCATGCCGAGCGCGCTGGCGATCATCGAGCGCCAGCCGTTCACGAAGGCCATCGTCCCGAGCACGCCCAGCGTCACTGCCGCCGCCGGGCGGACGGCGCCGAGGACGAGGACGGCGCCGCCCTGGAAGGCGGTCAGGGCCGTGAGCAGCGCCGGGGTGGCGCCGGCGGCGTGCCGGCGCGCGATGAACGTCCCGGGAAGCATGGCCGCCGCCATGGCCCCCAGCCCGAACGCGACGACGGCCGGCGAGAGCGCGTAGCTCGCCAACAGCAGGGCGCCGCAGTAGGTGAGTACGCTCGCCCAGGCCGCGTTGGCAAGCAGCTCGCCGGCGGCGAACCGCGCAACCTCCGGGCGGCGCCACGCGCGCACCGCATCAGCGGTCCGTTGCGACGGAGCGTCCGCGGGCCGCAGCCGCAGGAGCAGCAGCGCGACTAGCGCGACGAGTGTCGGGACGGCGAGCCAGACGGCGCGCCAGTCGAGGCCCGCGACCAGTCCCACGACCGGCATGCCGGTGATCCAGGCGGCCGGCATCCCGGCGATCGCCCAGGCGAGGACGTGCGGCCGTCGGGCGGGCTCCGGCCATTCGCCGGCCGCCGCGATACCGACCGCGACCAGCAGGCCGATGCCGATCCCGAGCACGCCTTGCGCGACAGCGAGGACCGCGAAGGCGGGCGCGGCGGCGCTCAGTGTCGACCCGAGCGCGACCAGCGCCGCCCCGGCGCTCAGCAGATCGCGCGCTCCCGGGCGCGCCGGAACGATTGCCAGCAGTACCGCTGTGACGCCGCCCGTTGCGCCGGAGATGGCGCGCAGCTGGCCGGCAGTCGCGGTCGAGACACCGAACTCGCGCGCCACGTCGGGAAGGACCGGCGACAGCACGAGCAGCCCGGCCTGCGATGTGAACAGGCACAGGAAGAGCACGGGGCTCGGGCGGCCAAGGTTGCGGGGGCGGAACATGCGCACAGCACAGGGCACGCCCGCCAACGACCGGTAGGCGGTCGGTAAACGTCAGGTCCGGAGCGCGGCGAGGCGGTCGTGCACGCGTCCGGTCTCCAGCTGCCAGAACACCTCGCCGCTCTGCCGTGCGACGTCCTCGGCGGCGGCGAGGCAGCCAAGCGCCTCCTCGACGCGACCCGTGCGCGCCTCCGCTTCGGCGAGCTCGGTCAGCGCGAACGGCTCGAACAGCACCGCGCCCGTGGCCCGCGCCGCGGACAGCGCCGAGCGGAGCGTCGAGGCGGCGCCCTCAGCGTCTCCCTCGGCCAGCTCCGCCCAGCCGAGCGCGTAGAGGCTCCAGGCGCGCCAGAGCGGGAGCCGGTACTCGCCGGCAACCGCGACCGCCTCGGCCGCGCGAACGCGCGCGGCCCGGGCGTCGCGCTGAAGAGCGGCCACAAGCGCGCCGGTGCCCAGTGCGTAGGCCATGGTCAGCGGATGCTCGGTCCGCCGCGCGAGCGCGATCGCCTCCTCGGCGCGCGCGTCCGCGGCCTCCCCCTCGCCGCAGCCCCACAGCGCCCAGGCACTGGTCGCAAGGCCGGCGACTGCCGGGTCCTGTCCGTAGAGATAGCGCAGCGGCCGCCCGTCAGCGGACTCCTGGAGGGCCGGGATGCGATCCAGATGCTCCCGGGCTTCGGCGAACCGCCCCATGCAGACCAACGGCCATCCCACGGCGCGCTCGGCGACGAGCAGCACGCCCGGGTCCCGGCGTTCGGCGAGCTCGCGCAGCTCAAGGCCGACCGCGAGCGCACGTTCGTGCCGCGCGCGCACGAACGCGTTGACCCAGAGCCCGTACAGCACCGGCAGCAGGCGCGCATCGTCCCCAGTGCGCCGGCACAGCTCACGCGCCCGGCCGTAGCAAGCCTCCACTTCGGGCGAGGCATAACCCCGCACGGAGATCAGCGCATTGCCGAGGAGGATGCGGGCGTCGAGCTCGATATCGGCGCGGCTCTCGTGATCCGCGTACGCACCGAGGTCGGCGATCGCGCCGGTGAGCTGATCGACCGCCTCGATGTTCGCCGACCGGCTCAGCGCCAGCCGGCCCGCGTCGAGGCGGTAGGAGACGGCCCGGCCCGGCTCGTCGGCCGCTTCCAGGTGCAGGGCGACGGTGTCGGGCTCGACGCGGACATGGTCCGGCGCCGTGCGCTCGAGCGCGCGCGCGATGCGCAGGTGCAGCGACCGCCGTCCGCGGTCGGACAGCGAGTGGCGCACGGCCTCCTGGACGAGCGCATGGCGGAACGCGAACCGCACCGGGACGCCGCGACCACGGCGGCGCACGATCTCGGCCGCGAGCAGTTGGTCGAGGCCGCGATCGAGCTCCCGCTCCGGCAGATCCGACGCCGCGACGAGCAGGTCGCGGCCGAACTCGCGGCCGATCAGCGCACCCACCTGAGCGATCGCCTTGGCAGCCGGCCCCAGCGCGTCGAGGCGCGCCATGAACAGGTCGTCGAGCGTGGCCGGCACCTCGGTCTCCCCCGGCGCCGCCGCGCGCGCGAGCTCCTCCAAGAAGAGGGGCACGCCATCACTGCGCTCGACCACGGTGTGCGCGACCTCGGGCGCCAGCGGCGTGGGGGCCGCGTGGGCGACCAGCTGCTCCGCCTCGGCCGGGGTGCAGGGGCTCAGGGACAGGTGGCTGACATGGCTGTGCGGCTCCCAGGGCAAGCGCAGGCCCGGACGGAAGGTGGCGACGAGCAGGACGCGGGCCTCAGGGATCGCCTCTAGCAGCTCCTCGATGAGCTCGAGCGTGGAGGGATCGGCCCAGTGCAGGTCCTCGACCGCGGCCACCACCGGCCGTCGCGCAGCGTGTGCGAGCACGTAGCTGACCACGACGTCGGCGGTGCGGCGCTTGAGCGCCTCGGGCTCCAGGCGGGCGGCGCCGGGGAGGCCGACGAGAGCAGCGACGACAGGCGCGGCTTCGGGCTCCGGCACACCGGCCTGGGCGAGCAGCGCCTCGATCCCGCCCGAGGAGTCGGTGAGCCTGCGGCGGAAGTGATCGATCACCGGGTGCAGCGCACTCCCCGTGCGGGCGTCCGAGCACTGGAACTCGAGGAACGTGGCCGCCGCTGGATCCAGCCCAGCAGCGAGCTCGCGAAGCAGCCGTGACTTGCCGATCCCCGCCTCGCCGGTCAGGAACACGGCCTGGCCGAGGCCGTGCGTGGCCTGCTCCCAGCGTCCGACCAGCAGATCCAGCTCCCGCCGGCGGCCGATCAGCGGCGACAGCTCGCCCCGGGCCTCCACGCGGCTGCGCGCGCTGGTCTCCCCGGTCACGCGATGGCCGGCGCCCGAGGCGCTGAAGCTGAAGTACCCCTCGCACGACGACCGCGTCGCCTCGCTGACTACCACGTCGCCAGGGTGCGCCTGCATGGCGAGCCGCCACGCCGACTGCGGCGTCTCGCCGATGGCGAGGGCGGATTCGCCAACACGCCCCACCGCGGCCACTCCCGTGTCCATCCCCACCCGCACGGCCAAGGGCAGGCCGCTGACCGCCGTCGCCACGGCCTCGGCGAGGCGCCGACCTGCGCGCACCGCTCGGATCGGACCGTCCTCGAGCGCGCGTGGATACCCGAAGTACAGGAGGCCGCCCGACTCGTCCTCGGTGGCGACGTGCCCGTCCTCGCCGACCGCCGTCGCGCGCGCCGCTGCGTGGCAGGCCCGCACGAGGCCGGCGAGCCGCTCGGGCTCGAGGTCCCGGGCCAGGTCACCGACGCCGTCGAGCTCCCACGCCACCACGGTGATACGCCGCCGCTCGAAGACGCCCTGCCGTGCCTCGCCGGTTCCCGCAAGGAGCGCCGTTGCCGCACGAACGTCGGGCGTGTCCTCGTCCCGGAGCGGCTCGAGTGCCGACGTGACCAGCCTCCGGGCCTCGGCCGCGCGATCGTCGCGGGCCAGCACGGGCGCGAGCGCGAGCGCGGCGCGCAACTCGAGCGAGCGCGCGCCCTGCTCGCGGGCAACAGCGAGCCCGGTACGCACGGCCGTCTCGGCCTCGGCGGCGGCCCGGCCGGCCGCCAGCAGCAGCTCGCCGCGCAGCCGCAGCAGCTCGGCGTCGTAGTAGTGCGCCCGCTCGCGGGCAGCGATCTCGAGCGCCTCGTCGACCGCCTCGAGCCCTGCCCCGGGGCGGCCGGTGCGCAGATGGGCGTCGGCGAGCAGGCCGAGATAGAGCGGGTCCTCCAGGTGCGCTCCTGTCGCGCGCGAGGCACGCAGCCCGCTGACGATCTCCTGGATGGCGTCCGGCTCGCCGGCAGCGGCCTGCGCCCAACCGCGCAGCACGCGCCCCATCGCCAGGCGATACGCGAACCCGCGCTCGCGCGCGGCGTCGACGGTCGCCTCGGCCCAGCGGCGCGTCTCGGCCGGCTCGCCGCGGCACGCGTGGAGCGTGGCCATCTGTGCGCGCGCGGTGGCGCGGCTGTACGCCCGGGCTGGTTGCTCCGCGAGCTCGAGCGCGTGCCGCGCCCGCTCGAGCGACTCGGCGGCCCGGCCGAGGAACCACAGCGAGAGCGCCGCCCAGTCGTGGCACGCCACGGTCGCGTTGTCGCCGAAGGTGGCCGGGAACGTGTCGTAGTGGCCCTCCGGTTCGCCGCCGGTGCCGATCACGCCGCGGTCTGCGTGCGCGAGCGCGCGAGTGAACGCGCCCTGGTGGAACAGCGCGCAGGCGAGCAGCTCCGCCCCCTGCACGCCCTGCGCCGCGGCGGCGCCGCCGGCGCTGACCGCCTCGAGCGCGGTCGCCGGCTCGCCTCGGACCTCGTACAGCGTCGCCAGCGCCAGCTGCACCGCGGCGAGCGGCTCACGATCGGGTAGCGCCTCCGCCGTCGCTCGCGCACGCTCGAGGCATGCCACGGCGTCCGTCGACGACCAGCCGTCGACGCCGACGTAGGCCTGTCCGAGATCGGAGAGCAGCTCTGTCTCCATCCGCTGCCGCACGGGCCCTTCGGGAAGCTCGCGTGCCGCGTCGAGCGCCTGCTCCAGGTGGCCGATCGCCTCGTCATACGCCCGCCGCGATACGCACCGACGGGCTGCGAGCCGGAGGAACCGCACGGCCGGAGCCGGCTGGCCGCCCGCCACGAAATGCGTGGCGATCGCGTGGGCGCGCTCGCCATCCGGGCCGAACGCCGCCTCGAGGCGCTCCCCCAGCCGCCGGTGGAGTTCGGCGAGGCGCGCCGGCGGGATCGCCTCGAGCAGCACGTCGCGGAACAGCGCGTGCGTGAAGGCGAAGACCGCGGTCTGCGTGCCGTCCGGCCACTTAGCGGTGCCGCGCGGCTCGATCACCCCGGGAGCGTCGATTCCGCCGACGGTGCGACCCACCGCCGCCGAGACGCCGGCTGCGGTGAATTGCAGCCCTTCCACGGCGGCGGCGTCGAGCAGGTCAAGGTCGGCTCCGCGCTGCTCGGTGAGCTGGGCGCGGACGGCCGCCCGTAGCGTTTCGGGTACGCCCTGCAGGCTGCCCGTCGTCCTGAGCTGCTCGGCCAGGTGCTGCATGAAGAGCGGATTGCCGCCGCCGCGCCTGACGAGTTCCGCGGCGGCCGCGGCGTCCACACCGAACGCCGCCGCAGCGTCCGTCGGCGAGAGCGGCTGGAGCGCCAGCTCCTGCGCCGTCGAGCGCAGGCTGAGCTCGGTGACGAGCGGCTCGGCGCCGACGCTGGTCGCCAGCACGAGCAGGCGCGCAGGGTGACGGCGGCGCATGAGCGCACGCAGGAGCTCGCGCGTCGACGGATCCGCCCACTGGAGCTGCTCGATCACGACGATGAGGGGTTGGGCGACCGCGAGCGCCTCGAGCGTCTCCACCATCTCGCGCAGCATCCGCTCGCGAGTCGCGCCCCGGGCCCGCTCTTCCGGCGCCTCGGTCGTCAGCGTGGGGAACTCCCCGAGCCAGCTCGGAGCACGCGCCGCGAGGGTGGCGGCGACCCGGGGGTCCTCGACGGCGCGGCCGAGGCCGTCGAGCAAGGGCAGATACGCCTCGCCCGGACCGTCCTGCTGGACGCAGTGGCCGCGGACGGCGAGGGCGTCGCGCGTGCCGCCGAGCAGGGCCTCCACCAGCGTGCTCTTACCGATGCCCGGCTCGCCGGAGACGAGAACGAGCCGGCGGCTGCCTCGAGCCGCTGCGTCGAGCGCCGCGCGCAACGTTCGCAGCTCCGCGGCGCGGCCGGGGGGCGCATCGACCGTGGCGGGCGCGCCATTGCGAACGCGCGCCGGCACGTCGACCGCCGGATCGTGGACGAGGATCGCCTGCTCGAGCGCGCGCAGGCGCGGCGACGGGTCAAGGCCGAGCTGCTCGTCGAGCACGGCGCGGAAGTCGCGGTACGCGGCCAGCGCGTCGCCCTGGCGGCCGGAGCGGTAGAGGGCGAGCATGAGCTGCTCACGCGGGCGTTCGCGCAGCGGATGCTGCGCGGTCAGGGCCTCGAGCTCGCCGACGAGCTCGCGCGCCCGCCCGAGCGCGAGGCGCGCCTCGATCCGATCCTCCACCGCGGCGAGCCGCATCCCCTCGAGCCGATCAGCCTCGGCGGGTGCGAACGGCTCGGATGCGAATTCGCCGAGCGCCGGCCCACGCCACAGCGCGAGCGCCTCGTCGAGCCGGTCGGCGGCCGTCACGGGATCGCCCTGCGCCAGGGCCGCCCGGGCCGCTCCGGCGAGACGTTCGAAGGCGTGCAGATCCAGTTCGTCGCCCGGGCAGAGCTCGAGGCGGTACCCCGAGGGCTGGGTCAGCAGCCGGCCGGTGCCGACGACCTTGCGCAGGCCCGACACGTAGATCTGGACCATCTTGACCGCCGTCCCCGGCAGGTCGTCGCCCCAGAGGTCGTCGAGCAGCCGCTCGACCGACACGGTGCGCCCAGCGTCCAGCAGCAACCGGACGAGCAGGGCCCGTTGCTTGCGTGGCCCGAGCGCGAGCGACTCCCGCTCATCGCCCGCCTCGAGCGGGCCGAGCACCCGGAACTGCACTCTTTGACCCTACCGCGCCCTCCTCGGCCCCGCGGGTTTGCTGGTCGTTTACCGACTCTCAACCCCGAGCCGGTGATCTGGGGGACATGACGACCATCACCGCTCCGGTTCGCAACGGCGTCGACACCGCCCTGGTGTACGGGACGCTCGACGCCCTCAAGACCGATCCCCAGCTCGCGCGCTTCGAATTCCGCGCGACGAACCGCTGGATCAACGGTCCCCACAGCCGCTCGACCATCCAGAGCTTCTGGGGAGCCGGCCAGGAGGACACCTCGCGCGCGACGCCGTTCGTCGTCGACGCCAGCGAGCCGCCAGTTCTCTTCGGCAACAACGAGGCGCCGAACCCGGCCGAGTACCTGCTGCACGCGCTCGCCGGCTGCCTGACCCTGACCATCGTCAACGTGGCGGCCGCTCGCAAGGTGACGTTGACCGAGGTCAGCTCGACGCTCGTCGGCGTCCTCGACGCTCGCGGCGCGACCGGGCTCGACGACTCGTATCGCAACGGCTTCGAGCACGTCCGGGTCGCGTTCTCCATCAAGGGTGACGCGCCGCGCGAGAAGCTCGAGGAGATCGTCGAGCGGGCAAAGGCGCGCTCCGTCGTCTACGACATCGTCTCCAACCCGGTCCGTGTCGACGTGACCGCCGAGCTCGACTGACCATGGCGATGGAGCTCACCGCGGGGACCGAGACGGGCCGGGCCCTCGTCGCGACCGCCGAGCGTCTCGCCGAGGAGCTCGGCGAGCGGGCTCCCGCGCACGACCGCGACGGGAGCTACCCGTTCGAGAGCATCGAGGCGCTTCGCCGGGCCGGCTACTTCGCCGCGCCCGTGCCGCGCGCGCTCGGTGGGCTCGACGTGGGCTCCGTCCACGACGTGATCGTCGCCTCCGGCCGGCTGGCCCGAGGCGACGCCTCCGTGGCGATCGGCGTGAACATGCACTTGGTCGTCGTCCTCAACCTGGCACGCCGCTGGCAGATGGCGCGGGCGACCGGCAATGAGCGCCGCGAGCGCGCCTTCGCCGGCTCGCTGCGTGCGATCGCCGGCGGCGACGTCGTGATCGCGGCCGCGATGAGTGAGCCGGGACAGGACCTCACACGCCCGAGCACGACCGCAGTCCGCACCACGAACGGGTGGCGCATCGACGGCCGCAAGATCTTCTGCACGATGGCGCCGGCGGCGACCGTGCTTCTGACGTCGGTGCGCTTCCGCGCGGACGACGGCAGCGAGCGCTACGGCTACGTCGAGATACCCGCGGGCACGTCCGGTGTGCGCATCAACAACGACTGGGACGCACTGGGGATGCGCGCCTCGGGCAGTCACTCGGTGACCTTCGAGAGCGTCGAACTGCCAGCGTCCGCGCTGCGCGGCGGTTTCCCGACCGGCGAGAGCGCGCCGTACGTCGAGCGCAACCTGCCCTCGGGGTTGTTTCACGCGTCGGCGTCGCTCGGCATCGCCGAGGCGGCGTTCGCCCAGGCGATCGTCAAGCAGCGCGTCGGCGATGACGCGCGGGCTCGCATGCTCATCGCCGAGTCGGTGATCGATCTCGCCACCTCGCGCGCGGTGATCTCGCGGGCGGCCGCGCTGATCGACGAGTACCACGCCGCCAACCCCACGGGCCCTGGCACCGACGAGGAGATCATCGCGCTGTTCGCCGAGGGCCAGGCAGCGAAGACGTTCGTCAACGACGCGGCGACGCGCGTCGTCGACGGGGCGCTCGCCCTCTCCGGCGGCGCCGGCTACCTCAACGGCTCGCCGCTCGCCCGCGCGTACCGCGACGTTCGCGCCGGAGCGTTCATGCACCCGCTCGGCGCCAACCGCGCGTATGAGTTCCTCGGCGACGTCGCCCTGGGTCGCGAGCCCGGCCTGCACTGAGAGTGCGCGTCGAGACGGTCATCATCGGGGCCGGCCAGGCCGGCCTTGCGCTGAGCCGGCGTCTGACGGCCGCCGGCCACGACCACGTGGTCCTCGAACGGGGGCGCGTCGGCGAGCGCTGGCGGTCCGAGCGCTGGGATTCGCTCCGCCTGCTCACGCCCAACCGGCTCAACCGGCTCCCGGGCGCAGCGCCGTTTGCCGACCCGGACGACTATCTGGACCGCGAGGGCGTCATCGCCTACCTCGAGGCATACGCTGCCGGGGCGCCCGTGCGCGAGGGCACCACCGTGCTGCGCGTGCGGCGCAAGAGCGACGGCTACCGCGTCACCACCGATCGCGGAGTCTGGCGTGCGGCCAACGTCGTCATCGCCAGCGGCGACTGCGACGTCCCGCGGATCCCCGCCGCCGCCGCAGGCGCTCCGGCATTCCTACACAGCGTCCACGCCGCGGGCTATCGCCGCCCCGAGCAGCTCCCGGACGGCGGCGTGCTCGTGGTGGGCGCCGGGCCGTCCGGCCAGCAGCTCGCCGCCGAGCTGCGGCGTGCCGGCCGCGACGTCGTCCTCGCGGTCGGGCGCCACGCGCGCATGCCGCGCACGTACCGTGGCCGCGACATCTTCGTGTGGCTGGACGCGACGGGCCAGCTCGACGCTCACGCCGACGACGTGCGCGACCTCGCCGCTGCCCGCCGTGCGCCGAGCTTGCCGGTCAGCGGATCGGGCGAGTCACTCGGGCTCGACCACCTGGCGGCTCTCGGCGTCCTCGTCACCGGCCGCCTCGAGGGTTTCGCGGGCCGTCACGCGCTGTTCGCCTCGAACCTGGAGCATGAGGTGCGCGAGGCCGATCGCCGAATGGACCGCGTGCTGGCGACGATCGATGCCCACATCGAGCGCACGGGCGCGCGCGCCGAGCCGCCCGACCGGCCGCCGCCGGTGGTGCTCGGTCCCGCGCCCGGGCGGCTCGATCTGGACGGCGTCGGCACGGTCCTGTGGGCGACCGGCTATACGCGCGCGTACCCGTGGCTGGAGGTCCCCGTGCTCGACCGCGGCGGCGAGCTGGTGCACCGGGAGGGCGTCACACCCTCCCCGGGACTGTTCGCGCTGGGGCTCCGGTTCCAGCGGATCCGCAAGTCGCACTTCCTCGGCGGCGTCGGGGAGGACGCCGCGCGGATCGCCGATGCCATCGTGACCGGACGGCGCGCCGAGCGGCTGGCGCAGGCCGCATGAGCACCCCGCTCCCCGCAGCGGCGATCGATCCGCTCGACCTGCGCCGGGCGGCGTCGCGCTTCGCCAGCGGCGTCGCGCTCGTGACCTCGCCCGGCGGCCTGGCCTTGGTCGTCGACTCCTTCGTCTCGGTGTCGCTCGACCCACCGCTCGTCGCCGTCTCGCCGTGCTGGTCTGCACCCTGGAACGCGAGCACGCCGCCGGCGATCACACGCTCGCAATCGGCAGAGTGCAAGAGGCGCGTGAGGGCCTGGACGACCCGCCGCTCGTCTTCTTCGGCCGAGACTTCGCAACGGTGCGCCGCCTATGACGTTCCCGCGAGCCGACGCTGCACTTCGTGTGCGCGATCCACCGGTGGATGCAGGGACGCATCAAGGTCAGGTAGGGGTGGCCAGACTCGTCGCGGTCTGCGCACCCGCCCTTTCCGCCGGCACCACGCGGCGCCGTCGGCCTCGAGACGTTCGCCAGGGCGGCCGCCCTGGGCGAACGTCTGATCTTCTCAACGCGTTCCAGATGTCCCCAGCCGCGTCATCTTGGTCACCAGGTCGTGGGCTTAACCGGCGTGTAGAGCCAGACCTGGAAGAAGTTCGACAGGTCCTGTCCCGAGATCCGTTCGGACAGGGCGATGAACTCCTCCGTCGTGGCAGTGCCGTTGCGATGCTCCTCGGCCCAGGCGCGCAGGATCTGGAAGAACGGGCCGTCGCCGATCTTCTCGCGCAGCGCCTGCAGCGTCATCGCGCCCCGGCGGTAGACCGCGCGGGCGAACATCGTGTCGCGCTGCGGGTCCGCCACCACGATCTGCCAGAACGGATCGCTGGCCGGACGGCTGTAGTCGAGCACGAAGTCCTCGTGCGCGGTGCGGACTCCGGTGTGCTCGTTCCAGAGGTACTGCGCGAAGCTCGCGAACCCCTCGTTGAGCCAGATGTGCTTCCACGTGCGGACCGCGACCGAGTCGCCGAACCACTGGTGTGCGAGCTCGTGCGCGATCGTGCTGGTGTTGCGCACCGCCGAGTACAGCGGTCGCGTCTGCGTCTCGAGCGAGAAGCCGATCGACTGGCCGTTGTACGTGGCGTTGTCCGCGATTGCTCCGGTCGAGGCGAACGGATACGGACCGAACGTATCGTCCCAGAGATCGGTCGCCTCGGCCGTCGTGTCGTAGAAGAAGTCCATCGCGGCCGGGTTGCTCTGGAGCAGGGTGGGGTCGATCGCGACGGTCTCGGGAATGCCTCCCGGCGTTGTGCCGTTCTTGAAGATCCACTGGCCGATCCCGGCGGTGGCCAGGTAGTTCGACATCGGATCGCGCTCGTCCCAGACCCAGGTCGACTTCCCGTGCGACTCGCGGTGACTCACGAGCCGGCCGTTGGCGATGACCTCGAGGCCGGCGGGGACGGTCACGCGGAACGTCCAGCTGGCCTTGTCGCTCGGATGGTCGTTGAGGGGAATCCATGTGGACGTGGCGTTCGGCTCGTCGCCCATGAAGGCCCCATCGTCGGTGTGGATGAAGCCGTAGGGCGAGCCGAACACGATCGGCGACCCCACGATCGTCTGGGGCACCCCCGCGTAGCGCACGTTCACGCTGAACATTGAGCCGCTCGGGATCCCCTTCGACGGCGTGATCACGAGCTCCTGTCCGTCGCGGGTAAAGCTCGCGGCCTTGTCGTTGACGTCCACGCCCTTGACCGTGAGCTGCTGGAAGTCGAGGTCGAACCGGGACAGGTTCTGCGTCGCCGTCGCGGTGATCTTGTTGAGCGCGTCGAGCCGGTCCGTGGCCGGGTCGTACGAGAAGCTCAGGTCGTAGTGCTGGACGTTGTACCCGCCGTTCCCCTCCAGCGGGAAGTACGGGTCGCCGATTCCCGCCGCCCCGGGCGAGTAGCTCTGCGCGCCGGCCGCCGGCGTGCCGACCACCAACCACGCGGCCGTGAGAATCAACAGGCGGCTGATCCGCTTGTACGTCATGTAGGGCCTCCCTCCGCTCGATGCGGACCTCTGCGAAGGGCTGCCTACCCCGAACGTGAGCCGACCCAACGCCGCGCACCGCCGACCTGGTCCGATCTCGAAGGTCATTCGGTACGCGCGGCGGGAGGTCGTCCCAGGGCCGCGGACTCGTCCAGGGCACCGCGCGGCGCGCACGACACCTGGGCCCCTGCACGCCCACCCCGCGCTCGTGCTCGCGCCGCCCGAGCGCGTCACGACTTCGTCTTCGACCAACACCCACGGCGAATGACCTCGATCCTGACAACGATCGAGCATCGCCTCCGCACGCGCCCAGAGCCGGCGCCCTCGCTGCTCTCGCGCCGGTCGAACCGACCGAGCCGACAAACCCGCTGAGGGCCGGTCGTACCGCACGAACGGCGTGCTGAGGCCGGAAAGGCCGACGGGCAACCTCCGACCAGTCCGCCGCCTTGCTCGCACTGGCGGTAGCCGGATGACCATGGTCGATAAGCCGAAGTCGCCGACGCCGCCGGACAAGGTGAAGCCGCTCCCGCAGAGCGTCTTCATGTTGAGAAGCGCGGCAGCATGAAGCCGGCCCCGGGCGACGACAAGTAGCCGCCGCGTTCGCTCCCGGACGCGTTCCCTCTCAGTCCCCGCGAGACTGCGAGCGCTACGAGGTCGCGCGCTGCGCCGACGATGCGACCGCCTACACCGTCCGCATCGAGTGGGACTCGGCCGATGGACACCTGCGGGGGTTCCGCGGCAGTCCGCAGTTCGCCGGCTTCTTCGCCGCGGTACGGCCCTACGTCGACAGAATCGAGGAGATGCGCCACTAC
>DATDKF010000068.1:0-2526 GCA_036520135.1 Solirubrobacteraceae bacterium
GTAGTCGGTCTCCGCCTTGACCTCGGCGGTGGTGTTCACGTACATCACCACGAGGGCGCCGGGATGCTTGGCCTTCCATGCCCGGAGCTGGTCGGCGGTGATCGAGTCGGCCAGCGAGCAACCGGCGTCCTCGTCGGGCAGCAGCACGGTCTTCCCGGGCGAGAGCACCGAGGCCGTCTCGGCCATGAAGTGCACGCCGCAGAAGGCGATCACCTCGGCGTCGGTCTTCGCGGCCTGCTGCGAGAGGCCGAGCGAATCGCCGACGTAGTCGGCCACATCCTGCACCTCGGGGAGCTGGTAGTTGTGCGCGAGGATCACCGCGCCGCGCTCGGCGGCCAGCGCGCGTACCTCGGCCTGCAGCGCGGGGATGTTGTCGAGCGAGAGAAGGGTCATGTCGAGGGGAGGGCCTCCAGGGCCATGGAGAGATCGAGCCCGGGCGCTGAATGGGTGAGCGCGCCCATCGAGACGTAGTGTAGCCCTTCAATGGTCGCATAGACCAAAACTGTCTCGGCGTCGACGCCGCCGGACGCCTCGAGCTCCGCCCGGCCCGCGACCTGCTGGACCGCGGCGCGGATCTCCTCCGGCGTCATGTTGTCCAGCAGCAGCCGCGGCGCGCCCGCGCGCAGCGCCTCGTCGATCTCCTTCGGGGCGCGCACCTCGACCGCGAGCGGCAGGTCCGGCCGCGCCGCGCGCGCCCGCCGCACCGCCTCCCCCACGCCGCCCGCAGCGGCCGCGTGGTTCTCCTTGATGAGGATCGCGTCGTAGAGCCCGGCGCGGTGGTTGACGCCGCCGCCGTCCGCGACAGCTCGCTTCTCGAGCCGCCGCAGGCCCGGCGTGGTCTTGCGCGTGTCGAGGATCTTCGCCCGGCCGCCGGCGTCCTCGACGGCGCGGACGACGCTCGCCGTCGTGGTCGCGATCCCGGACAGCCGCCCGAGGAAGTTCAGCGCCGTCCGCTCGCCGGTGAGCAGCGCCCGCGCCGAGCCTTCGACCTCGAGCACCGGCGACCCGGCCTCGCGCCACATCCCCTCGCCGGTCAGCCATTCGACGGCGGCGCCGGGGTCGAGCCGCTGGAAGACCGCGGCCGCGACCGCGATGCCGGAGATGACGCCCGGCTCCTTCTGCGTGATCCGCGCGAGCGCCCGCGCGTCCTCTTCCACCGTCGCCTCGGTCGTGGCGTCGCCCGGGCCGACGTCCTCGGCCAGCGCGCGGTCGATCAGCTCGTCGATGTCTCGGTCCATGCCTGGAGCGTGGCATGGATGTCGTTCGCTCGCGGGGTCTTGAGCCGCACGGTGACTGAGCCCGAGCGGGTCGGGTAGATGTCGCCGGCCTCGTAGGAGAGCGTGAGCACGCCGGGCTCGTCGACCGACGACGTCACGGGCCCGGGGCCCGCCTCGAGCTGGACGCTCTGCGTGCCCTGCACGACCAGCCGCTTGCGGCTCAGCGCCAGCGAGGCGAGCGTCGACTGGTGCCCGGACCGCGGCCGCTGGCCGAGCGCCTCGTAGGCGCGGTAGCTCACGTCGCCCTCGATCCGCTCCTCGACGAGGAGCAGGCCCTCGGCCTCGAGCTCGGCCCGGAGCTTCGACGGCAGGCCGCCGCGGCTGGCCATCCAGCGTTTGAACGGTCCCACTACGGCGCCCTCCCCAGCTCGAGCCCGGCGAGCGCGCTCTCGCCCTCGTACAGGAGCCGGCCGCGGCGCGTGAGCCGCACGCGCAGACGGCCGGCGAGGTGCTGGTGCGACCACGGCAACGTGCGCCGCTCGGCCGGGACCGGGACGTCGAGGATGTGGGCGGCGGCCGGGTCGGCGGCCGCCTCGACCTCCAGCCCGCGCCCCCGCAACGTCCACCGCCCTGGCGACACCCGAGCGTGCACGCCGGCCAGCACGGGCTCGCCCAGTCGTACGAGCCTGCCGCCGACGTGCACCACGACAGCGGTTGCCCGCAGCGTGCCGATAGCAGGACCTCCCGCGAACGCGACGGTCACCGGATCGCCGTCGAAGTCGTGGGCCTCCCCCCACCACCACACCGGCGGGAACCCGGAACCCCAGTTTCGTTCGACGTATGCGGTCGCGCCATCGAGGTCCCACCCGCCCACCGCACCCTCGCACCGTGCCCGCAGGACGAGCGGCCGCCAGTATTGGCGCAGGAACGGCAGGTGCCCGAACGGGCCGGTGCCGTGCCAGGGGCGGGGCCACCGCACGGCGTCGTGGAGGTGCGCTTCGACGCCGTCGAAGCGCACGTGCGTCGCATCTCCCGCGAACACAGCGCCGATTCGCACGCCGCGCGAGTCGGCCTTGGGATCGTCGAGGATCGCCGACCGCCACTCGCCGGGCTGCTGCGCGACCCCGGCGAGCGCCCAGCCTGGGCAGACGCCGCACAGCACGATCGCCGCGCGCCCGTCGGGCCAGGTGAAGCGCCAGAACCAGCCGTCGAGGGCGGGCCGTCCCACTTAGTTCGCGGACGCCCGAGCGTTCGCCTCGAGCCAGGCGCGCACGAAGCCGTCGAGGTCGCCGTCGAGCACGCGCTCGGC
>DATDKF010000069.1:0-3302 GCA_036520135.1 Solirubrobacteraceae bacterium
TAGCCGTGCTGCAGGAAGAACAACAGCTGGGTGTCCCAATCGTCGCCGGAAAGGGGCCAGCCATGACTGAAGACGATTGGTTGACCCGAGCCCCAATCCTTGTAGAAGATCTCCGTGCCATCGGTCGTGGTGATCGTGCCCATGCGCGGCTGCCTCCGTTGATCTGGATGTTGGCGCCAAGCTCGCGAATCGCGAGCCTAACCCATCTCGATCTCGCGCCGGATCCGGCTGGAGGAACGCGCCGCCGCGGACCGGTGCCACGGCGAATGCGGGGCGCGTACACAACCGACGAGAGGCCTGCTCGTCGCCAATAACGGCACGCCGAGCGCCTGCTTTACCTCGGCAAGCGGGAGCCAGCGTCGCCGCTGATCTCGTGCCCGCTCCGGACGAGGCACGGGCGTGCCGTCCGACGACAAGGCCACGCCTGCTTCCGCCCGGCGAAGCGGGAACGCGGCGTCGGCCGCGACGAACCGGCTGACGCCTCATAGGCGCTGGCAACACGAGCGCATCTCCGACGCGGGCGCCCGCTCTCCGCACGCAGCGGCACCAACTCGCCGACGGGCACGCCGTTGCGCGTTACCACGCGTTACCACGAACGCCTCTCCGCGAGTGTGACCCGCGAGACATACATTCACGTATGTATGTATGATATCCGCGTGCGGCTCCCTTCATGCGGCCACGTCCTGCCCCTAGCGGATCGCTCGCTCCCTCCCGGCCAGCGCCGTGTCGACGGCTTCCCGCGCTTCGGGACACACCTCCACCATCCCCCGCCGGCGATCCCCGCCGACCCTGCGATCGAGATCCGGGGTGCGGTGACAGAGCCCTTCTTCGTGCCGCTCGCGCGGCTCGCGACGCTCCAGCGCCGGGAGCAGACCGCCGACTTCCACTGCGTGGCGGGGTGGTCGGCGACTGGCCTGCGCTGGGAGGGAGTGCCGTTCGCGACCTTCTATCGCGAGGTCATCGAGCCGGCCCTTGCGGCGGGCAAAGCCGTGACGCACCTCGGATTCGGCGGCCTCGACGGCTACCGCTCGTTCGTCACGATCGAGGACGCGCTGGCGGATGACGTCCTGATCGCCGAGCACCTCGAGGGCCGGCCGCTGGACTCCGACCACGGTGCCCCCGCCCGGCTGGTGAGCCCCAGCCAGTATGGATTCATCAGCACCAAGCATCTCTGCCTGGTCGAGGTCCGCTCCGCCCCGCCCTCGAAGACGTTCGGCCGGACCCCGCTGATCCAGGCCCATCCGCGGGCGCGGGTCTGGGAGGAGGAGCGTCATCCCCATTTCCCCGCCTGGTCGCTACGGCACGTCTACCGACTGCTGATCCCGCCGTTCACGTTCCTCAGTGCGCGCGGCAGCCGCGAGGACGTCGATGGCGACGCGTGAGCGCCCGACGCAGGCGGATCGTCGTGCCCGCTCCCGCGCGGCATTGCTCGAAGCCACCGCGCGCGGGATCTCGCGGGCGGGCTACGCCAACCTCGTCCTGGCGGACGTCGCCGCAGAGGCCGGATACACGCGCGGCGCCCTCTACCACCAGTTCCGCGACAAGGACGCGCTCGTGCTCGCCACGCTCGACTGGGTCTACGAGACGTGGTACGCCCAGGTCGGGTCGGTCTTCGACGAGGAGCTTCCCCCGGTCGAGGCGCTCGCCGAGCTCGCTCGACGCCACGCCGTCTACTGCCGCCGCGACATCGCGGGCCTGATGGTCACGCTGCGCGTCGAACTGGCCGCGCGTGACCATCCCGTCGGGGAGGCCGTGCGCGCGCAGATCCGCGAGCTCGTGGGGCGGGTGCGCCGGCTGATACTCGCCGGCCGCTACGACGGCTCGATCCCGCCCGGGCCGCCGGCGGCCGTCCTCGCGGCGGCGGTGATGTCTGCGATCGAAGCCGTGGTGATCGCGCTCGCCGGGCGGCCGGGAGACGACGAAGAGATCGCGCGGCGCGTCGCGCTCGGGCTGGTCAGCGCCTGAGCCCGACCGCCGCCCGAACGCCGCAGCTCACCCTTTCCGGAGTTCAGGCAGATGGATTCAGAGGACCCGCGGCGCGCTCTGCCGTAGACGGTCTCTTGGGCCCACTTGGCAGCCGCCGCGCGGGACGGTGCACGTCGAATCTCGACACCAACGGCCAATTCGAGTCGCTGGCCAGTCACGCGCTTCCGAGGACTCTCCCTCCTGGAGCCTGGTATCGCACCCGTTCTCACCCGCCGTCTCCACTCTGGTTCGCCCGGGACCGACAATCCGGGACATGCCTGGACGATTCGGTCATTTTGCGGCTGGATCGTGTGCGACAAGTGCGACACCGCTTTGCAGGGAGTTTCCCGGCGAACGGCGCCGATCGAGTTGCAGGCGAGTCGCAGATCGATGCTTCCGGCCAGTCGCGGGCCAGTCGCAGCGCGGTTGGTGCGCGCGATCAGGGCACGCTCGCTTCTGTTGACGATTGCGAAAGCGCGAGCTCGCGCGGCCGGGACGCTCGTGTGTCGTCTCGCGCAGGCGTCTCGCGGGTGTCGGTGCAGGCGCCCGCATCCGTCCGACGCCGGGAAGCGTGCGCTATTCCGTCAGCGGATCCCTGTGGAGCACGGCGGTCGTGCCGTTCCCGAGTCAGGCGCCGCGGGACTCGGCGAGCCGGCGCACCCAGTACCGGAACCAGTCGGCGCCGTAGGGGACGTAGACGCGCGTGGGCACGCCGCGATCGTGCAGCTCGTCTAGCGCCTCGGGGCGCACGCCGAGCAGCTGCTCGACCGGCACAGACCCGTGCGCGAGGAGCAGCGCCTCTCGCAGGCGGCCGTCATGGGTAGCCATCGACCACGCCGCGCCGCGCTCGGCGAGCCGGAAGCCGAGGCGCAGGAAGGCGACGTCGGTCGGCTCGCCGTATGGGTGGGCGCCGGTGGCCTCAACGTAGGCGCCTTTGACGAGCCGGACGTGCACGCCGGCGTCGGCCAGCGCATCGGTGTCGGCCGACGAGCGCATGAGATTCGCCTGCACGGTGGCGCCAAGCCGATCGGCCAGGCCGCCGCCCGCGGCGACCGCGACGACACAGGCTTGGACGAGGTCGGTGAGAGCGGCCTCTTCCGCGCCGACCTGCACGCGGCGGCCGACAGGCAGGGCGTCCGCGATGGCCGCGAGGCGATCGGCGGCGGCCGCCGCGCCTGCGCCCAGCGCCAGGTGAGAGAGATCCACAGACAGCCAGACGTCCGCCGGCGGTGGCGGCAAGGCGGCAACGAGCGCGAGGTAGTCCTCGAGCACCTGGTCGGCGACTGCCGGATCGCTCACGCCTTCCCCGAACAAGTCGACGCTGACGCCGTGACCCC
>DATDKF010000070.1:0-4703 GCA_036520135.1 Solirubrobacteraceae bacterium
CGATGTCCTCCACCGTCCGCTTCGACGTCGCCGACGGCGTCGCGACGATCGCGCTCGATCAGCCGGAGACGCGCAACGCGCTCTCGGACGACGTGCTCGACGACCTGATCGAGGCGTTCGAGATGGCGCGCGACGACGACGGCGTCCGCTGCGTCGTGCTCACCTCCACGCACGAGAAGGTCTTCTCCAGCGGCGGCAACCTCGGCGGCTTCGCGGCCGAGGCGCCGCTCGTGCACAAGCACTGGGCGACCGACCGCTTCCCGCGCCTGTTCCGGATGATCGGCGAGCTCGGCAAGCCGACGATCTGTGCGGCCAACGGGCACGTGCTGGCGGGCGCGCTCGGGCTGGCGCTCGCGTGCGACCTGATCGTGGCCCGCGAGGGCGTGCGCTTCGGGACGCCCGAGATCAACGTCGGGGTCTTCCCGTTCATCATCATGGCGCTGATCTACCGCAACGTGCCACGCAAGAAGGCGACTGAGCTGCTGCTGCTCGGCGAGCAGATCTCCGCCCCGGAGGCCGAGCGGATCGGGATCGTCAACCGGATCGTGCCGGCCGAGGAGTTCGACGCCTTCGTGGGCGACTGGGCGGCCAAGCTCGCCGCCAAGTCGCCGGTGATGATGCGACTCGGCAAGGACGCGCTGTTCCGCCAGCAGGACATGGCGCTCGATGACGCGCTCGAGTTCCTGCACTCCCAGCTCACGCTCGCGTTCTCGACCGAGGACATCCAGGAGGGCGTCAAGGCGTTCTTCGAGAAGCGGGACCCGGTGTGGACCGGCCGCTGAGGGTCACCTGCCTGCGCGGGCGCACGTCGGATCGCACCGACGGCGCCGGGGCGGGGGCGGAGGCGCTGGCTCGACGGCTCGGGGGCCGGGTGGTCGGCGAGGCCGGGGTCGGACGGCCGCGCGACTGGAGCGAGGACCTGCCGGCCGCGCGGCCGGTGCTCGAGGCGGCGGCCGCGGAGCTCTCGGCGGCGCTCGACCAGGGCGAGCTGCCGGTGCTCACCGCGTCGGATTGCTCGATCTGCATCGCGACGCTGCCGACGGTCGCCGCGCGGGTGCCGGGCGTGCGGGTCCTGTGGATCGACGCACACGGCGACTTCAACTCGCCCGCGACGACGCCGAGCGGGTTCCTCGGCGGTATGTGCCTGGCCGCCGCGTGCGGGCGCTGGGACGCCGGCTGGCCGGAGACGATCGACCCCGCCACGGTGCACTTCCTCGGCGTCCGTGACCTCGACCCGGGCGAGCGCGAGGACGTCGAGGCCGCCAGCGTGCGCACCGGCGTCCCGGCCGACGGGCCGGTCTACGTGCACTTCGACTGCGACGGGCTGGACCCCGACGTCATGCCGGTGCAGTTCCCGGTGCCGGGCGGGCTGGGGCTCGACGAGGTGCGCGACACGCTCGCCGCCCTCGCCGCCGACGGGCGGCTGGTCGGGCTCGAGGTCACGGCCCTCGAGGACCCCGCGCAGGCGGAGACGGTGGCCGCGCTGCTGCCGATCCATCACACCACGTGATGGATCCCTTCCGGAACGTGACTTTGACTTCTCGCCGCGCCGCCCGCACCATGGGCGCATGGAGCTGCGGCACATGCGCACGATCGACGCGGTCGCCCGCCACCGCTCGTTCACCAAGGCGGCCGAGGAGCTGTTCCTCGCCCAGTCGGCGATCTCCCAGCAGGTCAGTCGGCTCGAGGCCGAGATCGGCATCCAGATCTTCCGGCGCTCGAGCCGCTCGGTCGAGCTGACCGAGGAGGGCAAGGTCATCCTCGACCACGCCAAGCGCGTGCTCGCCGAGGTCGACGATCTGCAGGCGCAGATGGCGGCGCTGACCGGCGTGATGCGTGGGACCGTCCGGATCGGCGGCATCTACCCGTTCGGGCCCTACGACCTCTACGGCGTGCTCGCCGACTACCGCGAGCGCTACCCGGGCGTGGCGATCCATATGGTCGAGGACGCGGTCGACGAGGTGCTCGCGATGCTGCGCGCCGACGACCTCGACTGTGCGTTCGCGTCGGTCGACCCCGACGCCATCGGGCCCGAGTTCGCCGCCACGTTGCTGTGGCAGGAGGAGTTCGTGATCGCGGCCGCGCTCGACCACGAGTTCGCCGCCCGCCCGCACGTCACGTTCGAGGAGCTGGTCGACCAGGACCTGATCGCGTACCGCGACAACTCGGCGCTACGACGGCGGTTCGAGACGACGATCGCCCGCCGCGGCATCGAGCCGCGCAACGCGTTCGTGTGCACGGAGATGAGCGCGGTGCGCTCGCTCGCGTCGAAGGGGCTCGGCGTCGCGGTGATGCCGCGCTCGATCGCCGAGCTCGACGGGCCGCCCGTCGTGCTGCGGCCGTTCCGCCCGGAGCCGGTGACCTGGCCGGTCGCGCTCGTGTGGCGGTCCGACCGCCGCCAGCCGCCCGCCGCCAAGGCGTTCCTGGCGATGGCGCTCGAGCGTGCGCAGGCGCCGAGCGGCGAGCCGGTAGAAATCGCCGCGTGAGCATCTTCATCACCGAGGTCGAGCCCGCGGGCGCGGGCCCGACGCTCGCGGTCAAGGACATCTTCGACACGGCCGGCGTGCGCACGACGTACGGGTCGGCGGTGTTCCGCGACCAGGTGCCGACGCGGACGGCCGCGTCGGTCGCGCTGCTCGAGCAGGCCGGGTACGCGATGGTCGGCAAGGCCAACCTGCACGAGTTCGCCTGGGGCATCACGTCCGAGAACGACCACTACGGCTGGGTGCCGAACCCGACGGCGCCGGGGCGCGTGGCCGGCGGGTCGAGCGGCGGCAGCGCGGCGGCGCTCGCGGCAGGGCTCGTGGACGCGGCGCTGGGCAGCGACTCCGGCGGCTCGATCCGCATCCCGGCCGCGTGCTGCGGCGTCGTCGGTATGAAGGTGACGTTCGGGGCGGTGCCGATCGAGGGCTGCTGGCCGCTGGCCCCGAGCTACGACACGGCGGGGCCGATGGCGCGCGACGTCGAGGGCTGCGAGCGGATGATGGAGGCGATGGCGCCGGGCTACGCGCGCGCCGACCTCTCCTCGCCGGCCGACCTGCGCGTGGGGCTCGCCTGGACCGATCTGGCCGACCCGCTCGTGGCCGTCCGCGTCAGCGAGGCCGCGGCGTTCTTCCCGTCGTGCCGGCCGGTCGACCTGCCGCTCCCCGACGGCGTCTACACCGGCTTCGCGCGCGAGGTCGTCGAGGTCCACGCCGACCTGTTCCGCGACCACGAGGCCGAGTACGGCCCGTCCGTGGCGTTCAAGATGCGCAACTCGCTGAAGATCACCGACGCCGAGGCCGAGGAGGGGCGGCGCCTGCGCGAGCTCTACCGAGAGTGGGTCGCCGGGCAGATGGAGGACCTCGACCTGATCGTCACGCCGACGGTCCCGATGGTCGCCCCGCCCGCCGGGATCGGCGACCTCGAGCTGCGCGGCCGCATGCTGTCGCTGACGTTCCCGTGGAACGCCGTCGGCGGCCCGGCGCTCGCGCTGCCGTGCGGCCCGGCCGAGGACGGCCTGCCCGCCTCCGTGCAGCTGCTCGGCAAGCCGGGCGAGGATGCGCTTGTGTTGGCCGCCGGTCGCCTGCTGGAGGAGAAGCTCTGATGTTGCGCCCACTCGTCGAAGACCTCCACGAACGCCGCGCCAAGGCCAAGCTGGGCGGCGGCGATGAGCGGATCGCGCGCCAGCACGAACAGGGGAAGCTGACCGCGCGCGAGCGGCTGGACCTGCTGATCGACGACGGGACGTTCAGCGAGCTCGGCATCCACGGGGGGATCCACTACTCGGTGCGCGGGCTCGAGGACAAGGAGGCGCCCGCGGACGGGGTGATCACCGGCTACGGGAAGGTCGACGGGCGGCTGGTCGCCGTCTGCGCGTACGACTTCACGGTCATGGCCGGGTCGATGGGCATGACCGGCGAGCTGAAGGTCGCGCGGCTGCGCGAGCTGGCGCTGACCAAGCGGATCCCGTTCATCTGGCTGCTCGACAGCGCCGGGGCGCGGATCCAGGAGGCGGTCGGCTCGCTGTTCGCCGGCTCCGGCCACCTGTTCCGCGAGGAGGTCGTGATGAGCGGCGTCATCCCCCAGGTGGCGGCGCTGATGGGCCCGTGCGCGGCCGGCACCGCGTACATCCCGGGCCTCGCGGACTTCGTGCCGATGGTCAAGGGCCGCGGCTCGATGGCGCTCGCCGGCCCGCACCTCGTGCGCGCGGCGGTCGGCGAGGACGTCACGCAGGAGGAGCTCGGCGGCTCGCGGGTGCACTGCCGCAAGTCCGGCGTCGGCGACCTCGAGGTGGCCGACGACGAGGAGTGCATCGCGCGCATCAAGCAGTACCTCTCGTTCTTCCCGTCGCACTGCGAGGAGCCGCCGCCGCGGCGCGAGCCCGACGACCCGGTCGACCGCATGGACGACGAGCTGCTCGACGTCCTGCCCGAGTCCAACCGCAAGCCGTACGACATGTACGACGTGATCCGCTCGATCGTCGACGACGGCGAGTGGCTCGACCTCAAGCCGCAGTTCGCCAAGACGATCATCACCTGCCTCGCGCGGATGGGCGGGCGGCCGGTCGGGATCGTCGCCAACCAGCCGCGCCAGCTCGGCGGGATCCTCGACAACGACTCGGCCGACAAGGCCGCCCGCTTCGTCAACCTCTGCAACGCGTTCGGGATCCCGCTCGTGTTCCTGATGGACGTGCCGGGCTTCATGGTCGGCACCAAGGTCGA
>DATDKF010000071.1:0-2568 GCA_036520135.1 Solirubrobacteraceae bacterium
GCGGCGACGACCTCGGTGCGCGGGAGTGACAGCGTGTCGACCAGCCGAACGCCGGCGTCGGCCCGGATGTCGACGCGCTCGCGGGCATTCAAGCCGGGCTCGCGCTTGATGATGATCCGCGTGGTGTCGGCCGCCGATGCGCTCGCAGGCGCCAGCAGCGCGAACATGAGAAATGCGAGCGGAAGTGGACGGATTCCCACCATCAGGTGTAATCGACGCGCGCGCGTGGAACTTGAGCCCGGGCGTCAGGTAGCGAACATCCTAGACTCGGAATCGATGCGGTCGCCAGGCCATGTTGCAATCGGAACGTGGAGCGGCGGCCGCTTCATGCACTTCGGCGAGGCGGTCGAGGAGGATCGGCTGGCCGCGCTGCTGCGGCCCGGCGGGGGGATCGACACGGTGATCACCGCCGACGCGTACGGCGCCGGCAACGCCGACGCGCTCCTCGGCCGCGCGCTGTCCGGCGTGGCGCGCGAGGACTACTGCCTGGTCGGCGCGATCGGGCACGACTTCTACACCGGCGAGCGTGAGGGCGCCAAGGGCTTCCCGCGCTTCACCGACCCGCGGCTGCGCGGCCCGGACGGCTACGCCGACTACGTTCGGATGGCCGCCGAGTGCAGCCTCGAGCGTTGCGGGGCCGACGCGTTCGACCTGCTGCTGCTGCACAACCCCGACCGCACCGGGTACACCAGCGAGCGGGTGTGGGACGCGCTCGAGGCGCTGCGGGCAGATGGCCTGACCGGGGCGCTCGGCGTCGCGCCCGGCCCCGCGAACGGCTTCACGCTCGACCTCATCGACTGCCTGGAGCGGTTCGGCGACCGGCTCGACTGGGCGATGGTGATCCTCAACCCGCTCGAGCCGTGGCCCGGCGAGCTGGTGCTCGACGCCGCGCGCCGTCACGACGTCCGGCTGATCACCCGCGTCGTCGACTACGGCGGGCTGTTCCACGACGACGTGCTGCCCGGCCACGCGTTCCCGCGCTGGGACCACCGCTCGTTCCGGCCCGCCGGCTGGGTCGAACGCGGCCGCGAGCGGATGGACCGGATGCGGCCGATCGCCGAGCGCCACGGGCTGACGATGCTGCAGCTCGCCTGCGCCTGGAACCTCGCGCACGACCCCGTCGCCTGCGTCGCGCCGACGCTGATCCAGGAGCCCGGGCCGGACGCCCGGCCGATCGAGGACAAGCGCGCCGAGCTTGCCGCGCTCTCCGCCGAGCCGGTGCTGAGCGCCGAAGAGGTCGCCGAGATCCGCGCGATCGGCGACAACACCGGGTCGATGGCGCTCAAGGGCGCGGCGCCCGACTTCGAGGGCGATCCGCTGCCCGACCGCTGGGCGATCAGCGCCGAGCTGTCGGCGCTCGCCGGCCGCTGGGGCATCGACCCGGCGCGCGACCTCGCCCGCGTGTAAACCCGCCGCGGCGGCGGCCGACTATCGGGGCGATGATGCGGATCGCCCGTCGACTACTGGCCGTCTCGATCGCGCTCGCGGCGCTGCCCGCGGCGCCCGCGCTCGCGCACGAGGGCCACGGTGACGGCGTCCTCACGCACGCCGATACCCGCGCCGAGCTGGCGCTCGTCGACGTCGCCGCGACCGCCGCGGCCGCCGACGCCCCGGGCGCGCTCCCGTACGCCTGGTGCGGCGACGAGCGGACGACCGACGACGTCGTGCACTCGGCGCTCCCCGCCGCCTCTCCGCGCTTCAAGGTCGTCTACGCCCACCCCACCGACCGGCCCGACCGCTTCGCCGCCTGGCGCGACGCGCTGCAGGGCAACGTCGCGCTCGTCCAGCGCTTCCTCGCCGCCCAGAGCGGCGGCGCCAAGGCGCTGCGGTTCGACATGGGCACGCGCTGCGGGCCGCAGTACCTCGACGTCCAGGTCGTGCACCTGAGCGGCCCGCGCGCGCAGTACGTCGACAACTTCGGCGCGATCGTCAACGAGGTCGAGTCCAGGCTCGGCCCGGTCGACGGCCCGCGTAACACCGTCGTGTTCGCCGACACGCTCAACGGCGGCAGCTACGACTACGGGCTCGGCGAGAACGTCCTCGGCACGTACGGCGACCGCCCGGGCGCGAGCAACGTCCACAACCGCGGCGGCTTCGCGTCGGTGCTCTTCACCCGCGACGGCATCGACGCGCCGGGCGCCGGCGCGCGCGGCTGGTGGCCGGAGGGGATGCTGCACGAGATCACCCACAACCTCGGCGGCGTCCAGTGGTCGGCGCCGCACTCGACGCAGCCCGCCGGCTTCCAGAACCCGCGCTACGGCCACTGCTGGCAGGGCGCCGACGTCATGTGCTACCTCGAGGACGCCGGCGCCGCGCACGCGATGCGCAACGACTGTCCGCGGATCGGGGGCGCGATCCCGCAGGCCTACGACTGCGGGCGCGACGACTACTTCAACCCGGCGCCAGCCCCGGGGAGCTATCTGGCGACGCACTGGAACGTGTACAACAACGCGTTCCTGGCGCCGTGCCAGCAGATCGCGCCGGCGTGCGGCGGCGGCATGGCGGGCCTCGTGCCCGAGCCGCCGGTGGCGACCGCCGGCCCGCAGGTCACGGGCACGCCGCGCCGCG
>DATDKF010000072.1:0-20882 GCA_036520135.1 Solirubrobacteraceae bacterium
GATCTCGTCGTGGGGGCCCTCGGGCGTCCAGCCAGCAACGTCGGGGCCGCGGCCAACGCGCTCCAGGGCGCCGCCGCACGCAGCGCAGTCCCGCGCCGGCAGGCGGTCGCACGACCCGGGTCGCACGACCCACTTCGTGCCGCAGCTCACACACATGTACCGCACGTCCATACGGCATAGCTTGTCCCCGGTCGTGCCGCCGAACATCCGCAATCGGCCGCAGTCCTGGTGCGGGTCAAGGCGGATCGCCTGCCGCCTGGAACCGGCGTCGCGTCGTGGCTGTGATACGTGACGAGGCGCGTAGGCGCTGGAGCCGGCCGCACGTGGAGGGCGACATCGGCGCCCATTAGGAGCGTGCGGTATGGCGCAACCTGAAGACACTCCTGCAAGGCCAGGACGCCGGATCGCTCGCCGTTCGGATCGAGCCCTCGCCATAGGCGGTCGGTTCGTCACGCGGCTGCGAGTCGCCAGGCCGACGGCGGCGCGCGCACCGGGCGAAGCGAGTATGGGTCGGCCCTCAGTCGTCGCGCTCGCGCTCGAGTCCTGCGGCGCTCCTGGCCAGGTCGATCGGCCGTCGCATCGTGTGAATGGCTTGCTCGTAGAGCGTTGCCTGGGCCCGCACGAGATCGGCCGCCTGCTCGAGCGCGCGGGCCGACTCGCTGAGCGCCTCGGCC
Source organism: Solirubrobacteraceae bacterium (assembly GCA_036520135.1). Lineage (GTDB taxonomy): Bacteria > Actinomycetota > Thermoleophilia > Solirubrobacterales > Solirubrobacteraceae > DASSUW01. Next base: position 675 of record DATDKF010000072.1, read on the forward strand.
TGCTTTCGCAGCGCGGCGCCGCTCTGCTCGAGCAGATCGAATACGGCGTCCGCGGGCGCGAAGGCGTGACGCATCACGTCCCGCTGGAGCCTGCGCTCGCGCTCGAGCATCTCCTGGACGAGCTCCGCCTGGCGCTGCAGCGGCGCGAGCAGTTGACGCGGAAGCTCCCGCCGGCCGGTAGCCGACATGGCGGCCGAGAGAGCGGACTGCATCGCCGCCTGCCACTCCCGGATCAAATCGTGGCCACCGACCTCGGGCATCGCACCACGGTACGGGACAGCGCATCTCCGCTGCTGGTCGGCAACCACTCCGGCGGCAACGTGGCGCCCGACACGCTCGTGTTCGCCACCGCATTCACCCGGCGCTTCGGCACGCGCGGCCGTTCTTCCAGCTCGCCCACAAGCTCGTCATGGCCGCGCCGTGGCTCGGGCTCCTCCGGCGGTACGGGACGTTGACGGCATCGCCCGAGAACGCCCGCGCGGCGCTCGAGGCCGGCGCGCCATCACCTCGCGCAGGTCGTCGATGGCGATCGGCGCGAGCGGCAGCACGACGCCGATCGGCGCAGGTCGGCGCCGGCGCGTGCCGCAAGGTCGTGCGCGACCAGGAGCGCCTCGCGGGCATCACGGGGCCGACGGCGTGTCGCGCAGCGAGGACAGCTCCAGCACGGCGCGGTCGTGGACGTCTGCGAGCTCGCGGGACGCGAGCATCAGGTCACGCTCGAGGTTCTCCGTGAGCTCGACGAGCGAGAACGGGGGGATTCCGCGCCGAATGTCCGGGGCGAGGTTGCGCAGGATCGCAGCGGCGGCGCCGATGCGCGCCAGACGCTCCCCGAGCTCGTCCACGCTTTCGCGCAGCGTGGGAATGTTCTGCGGCGTCGTCATGCGCCGACGGTATGCGCTTCGGTTCGCCGCGCCATCCGGGCTCAGCCAGGGTGTCGATCCGTGATTACTGCGGAAGCGCCATCGCGGCCAGCGCACGGCGCCGTTCGGCGCGGACAGTGCGCAGCCCGCGCAGCTCGTGGACGATCATGCGCGGCCAGTCGCCCCGCCAGTCGAACGCGAACCCGACATCGAGCCCGTGGTCGCGCCAGGCGCGGAAGTGATACGGCGCCCGCAGGTGCCAGGCGGACGTGACCACCGTGACGCGGCGGGCGTCGCCGAGCGCGAGCACGAGCGGCAGCGAACGCGACGCGTTCTCCGCCGTGTCGCGACCGGCGACCTCGAGCAGCGGCGGCACGTCGGCGACGCTCCACGCCGCGCGCATCTGCTCGGCCTCGGACAGGCCGCCGGTCGAGGTGTAGCCGGTGAGCACGGCTGCAAGCGTGGGGTGCCGCCGGGCGATCCACTCGGCTCGGTGCAAGCGCCCGAGCGACTCGTGCGAGATCCGGTGCTCGGCGCTGATCGTAGGCTCGCGATGGCCGAGGACGACGCAGACGTGGTGGCCGCCGCGATGCGGAGGCAGGTCGCGCGCCGCGTTGTGATCGCAGAGCACCGTGAGGCGCGGGTGCGCGCGGAGCAGCGACGCCGGAGCCGCCGCGCTCGCGGGATCCATCAGCGTCGCTCGCAGCGCCGGGGCGAGCGCGGTTCCCGTGGCGACGAGCAGCAGCTCCCGCGCCGACAGCAGCGAACCCAGCCCGACCGTCAGGGCGTGCTCGGGAGCACCGCCCTCGTCGGCGCGCGTCCGCCGTGTGAGGCGGACAACCCGAGTGGGCTCGTCGAGTCGCGAGCCAGGCTCGTCGAACGCCACGTGCCCGTCCTCGCCGAGCCCGAGGACCGCGAGGTCGAGCGGCGCCTCGTCGAGGAGCGCCTGATGGCGAGCGCACTCGGCGGCGAGGTCCGGCGCGCCGCCGTCGAGGCGATGCAGCGCGCGCAGCTCGACCCCGCGCAGCTCGTGCGCAAGGGAGGCCGCGCGGCTCCGCGGGTCGCCGGGGCCGAATCCCGCGCACTCGTCCAGCTGCAGGACCGTCGCCTCCCGGCTGGGCAGCTCGCCGTACCGCGCATGCGCGCGCAAGGCCGCGTACATGCCGAGGGGCGTTCGGTCGCCGGAGAGCAGCAGCCGCAATTGGGGCCGCGCGCGCAACCGGTTCGCGATCACCTCGGCCGTCGTCTGCGCGACGCGATCCTCGTCGGCGACGATCAGCGGGGCGGGGGTCGGTAGCACTCGGCGAACGCTAGCCGTGTGCGGATCTCCACGGATGCCGGACGAGGGGATCGTCCCGTTGGCGGCGCGGCCGGCTGGGTCCAGACTCGTGGCATGACCTCTCACACCCGTGTCCTCGTGGCCGGCGGCGGGGTCGCTGCGCTCGAGACCTGCATGGCGCTCGGCGCGCTCGCCGGCGATCGCGTTCTCGTCACGCTGATCGCTCCGAACGCCTTCTTCGAGTATCGGCCCGTCGGCGTCCACGATCCGCTGGCGGTCCGGGGGCGCGTCCGGGTGCCGACCGCCCGGCTGGCACGGGACGCGGGCGCCGACGTGCTCCGCGATCGGCTCGCCGATATCGATCCGGTCGCGCGGCGGGTTCGTACCGGATCGGGCTGCGAGCTCGCGTACGACGCGCTCGTCCTCGCGATCGGCGCGCGTCCGGGCGACGCTCCGGCGGGCGCGGTGCCGTTCGACGCGACACACGTCGGGGACTGCGAGGCGGTCGTGCGCGCGGTGAACCGCCGACGCGTCAGGTCGCTCGCGTTCGTCGAGCCGCCCGCTCCGACGCAGTCGCTCGACCTGTACGACCTCGCGCTCGAGACAGCCGTCGCGGCGCGCCGCGACGGCGCGGCGCCTGCGCTGACGCTCGTCACCGCCCAGCCGGGCCCGCTCGCGTTCGCGGGCGCCGGCGTCGTGGACATGATGCGGATGACACTCGCCTCGCACGGCATCCGCGTCGTCGAGTCCGCCTACGTGCGTAGCATCGCCGACCGCGAGCTCGAGCTCGTGCCGGGATCCCGCCGCGTCGTCGCCGACCGGATCATCGCGGCGCCGCGCCTGGCGGGCCCGCGGCCCCTGAACCTGCCGTGCGACGCCGACGGGTTCCTTCCCGTCGATCCATTCGGTCGCCTCCCGGGGGTCGATGGCGTCTACGCCGCCGGCGACTGCGCCGCCTACCCCGTCAAACATCCGTCGCTCGCCGCGCAGCAGGCTGATGCGGTGGCGACGGCCATCGCCGGCGAGCCGGAGCCGTTCACGCCGGTGCTGCGCTGCATGCTGCCGTCCCGCCTGCGCTGGTACATCGAGGCGCCGTTGACCGGCGGGCTCGGCGACGCCGCGGTCGTATCCGCGCACCCGCTATGGCCGGGCGACGCGCGCTTCGTCGCGCGCCATCTCAGTGCCGGGCTAGCCGATTTCGAGCACTGCGAGCGCCGCGACCGCGGCGAGGACCGTCGCGATGACGAGCGCGTGGACGACGGCCATCGTGCGGTCGCTGCGATGGCGGCCCATTAGCTCCGGATCGCGGCCCATCCGCGCCATGAAGGCGAACGATCTCGGGCATCCTGGGAGCGTCGCCGCCCGGCCGCAGGATCGCCAGCGTGTCTCGCACGGCGACGAGTGCGGAGAACTACGGTTCCGGCGCGGCAGTCGAGGCGGATGTCCGGTCGGGCAGGCCGACGTAGGTTCAGGGCATGGCCATCGCGACCACCCCTGCGGGCCATGGCGGCGACGGCTGACGTCCCGCCCGTTGCCCTCGACCCCGAGGAGCTGCTGGACCTGCTGCTGCGCGATCTCGGCACTCGGCGCGACGGCCTGCCGGCGCTCGAGGCCGGCCGCGCGCAGGAGGTCGGCGCAACGGTGCTGGTGCCAGGCGACGTCCTGTTCCTGGCCGAGGGCGACCGGCTGAGCGCCGACGCGCGGATGCTCGACGGCGCGCTGGAGGTCGACATGTCGCCGATCACGGGCGAGTCCGAGCCCGTGACCCGGACAGCGGCGTCGAGCCGTCCCGCGCTCACCCCGCTGGACTCCGACGATCTCGTCTTCTCGGGATCCCTCGTCACCGGCGGCGACGCCGAGGCCGTGGTCTATGCGACGGGGATGGCGACACAGCTCAGGCGCATCGCCGCGCTGACGCAGCGCGTGCGCGAGGTCGCGTCACCGCTCCAGGTGCAGGTCGACCGCGCGGCGCGGCTCATCGCCGTCGTCGCCTTCGCGGCCGGCGGCGCCCGGGAGCTCGCCGTCCTCGCGACGTTCCCGCCACTGGTCTGGGGCCCGGACGAGGTGCGGTGCTGGGCCGCCCCGGCGGTGTGGCCGTGTCTGACCACGCCTGGCACGCCCTGAGCGGCGATGCCGTCCTGCAGGCGCAGGGCAGCACGCACGATGGCCTGACGCGCGTCGAGGCGCGGCTGCGCCTCGAGCGCACAGGGCGCAACCGGATCGCGCCCACGCGTCCCGAGCCGGCTGCGGCGGTGCTCTGGCGGCAGCTCGCGAGCCCGCTGATCCTCGTCCTCATCGCCGCCGGCACGCTCGCGCTCGCCCTCGGCGAGCTGACGGACGGCGCGGTCGTGTTCGCCGTCGTGATCGCCAACAGCGCGATCGGCTTCGTTCAGGAGTGGCGCGCCGGCCACGCCATACAGGCGCTCGCCGCGCTGGTCCCGGAGCGCGCGACCGTGGTGCGCGACGGCGCGCGGAGCGCCGTCGATGCCGAGGAGATCGTCCCTGGCGACATCGTCGTGCTGAGCCCCGGCGCCCGCGTGCCGGCGGACGCGCGCGTGGTCGACGCCCGCGGGCTCGAGGTCGACGAGTCGGCCCTGACCGGTGAGTCGCTGCCCGTCGCCAAGGACGCCGGCGCGGCGCCGCCGGAGGCGGCGGTCGCCGACCGCAGCTCGCTGGTCCACGGCGGGACTCTCGTCACCGCGGGCACCGCCGCCGCGGTCGTGGTGAGCACCGGCGACGACACCGAGCTCGGTCGCATCTCCGAGCTGATGCGCCGCACCGAGCCGATCCAGACGCCGCTGACCCGAGGGCTCGCGGGCGTCGCCCGGATCCTGACGGCGCTCATCTGCGTCGTCGCGGTCGCCGTCCTTGCCGTCGCACTGGCGCGCGGGTATCCGTTCGTGGAGGCGGTCCTCGCCGCGGTCTCGCTGGCCGTGGCGGCGATCCCCGAGGGACTCCCGGCGATCGTCACGATCGCGCTCGCGGTCGGCGTACGGCGGATGGCGCACCGTCGCGCGGTGGTGCGCCGGCTGCCTGCGGTCGAGACGCTCGGCTCGACCACGGTCATCTGCACGGACAAGACGGGCACGCTGACCGAGAACCGGATGCGCGTGGGCGAGCTGTGGGGCAGTCCGGACGCGCTCCTGCGCGCCGCAGCCCTCTGCAGCGACGGGACGGCGGACGAGGCGTCGCCGACGGAGGGCGCGCTGCTCGAGGCGGCCGGACAGGCCGGGCTGGACATTGCCGGCGAGCGTGCGCGGGCGCCGCGCCTCGACGCGATCCCGTTCGCCTCGGAACGCAAGCTGATGGCGACGCTGCACCCGGGCACCGTGCTCGTCAAGGGCGCTCCCGAGATCGTGCTCGGGCTCTGCGGCGACAGCGCCGGCGCCGGCGCTGCCGTCGAGGGCTTCGCCGCGGTGGGCATGCGCGTCATCGCCGTCGCGGAGCGCGTCGTCGACGACGGGCAGACCGCGCTCGCCGAAGCCGACCTCAGCCGCGGCTTCACGCTGCTGGGCCTCGCCGCGCTCGTCGATCCGCCGCGCGAGTCGGCGATGGCCGCGGTGCACGCCTGCCGCGAGGCGGGCATCGAGGTCAAGCTGATCACGGGCGACCACGTCTCGACGGCGCGGGCGATCGCCTCACGATTCGGCCTCGGGGGTCGGGCGTTCAGCGGGCGCGAGCTGGATGCGCTCGACGACGCTCGGCTCGACCGGGCGGCGGCTGAGGGCGTCGTCTTCGCGCGTGTCGCGCCGGAGCACAAGCTCCGTCTCGTGCGTGCGCTGCAGGCACGCGGTCACGTGGTCGCCATGACGGGCGACGGGGTCAACGACGCGCCGGCGCTCAAGCAGGCCGACGTCGGCGTCGCGATGGGCGCGTCCGGGACCGCTGCAGCGCGGGAGGCCGCCGACATCGTGCTCACCGACGACGACTTCGCCAGCATCGAGGCCGCCGTCGAGGAGGGCCGGCACGTCTTCGACAACATCCAGAAGGCGATCGCGTTCGTGCTCCCGACCAACCTCGGCGAGGCGCTGATCGTCCTCCTCGCCGTGCTGTTCTTCCCGTTCGAGAACGGCCTTCCGCGGCTGCCCGTCGAGCCGACGCAGATCCTGTGGGTGAACTTGATCGCCACCGTGACGCTCGCTCTCCCGCTCGCTGTCGAGGCGCTTGAGCCCGGCGTGATGGCGCGCGCGCCGCGCACGCCGGGGTCGCCGGTGATCGGCCCGTTCCTGCTCGCACGGACCGTGGTGGTCACGCTGCTGATGACCGCTGCCGCGCTGGTCCTGTTCGCGCTGCGGGACGACCAGACGATCGTCGTGACGACGATCGTGCTGTTCCAGGTCGTGTATCTGCTCGAGTGCCGGTCGCTGCGGCACTCGATCCTCGCCGTGGGCGTGTGGAGCAACCGCTGGGCGCTCGCAGGGATCGCCGCCGTTGTGGCCCTGCAGGCGGCGTTCGTGTACGCGCCGCCGCTTCAGGAGGTGTTCGGGTCAGCGCCGCTCACGGCCGGCGACTGGCTCCTGGCCGCCGCTGCCGCGGCGTCCGTACTGCCGGTCGTCTCGGCCGAGAAGTGGTGGCGCCGTCAGGCGCGCACGTCGCGCCGCTCGAACAGCGCGAAGCCGACGGCGGCGAGCACGAGAGCGGCGGCGACGAGCCCGGCGAACCCGGCCGGGTCGATGCCGTCCTCGATCGCCGAGCCGTAGTAGTGAAACGCCGACAGACCTGTCCACCGCGGCGACCGTGTCGGAGAGCTTCCCCAGCACCTCGAGGAAGTACATCCCTACGAGAACGGCGGTAGCGCTTCGTGAGTCCGAGCGTCTCGATCGCCGTCACAGCGCGAAGTCGGCCGGCTCGACGAGGTCTCGAGCGAGGGCGGCGACGAACGTCTCCACGTCGGCGGCCATGCGCTCGCGCTCGAGGCGGCGCAGCGATCGCTGCAGGACGTCCACGTCGCAGTCGAGCTCGAGGTCGAAGCGCGCGGCGCGACTGTCGGAGATCACGCGGTTCCAGCTGTGGGCGCAGTCGCCGCAGCGCAGGTCGATGCTCCAGTGCTCGTCGCCCTCGGGCTCCCATTCGGTCGGGCAGACGAGGCGGCTCGTGCACGCCGGGCAGCGACGGAGGCCGTCGCGATGCCTGCGGAACGAATGACGGAAGAGCATGGCGTGACGCTACGACGAGGGCTGGGCGCCGCCATCCGGATGGGCTGCTGGATCCGCTCAGTAGTTCTCCGGGCCTGCGTAGGGGTCGCGCGCGGATGCGCGCGGGCGCGCGCGGGCGCACGCTGTGGACATGACCCATCGAGTCCTTATCGCCGGCTCCGGGGTCGCGGCCGTCGAGGCCGTCCTCGCACTTCGGCACATCGGGGGCAGCGGCTTTGACATCGAGCTGCTGGCCCCGGCCCATGCTCTCGAACATCGCCCGGCATCGGTCGCCGCGCCGTTCGGCCTCGCGGCGCCCGCGCCGCTCGACCTGAACGACCTGGCCCGTCGCTATGCGGTGGCGCTCGTCACCGGCGAGCTGGCCTCGGTCGACGTGGACGCGCGAACGGCCCGCCTCGCGTCCGGCGAGCAGCGCCCCTACGACCACCTCTTGGTGGCGGTCGGAGCGACGGCGGAGCAGGCGGTCCCGGGGTCACTCGTGTTCGCCGGTCCCGCGGATGTGCGGATGGTCGAGTGGGCCCTGGCGGAGGTCGGCCGCGGGCACCGCCGTCAGGTCGTCGTCCTCGTGCCGGGTGCGGCGACGTGGCCGCTGCCCGCGTACGAGCTCGCGATCATGGCGAGTACCGCGCTGCGGTCAGTGCCCGAGGCCTCGGTGAAGCTCGTGACGGCCGAGCGCGAGCCACTGTGGATCTTCGGCGAGGCGGCGGGAGCGGCGATGCGCGGGATGCTCGCGGAGCGCGACATCGAGCTGTTCGCCGGCACGACCGGGGTGCACGTCACCGACGACGTCCTGTGGCTCGAGTCGGGCCGCCCACTGATCGCCGACACCGTGCTCAGCCTGCCACGGCTACGTGGCCCGGCCATTGAGGGGCTTCCCAGCGATGACGACGGCTTCATCCCGACGGACGTCCATGGGTACGTGATGGGCGCCGAGCGCGTGCTCGCCGCGGGCGATACGACGACGTTCCCGATCAAGCAGGGCGGCCTGGCGACGCAGCAGGCCGACGCTGCTGCGGCGACGATCGCACACGAGCTTGGCGCCGCCGTCGAGCCGCGACCCTTCGTGCCGGTCCTGCGCGGGCTGCTGCTCACCGGCGGAGCGCCACTGTACCTGCGCGCCGAGCTGGACGCCCGGGGCGGACGTCGGGCGGGCAGTGCGCGTCGCTTGCGCGGCGAGGTGTCCTCGCGCGCCCTGTGGTGGCCGCCCGGCAAGGTTGCCGGCCGCTATCTCGCGCCGTACCTCTCGACCGCGCGTCCTGTCGCGCTCGGCTCGGAGCCGCTCTTCGATCGCGCGTCCGGTCAGGGGCGGCGGGCGGACGAGGCCGAGCACGAGGCGGCGCTGGAACTCGCGCTGCTACTGGCCGAGGAGGACGAGGCCGCGGGTGACCTGCGGCAGGCACTGCACGCGCTCGACGCCGCGGCTGCTCTGGGCGGCGGCGTGCTCCCCGCCGCGTTCGAAGAGCGGCGCGAGCGCTGGCTGGCTCAGCTCACGGCGTGATCGCGGCTCGCGCGGCTCGCGTCGCGGCCCATCGGCAGCGGCGTGCCACGCGGCACGACGAGCACGGGGCACGACGCGGTGCGCACCAGCGCGTGAGACGTGCCCCCGAGGATCAGCGTGCGGATCGGCCCGTGTCCGCGCGCGCCGCAGACGAGCAGGTGGAGATCGCCAGAGGCAGCGGCCAGTGCCTCCGGCACCGAACCGGAGAGCTTCTTGCCGCCGGCCGATCGGCCTGCCGGGAGCGCAGCGATCCCCTGCTCGAGCGTCTTCTGTGCATCCTCGTCGGCGCCCTTGCGCGCCAGCTCGAGTTCGCTTGCCGGGAGGCTAGCGGCGACGAGCGTGCCGAGCGGCTCGCACACCGTGAGCACACGCACCTGCGCGCGCGCCGAACCGGCGAGCACGCCAGCCATAGCCAGAGCGGCCCGACCGTCAGGCGTGTCGATGTACGCGGCGCCGATCACCTTCGGGCCGTCCTGGGCGTCGGTCACCGAGAAGCCCGAGGGCGCGATGGCCACCGGGCAGGGCGCGCCGTGCAGCAGGCGATCGGTGACCGCGCTCGGAAGAACCCGTCCAATGGCGCCGCGCCGCGAAGAGCCGAGCACGAGCACACTCGCGTCCTCGCGCTCGGCCAGGGAGTGCAGCGTCTTGGCGATCGAGCCGGGCGCATCGACCGCCATGCCGGTCACCGACACGCCGCTCCGAGCGCCGTCCACCGCTTGCGCCACGCGGTCCGCCGCCTTTCGCGCTTCGCGCGCCAGCGCGTCGGCGTAGTCCGGAATCAAGTTGTCGATACTGAGGGCGACGGGGTACGCCGTGACGACGATCAGCGGCTCGCCGAGCAGCCGCGCGAGCATCGCTCCCAGCGCGGCCGGCGCCACATCTTCGTGTCGAACGTCAATCGCAGCGATCACAGGCTTTGACATGCGCCAAGCCTCTCGCTGCCTAGGCGCGGTGCCATCCGCGCAAGCCCGTATCCGGTTGTGGGGGAGTACGGATCGCGACGACGCCGAACGGCCCCGCGGTGCGGGGCCGTTCAACCCACGCGTCGATCACCGCCGGGGCCGCCCATACGACGACCAGCGCCCCTTCGTTGCCGTCGCGTAGTTGTCCGAAGCCGAGTCCGGGACGAACCCCGTTTCCCGTTTCGGCTCCGTATGCGACGGTCGCGAGACCGTGGCTACCACCACCCCGACTCGCCAGCTGCGCAGGCCGACCGTCGGCCGAGCGCGAGGCGTCGCGCGCGAGACGGCGACCGTTCGGGTGGCGTTCGCGGTGATCGCGCTGCACCTTGTGGACGACGCGTTCGTGCACCCGGAATCCGGCACGGCGATGGGCGACCACCTCGCCAGCGGGCTCGTTCCGACCGCCGTGGCGGTCCTCCTGGCGACTGCGTATCCGCGACTGGGCAACGGCTGGCAGGCCGCAACCGCGATCGGCTCAGGAGTGCTTGCGCTGGTGGGCGGTGTCGGCATCTCGGCCCGGCACGTGGTCATCGATCGACTCGCCGGCGATGACCTGACCGGAATCCTCGCGGGGCTTGCGGGCATCGTGCTGATCGGCTGCGGGATCCACGCGGCCGGCTGCGCCTGGCGGGCGCAATCTCGTCGCGTCACGCCCGCTCGCCGCGCGCTGCGGCGCCTGGCCGTCGCCCTCGCCGTCCTCCTCGGCGTCGTCTTCGTCGTTTTTCCGGCGGCGCTCTCGATCCTTGCGACGCACAAGGCCCGGGCGCCGGTGGCGGCCGCTGATCTCGGACGCCCGTACGAACAGGTGAGCTTCCGAACGAGCGATGGACTGGTTCTGCAGGGCTGGTACGTGCCGTCGCGCAACCGCGCTGCGGTGATCACCTTCCCGGGTCGCTCCGGCCCGGTGCCCCACGCGCGGATGCTCGTTCGCCACGGCTACGGCGTCCTGTTGTTCGACCGCCGCGGGGAGGGGGCGAGCCAGGGTGACTTCAACGCGTTCGGGTGGGACGGTGAGCGAGACCTGACGGCGGCCCTGCGCTACCTCACGACGCGCACCGACGTCGACCGCACGCGGATCGGCGGGATCGGCCTGTCGGTCGGCGGTGAGCTGATGCTCCAGACGGCCGCCGACTCCTCGTCGCTGCGGGCCGTCGTGGCCGACGGCGCCGGGATGCGCTCTCTCCGCGACCACCTGGCGCTCGACACCCGCGGACCGATCAGCTGGATTTCGCCCCTGGTCATGCAAACCGCGGCGACCGCCGTGCTCTCGAACGGCTTCCCGCCTCCGCCCCTCCTGGATCTGATGCCGCGGATCGCTCACCGCGCCGTCTTCCTGATCTTCGCCGGCAAGGGGCAGGGCGGGGAGGACCGCAACCCCGATTACTATGCCGCCGCGCGGCAACCGAAGCAGCTCTGGGAGATCCCCGAGGCGGGCCATACCGGCGGCCTCGCGACACGGCCCGCGGAATACGAGCGTCGGGTGGTCGCGTTCTTCGACCAGTACTTGCTGGGGAAGGCTCGATGAACCGAAGCGCCTCGATACGGGTGGCGGCGCTTGCCGGCGTCCTGCTTCTCGCTGCGTAGTTTGGAGCAGCGCTGATGCACGATCTTCCCGATGGCACGATGGATTTGCGGGCGTAACTTCGAGACATGGAAGCCAGTCATCCTCATATTCCGCAGGGGCTGCAGGCTCGGCTCGCTCGACGCCCAACCGCCCACTCGGAGACCTGGGCGACTCAATTACGCTGGTTTGCCGCGGCCGCTGTGGTCGGCTTCGCCGTCCCGTTCATCGGGTCGAGCGTCTTGAGGCTCCAGCACGACGTGTATTTGGCCATCTACTTCGTCGTCGTGCTGGGCGGCTTCACGGCCTATGCCGTCGCGACCGGGCTCGACGCACGGGCAACGGTTCGCCGGCATCGGAAGCTCGGCGTCGTGCTCGCGATCGTCTTCGGCTTCGCGCTCGTTCGGAACGTGCTGTCCGAGGACAGGACGCCCCGTCCGCATGGCGCCTACTACGTTTTCGAGCTGATCTGGCGCGGCGGGATCTACGGGGCAGTGGATGCGGTGCTGCTGACGGTGCTGCCGTGCCTCGTCGTGTATCGCGCGCTGGGTGGCCACCTGGCGACGTGGCGGCGGCGGATCGGCTACTTCGCAGCCTCGCTCGCGCTAGTCATGACCATCACCGCGATCTACCACCTCGGCTATGCGCAGTATCGCCACGACGGCGTTGACGCGCCGGAGACGGGCAACACGCTCATCTCGATGCCGATGCTCCTGAGCACGAATCCGATCGGCTCGATTGCGGACCACATGGCGATGCATGTGTCGGCCGTCGCGCACGACTACGAGACCGAGGTGCGGTTGCCCCCGCCGACGAAGGCGCGCTAGCTACCGCGGTCCTGCTCTCCACCGTATACCGATGCCCGCGTTTCGCGCAGCCGCAGTAGATCTGTTCTGGATTCCGCTCGGGGCCGGTGGTCACTCCGTCCGGTTCAATGGCCGGGTCTTCGAGGCCGTCGAAGCCGCACGGCACCGCCGCCCGCGTTGCGATCTCTACCACGCGGCGCTTGTCGTCGAGCTCGATGGCGATCGGTACACGATCGAGGTCGCACCCTCGCCGGACGTCGACGAGGCGAGCCGCGGCGTCGTCGGCACTGGAGCCGTCGGGAGCCGGTATCTCGGTTGGATGCGTCTGTTCCGCTACGAGGTCCGCTGCTGGCGCGGCGGGTCCATCCCTGATCTCACCTTCGCCGTCAGGCCGCAGCGCACACTCACAACCGATGCCCGAATCGCGCGTCTGCTGCTTGAGCTCGTCCCTGCCGTTCCGAGGCCGGTCTGGGGACGCGACGACTTCGGGGCCGGCGAGATGTGGAACTCGAACTCCGTAGTCGCGTGGCTGATCGCCACGGCTGGCCTGCCGACAGGCCGCATCGGTCCGCCATCGCGAGGACGCGCACCGGGATGGTCCGCTGGTCTCCACGTGGCTCGGCGCAGCGGGACTGCAGGCGCCGGTACACCGTGCTGCAGCGCCCAGAAGTAACGCGCGAACTCGGCAATCCCTCTACCACCAGGGACGCGAATCTCAGTGCGACCGAGCCTCACGCATGCGGCGGCCCAAGGACGCGATGTCCGGGTCGGCGATGCGGTACTGGCGGCCGATCTCGAACAGGTAGCGCGCCTCCTCGCCGCGCATTGCGCGGAGCGAGCGGCGGATGGTGACGCCCTCGCCCTCGGGCGGCGGCGTAGTAGCCGGCGGCGCCACGCCGTGCTCGGCGAGCCAGCGGGGGAGATACTCGCCCGCCACCTTGCCCTGCGGCCACCACAGCGGCGCGCCCTCCGCGTCGCCGCGGCCGCGCAGGCGACGCGTGCGGTGACCGACGAGCAGTCGGCCGTGCAGGACGGGCTCACCCGGGTCGGGGACGTCCTCAACCCCCGCAAGACGGGCGATGCCCGCTGCGGCGATCCGAGCCTGGTGGGTCGCGAGACCGCCGAACTTCACGGGGGAGGCGACGCCGTCGCCGGCGGCCCACGTCCGCTCGGTCCCCTCGACGCGTCCGTCCTCGCCCGCGCGGACGAAGCCCTCCTCGTCCGCGGCGAGGCCCTCGAGCGCCGGGCCGAGAATCCGCGGCACCGCGAAGACGCGCTGCACGTCGAGCCGTTCGCCGCCAGGCTCGAGCACCAGTCCGTCGGGCCCGCCGCGCCCGACGACGCCGGTGCGCAGATCGACGCCGGCCTGGCGCAGCTCCTCGGCCACGGCGTCGCTCGCCTGCTCGCCGAACAGCGACAGCGGTGAGTGCTCAGGCGTGACGACCGTGATCCGCACGTCGTCCTGGCCCATCTCGCGCGCCTCTCCGGCGGTCATGAGCGCGAGCTCGTAGGCGGGAAGCGGCCAGACGGCTCCAGGCGGGATCACGATCGCGATCCGCTTCGCATATCCCTCGTCGATATCTCGCAACAGCCCGCCGTACGTGTCGGCGTCGCCGTGCGGCCACCACGTGGTCGCTCCCTCCACGCCCGCCACCGGCCGCCCGCCGGGGGCGACGATCAGGGCCTCGAACGGCCGTGACGCGCCGTCGCGCAGGCGGACCTGCCGGGCCGCGTCGTCAACCCCGATCGCGGCGTCGATCACGAGCTCCGCGTGCGCGTCATCAGCGAATCGTGAGAGCGGGACGCGATGGGCGTGGCCAAGTGCGAACGGCTCCGCGACCGCGAGCGGGCGGTAGGTGAAGTCGGAGTCGGCAGCGATGAGCGTGAGACTTACGCGGTCCCGCGCCACGGCCCGGAGCGCCAGGAGCGCCTCGAGGCCGGCGACGCCGCCGCCGACGATCACGATGTCCATACCTTCAGGTTGCCACGCGAGCGGCGGTCGCCGCGTTGCGGTGAAGCTCCGAGCTCAACAGCGGCGCGACTCCGACCGAGCGGCGAGGGTCCGGCCCGCCGGCGACACGACAGTGCGTGCGGCGATCACGCCCGGCGGTCGCATCGTGCTGGCTTGGTACTCGGCGGTCGTGAGCCCCGAAGAGGAACCCCTCGACATCGCCGCCGGTGTGACGATCCGCGGTCGGTCGCATTGGCGCTCGTTCCGGCTCGAGCGGTCGACCGTGACGGCGGGTCCGTTCCTCGCCGGCACCACGGCGGTCCCCGTGATCGACAGCGCCAAACATGTATACGTCACCTGGACCGGCACCGTGCGAGGTGCACCTGCAGTCAAGCTGGCGCGGATCACGACGGGCGGCCAGCGCGAGAGGACCGTGCTGTCGGGCAAGATCCTCGGAGCCGCCGTCGACGACGCGGCTGCTGGGCCCAACCGATCACTCGCGGTCTCATGGTCGGCGATGGAGACCTACTCAGTGACTGCGTCGTATGCCTCGGTGCGACGCGCGAATCGCCCGTTCTCGCTCCCCGAGCGGTTGACGCCCGCGGGGTCGCCGGGACTGACCGGCAGTCGCGTCGCGTTCCAGCCCGCCACCGGTGACGCCGTCGTGGCCTGGAGGTTCGTCGCGCCCGACGGAACCGGTGCGTTGGACGCCACTGTGAACTCGGCCGACTGACCGAACCCTGCCGCTCTAGGCAACGTGATCGCCATACGGTGCTGGAGGTCGCCGGACCGATGCGCGGAGGTGCTCGGCGCCTGCGGCGCGGCCAGCGGAGCAGCGGACTCGCGTGGTCCAACCCAACATTGCCGACGACCTGAAGGTCAGCGAGCTGGCGTGCCCGGACGGACCAGGCCGCCGTGCCGGCGGCTTACAACATATGGACGGCGACCGTAGGAATCCAGTGGTTCCCGACGCGCCGCTCGGGAGGCCTGTCCGATGAACGCTGCGAGACCGCACGCGCTCCGCACACGAAAGCCGTGCAAGCCGCAGTACGCCGTCGAACTTGATCTATCTCCCCGACTTGCAGGCGGTCGTCACGCCGCGTGCCAAGCTACGCGGCATGCGGTGCGTCGTCGTTGACAACGACAAGGAGCTCGCCGCCTCCATATCGGCGCTGCTGCGCTCGCAGGGACTCGACGTCGTGGGTACCGCGCACTCGGGCGCCGAAGCCATCGAGCTCATGGAGCGGCTGCAGCCGGACGTCGCGTTAGTGGACATCGAGCTCGGCGACGCGGATGGTCTGGCGCTCAGCCATCTGCTCGCGTCACGTGTGCCGGCGACCAGGATCATCCTGATCTCGAGCTACGGACCGGACGACCTGGGGGATCTCATCACGGCGAGCCCAGCCGCCGGTTTCCTGCCCAAGAACGAGCTGCGAGCGGCGGCCATCGCTCGCGTCCTCGGCTAGATGATCAACGCTCACGCGGCGGAGCGGTCGACCCCCGCACGACGAGCCGCACCGGCAACTCGATCCGTACGGACTGCGGCCGTTCTCCTTCGATCAGCCGGATCAGGAGGTGCACGCCGGTGCGTCCGATCTCGGCGAGGGGCTGCCGGACCGTCGTCAGCGGCGGCGAGACGATCGTTGCGTACTTGATGTCGTCGACGCCGACGATCGAGACGTCTTCGGGCACGCGAATGCCGCGCTGGTGCGCCGCGACAAGCGCACCGAGTGCGATCGCGTCGTTGAAGGCGAAGATCGCGGTCGGAGGCGCGGACACGTCCAGCAGCGCTGTCGCCGCTGCGAGCCCGGGGGCAAATTCGAAGTCCGACGCGACCACCAGTGTCGGGTCGGCGTCGATGCCGGCCGCGGCGAGGGCATCGTGGTACCCGGTGCGCCGATCCTCCGTGGCCGCCCAGCCCGGCGGTCCGGTGATCGCGCCGATCCGCCGGTGCCCGAGCGCGAGCAGGTGCGCCATCGCCTGATCGGCGCCCGATCGATGGTCGGCGCTGACGCAGGGGATCCGGGCATCGAGCGGCAGCAGCGGGTCGACGACGACGAACGGGCGACTGTCGCTCAGCGCCGCCTCGAGCTCGACGCTCGACTCCTCGGGCAGGACGATGAGCGCTCCCTCGGTAACGCCCTGCATGAGGTGATCGAGCAGCGACGCCTCGCGTGCGTGCTCGTGCATGGTTGGCGACAGCACGAGGCGCGTCTCGTGCTCGTACGCGGCCTCAGCGGCTCCGGCGAGTATCGCGCTGAAGTAGAGGTCGTACAGCACCGGCACGACGACGTCGAGCAGGCGGCTGCCGGGCCGCGCGGTCAAGGTGTCGCCGGCGTCGTCGTGGGCAGCTCGATCGAAACGGCTGTCCCCTGCTCCTCGGAGCTCTCGACGACGAAGCGGCCGCCGAGCGCCTTCACGCGGTCGTCGAGCCCCACGAG
The DNA here is from genome assembly GCA_036520135.1 of Solirubrobacteraceae bacterium. Lineage (GTDB taxonomy): Bacteria > Actinomycetota > Thermoleophilia > Solirubrobacterales > Solirubrobacteraceae > DASSUW01. Next base: position 17,189 of record DATDKF010000072.1, read on the forward strand.
GCCCGAGCCGGTGCCCAGTACCGCTCCGCCCACGCCGTCATCGGTGACCCGGGCGCGCACCACGTCGCCGCGGCGCTGGACCTGGACCGAGATCGCCGACGCACGCGAATGCTTGACCGCGTTCGTAAGCGCCTCGGACATGGTGTAGTAGACCGCGGTTTCAACCGTGCTCGGCGGCCGTTCCTCGACGTCGACGTCGAGGTCAACCGGTATCGGCGACTTGCGCGCGAGCACGGCGAGCGCCGGCCCGAGGCCTCCGCGAGACAAGAGCGGAGGATGCAGCCCTCGGGAAAGCTCGCGCACCTCCTCGAGCATCGATCCGGCATCGTGCTCCGCCTGCTCGAGACTCGCTCGGGGCGCGCGGTACTCCGCCGGGATCGATGCGTGGATGCGCTGGAGGTCGATGCCCAGTGCGATGAGCCGCTGCTGTAGGCCGTCGTGCAAGTTGCGCTCCAGCCGGCGCCGCGCCTCGTCGCCCGCGGCGACGATCCGCGCCCGGGACGCGATCAGGTCGGCGCGGGCGGTCGCGTTCGAGACCGCCGTCGCGACGAGCTCGGTGAACTGGCTCAGCCGCACTTCGGACCGCTCGGGGATCGGCTCGTGCTCCGTCGAGATCGCGATGATCGCGCCCCACGTAGCGCCACCGACGACGATCGGCGCACCGATGGCCGAGCGGAAGCCGGCACGGTCGGCGACCTCCGCGATCGTGCCGCGCAGCACGCTGTAGTCGTCGATCCGCGCTTTGTCGCCAGTCTCCAGCACCGTCGCCATGACGCTCGGGCCGTCGAGCGCCCAGTTGCTGCCGACCGGGAACGGGTGGTTTCCCGAAGCGCCGATCACCGTGCCGGTCCCGTCGCGCTCGTAGCGGACCATCTCCACGCGCGGCAGCCCGAGGATGTCCGCCACCTCGCGCGCGACGGTGGCGAAGATGTCTTGCGGCGAGGCTCCCTCGGCGGCGAGCGTCGCCACGCGCCGCAGGGCGGCCTGCTCCTCCGCCAGTAGGCGTACGTCGTCGTTGGCCTGTGCCTGGGAGATCGCCGTGGCGACGAGCTCGGTGAACGCGGCGAGCCGCGTCTCGATCTCCTGGCTGGACTCTTGCGACAGCAGGAGCCGGCCTGTGTAGCTGCCGGTGAAGCTCGGCAGTACATCGCGGCGCCGCCGCCGCCCGACGGCCACCATCCCCCAGACGCTCCCGTCTACGACGATCGGCACACCCACTCCAGACTCGATGCCGGAGGCCTGGGTGGACACCGCGATTGGACCGTCGAGGCCGCTGTAGTCGTCGATCCGCGCCGGGCGTCCGGTCGCGAACACCATCGCGTTGAGGCTCGGGCTGTCGAGCGGCCAGCGGCTTCCTACCGCGAACACCGGATCCTTGACCGACGCCACGACGACCGACGTCCGATCGTATTCGAAGCGAAAGATGCTCACGGCCGACACGTCGAGGATCCGTGCGACCTCCTCGGCGACGGCCGAGAACAGGGCCGCGGGTGCGGCGCCCTCGGCCACGAGCGTGGCGACGCGACGGAGCGAGGCCTGCTGCTCGGCGAGCCGGCGCGGCCGGGCGCGGGCCTCGACGCTTGCGATCGCGATGGCCACGAGGTTGGTGAAGTCCTGGAGCTCGGTCTCGATGCCCGCGGGGAGCCGTTCGCGCGAGCCCACGCAGATCAGGCCCCACACTCGGCCTTCGACGACGATCGGCGCGCCGACGACCGACCGGATCCCGGACCCGCGCACACGCGGAGCGATCGATCCCTCCAAGCCTTCGTAGTCGTCGATGCGAGCCGGGCGCCCCGAGTCAAGGACCGCCGCGGACACGCTGGGACCGTCGAGCGACAGCCGAACACCGACCGGGAACATGGGCGCGTCGATCGACGCGACCGTCGTCGTCGCGCGTTCCGGCTCGTAGCGGAGCAACGCGATGGCCGGCACCGCGAGGACGGAACGCACCTCCTCGACGACGGCGGAGAACAGCTCGGCGGCGGGCGCTCCGCCGGAGATGAGTGTCGCGAGCCGGCGCAGGGCCACCTGGCCGTCGGCCAGCCGGCGCGCCCGCTCGGTCGCCACCGCGCTCGCCAGCGCGGTGCCCGCGAGCTGGCCGAAGTCGCTCAGCCGTTCGAGCGCGTCGTGGGGGAGCACGTCTCTACCGGCGGTGAGAACGCCCCAGAGCGACCCGTCGATCGTGACCGGCACGCCGACCGCCGACTCGGTCTGCGCCGGCCCGTGCTGCTCGTGGACGACAGCGGCGACGCGATCGCCGTCGCGCGGCCAGTCGCCGGCGAGCACGCTGGCCGCCGCGTCCGGCTCGTACCGGGCAAGTGCGGCCGCGGGGACATCGAGCAGCCGCTTCGTCTCCTCGACGACGGCGTCGAACACCGCGGCGGCGGCCGCGCCGGCTGCGACCAGCTGCGCGATGCGCGCTCGCGCGCTGTTCTCGTCGACGGTGACGGACATGCTCTTCGCGCGTCAATCATCCCAGCCCACCGACCTGTGTCGTCTCTGTGATCGGAGATGCCGAGCGTGCGATCGCGCATGCCGATCACCGGTCTCCCAGCATCCGCTTCGCATCAGCGCGACCTTTGGGCGGCAGTGCCATGCAGAAGGTCGTGGGTTCGAACCCATCAGCCGACCCCGAGACACGCGAGTGGGCGGCCGGCGACGCCGACCTCGCGAGCGTGAGGGACGACCCGGCCCTGCGCGTTTGACGCACAACTGATAGCCGCACGAGTGCCGGAGATCCGACGGCCGAGTTCGCTCGGCCGTCGGGGTCTCGGCGCGATCCGTCAGGCGGTCAATGAGCCGTTCCGCAAGCCGATCCCCTGCGAGACACTCCCGAGCCGGGCTCGCTGACTCCCTGGAAGGCGCCCGTAGCGGGTTCGGCTTACGACACGGCCGCGCTGCTGCGTGCAGGGGCCGGCCTCATCAGCCGCTGCCGCGTAGGGTTTTCATGAACGCCAGGATGTGCGGCCCCCCGCACACCGGGCGCGTGATAGCGACCGTCAAGGCTGACGCCGATACGCTCGCGGCCGGCGCCGAGGGCGTGTGGGTCCTCTCCGGCGACAGCGTCGCCCGGCTCGACCCCGCGACCAACTCCCTCGGCAAGCCGATCACGATCGGCGCCGGCGCCACCGCGGGCATTGCCGTCGGGGCGGGCGCGGTGTGGCCGATCAGGAAGGCGTGCTGTGGCGGATTGGCGCTGCGCGCGCGCCTCGGGACGCACACGACGCTGATGGCCGGCTTCGGATTCAACCCTCCGCAGCCCGCCGTCGCTCGCGGCCTCTACGTCGCCACCACCGACGTACCGCGCTCCGCCCTGCCATTGACACGCGCCGGCGTGCGCTTCGTGCGCGAGACCGGCGCAGCGCGCACGCCGCAATACAGCACGCTCGAAACCGCACAGGCAGCCGAGCTGGTGCTCACCGCGATCGCGCGCTCGGACCGCACCCGCGCGTCGGTCCTCGAGCACCTGCGAGCGAGCCGCGTCCAGGACGGCATCCTCGGCAGCTTCAGGTTCGACCGCAACGGCGACATCGACCCTCCGACCGTCCCGATCCTGCGCGTCACCGGCGGCGGCGCTCCGCACGGCGCCGTCCCCGGCGCGGTCGTCGACCGCGTCGTCACGATTCCCGCGAGCCTGCGGCACTGAGGCTGCCGCTGTCCGGGGCGGTTGACCGGCGGCCCGCACGCGGCTCAC
>DATDKF010000073.1:0-2964 GCA_036520135.1 Solirubrobacteraceae bacterium
GGCTGTTAGGCCCTGACGAGCTCGCGTGCCTTGTGGACGACGACGTCGCCGGTCGTGACCTTCGGCGCGTTCGGGAGCGCCGTCTCGAGCTTCTGCTCGCGCAGCCAGCTGCCGGCGATGCGGGTCGACTCGTCGGCCTGCGCCGCGGTGTCGAAGAAGCCGACGGAGGTGATGACGCCGTCACCGGCGTCGATGACGGAGTAGCCGTTGAAACCCGGGAGGTCCTTCAGCGCCGGCAGGAGGTTCTCGTCGACCTTCTTGAGGACCTCGCTCTTGCGGCTCTGGTCGATCGACTCGTAGCGTCGAATGGTGGCATGCATGGGGTACTCGTTTCTGGAGGGTGGAGGTCTCGGTTGAGTCCTCCGGTGCGCCCGGCCCGTGAGTGACAGTCGAGGAACTCGCAGGTTCGTCGATGTCGGCAGGGGGTCTAAGCGCTTGCAGCAACCCTAGCAGCTTCTGAACAACGGTGGATTACGTACTACGTTTTTCTACGTTATTCTCGTAGAGCGATGTGCCCGTTCTCCGTCACCGTCGAGCACGTCCCGGACCGTGAGCTCGGGCCGCTCCTGGCGCGACTGTCCGAGGCGGGCTTCGCGCATCCGGTCGTCAGTCATGTCGGCCCCGGCGGTCCCTCCGGCCCGGCCGGCGCTCTCGCTCGCCGGGGGTCGCCGGACCTGCCCGAGGACTGGCGCCTGTTGCACCAGCGCGAGGGCGAGTCATATCGATGGCCGAAACGGCGCGACAGCTACTCGCCGTACCGCGTGTTCATGGGCACGACGCGCGGCGAGGGCGCGGTCCAGATCGGACTCGGCGAGACGATCCGCGAGAACGCCTGGGGTCGGGACCGCAAGTACGTCGTCGCGTTCCTCAGCGGCGGGTCGCCGCAGCATCCGCTGGTCGAGTTCGTCGCCGCCGACGACTTCGAGGACACGCGCGAGCTCGTCGCGGTGATCCGCGGCAGCGACGGAGGGCGCCGCATGTACGGAATCGGCGACAAGCTGCCCGCGGTCTACCAGGCGCGCTTTCGGACCCAGATCTACAACGAGCGGGTCATGTATCCGGGCGCCTGGAACAAGGTCGTCGTCGTCGCACGCGAGGACGACACCGCCGCGATGCTCAACCACGCGCTCGTCCAGAGCCGGCGGCGCTAACGCACGTAGGCACGCCTCGCCCGCGGGCCCAGCCGCCGCGGCGGCCGTGCCGGAACGGACGAGAAGGCCATATACGCCACTTCACCGCTCGTGCGAAAGCGACTTCGGCAGAGCACCGCCCGGCGACACGCCTAGCGGCGACCTCACGGACCGTTTCCTCCCCAGCGACAGAAGGGCCGTCCTCCTATCGAGCCGTCGGATGCCGTACCCGATGATCCGCGCTCGCGAAGGTCGCCCGAGGTGGAAACGAAGCCAACGAGGCAGCCGAGCGGGTCGCCGGTCCCGCGATCATCCCGAACCAATCCGCGTCCACCACGACAGCGCCCCGCGCAAGAGCTCCGTCTTGCGGCGCCGAAGCCCAACGACACGACCGAGCGAGCGTGATCGCCGCTGCGGTGCAACCCGGCGAGCGTCCTGCTCGCTAAGCTCCCGAACGCCGTCCGGGACGACGAGTACCTGGCGGATGCCACCCGCCTACCTGGGGCATGTCCGCCACCGCACGCGTCGGCGACGACGCCGTCGAGGCGCAGCCGGACAACGCAGGCCAGACCGCGCCAGCGTCACCCACAGACGAGAGAGCGCTGAGTAACCGCCAGGCGACTCGGAATACGGTCTCGCGGATCCGGCGCAAGAAGGCGCCTTGCTCCGCGCCGAGGTCTCGCCAGGCGAACTCGGGTCGCGCGGCAGGGGTGAGTTTAAACCTGGGAGGATCGCCCCGGGCCCTGGGAAACCGGCGGCCTTAAGGCACCTAACACGGCGTGGAGGGCCGGCCGTTTTGTCGTGATCCTCGGACTGATCCTCGCGCTCGCTTCGGCGCTGGCCACCAATCTCGCGTTTCTGTTCAAGCACCGCGGCGCGGTGCTCGCCCCGCCGATCCTGGTCCGCCATCCGCTGCGCAGCGCCGTCGGTCTGTTTCGCTCCAGATGGTTCTTGGTCGGCTGGCTGGTGGCGGTCGTGGCCTGGGGTCTGCACGTCGGTGCGCTCTCGCTCGCGCCGCTGTCGATCGTGCAGGCGGTCCTCTCCGGCGGGCTCGTCTTCCTCGCCGTGCTCGCCGAGCGCTTCTTCGGCTTTCACCTCGGACGGCGACAATGGGTCGGCATCACGATCACCGCGGCCGGGCTGGGGGTGATCGGATTGACCAGCGGCGGCGCCGGCGACTCGGGTCGCGCCTCGCTGGCGGCGCTGATCGCTATCGAGGGCGCGATCTTCGCCGTCGTCGCTGCGCTCGTGAGGATCTCGACCCGCCGCCACCTCCCGGACCGCGGCGAGGGACTGCTTCTCGGTGCCGCCGCCGGCGCGCTGTGGGGCGTCTCCGATATCGCGCTCAAGTACCTCACCCAGACCCCACCCGGGCCGGTGCTCGGGTTGGTGAGCCCGTGGACGCTGACCGCGCTCATCGCCGGGGTGATCGCCTTCTACGCCTCCGCCCGCAGCCTGCAGATCGGCGACGGCGTCGAAGTCATCGCGCTCACCTCCGTGGCCGCAAACCTCACCGCGATCATCGGCGGAATCCTTGTCTTCCACGACCCGATCGGCTCCGGCCCTGTCGGGATCACCGGCCGCTTCCTTGCCTTCTGCCTCGTGATCGCCGGCGCGGCGCTCATGCCCGCCCCGATGCGCGCCACCCCCGATGCGAACTAGCACGCGGATTCCGCGATGGCGAGACCACGGACTCGGACCGGGGACACCACGATTCGGGAGACGAGTCGCGCTTCGGCTCCCGATTCCGGCGCGAACCTACGCCGTGCGGCCTCGGCGTCACGTGTCCGGCGTCGCCTGGTCCCATGTGCGACCGACTGTGGCGCGGCCGTCC
>DATDKF010000074.1:0-4695 GCA_036520135.1 Solirubrobacteraceae bacterium
CTTCCCTGTCGAGCGCGGCGCCATCGTCGGTCTGGGTCTGCGCTCGGTGGAGCAGGTGGAGGGGCGCATGACCGCCAGGCGCGCGGCGCTCGTCGGTTCGGCCGGGGCGTTCATCATGGGGGCGCTCGTCGCGCTGCTCGCCGGCATCTTCGCGTGGGATTCGGGCTCCGCCGAGACGTTGGCGTATGCCGTGGTCCTCGGCGCAGTGTCCGGCGCGCTCGTCCACGAGGCGCTCAGCGGCGGGCGGCGCGACTTCATCTCAGCCACGCGCCTCGAGGCGGATCGCTACGACGTGCGGGTCGACGAGGACGTCGCCGAGGACGCGACGCGGCTGCTCGCGGCCATGCCTGCGGACGCTCCGGCTGAACGGTCGTAGTCGTGCCGGGCTCTCGTCGCCGTATCACAATCGCGGCGCGAAGCGGTGACGCGCGACGACTCGCCGACTCGCTCCCGAGCCCGCGTCAGCTCGAGCGGTCGACCCAGCGCGACCTCGTCATCCTTTCGCTGCTGCGCTGCCCGAAGCTCGACGCTGACCGGGGCCGTTCGTGACGATGACCGTGGTGAGCGGTCATCACCGTTTTATGTGATCCGGGCGGCCGAATCACGCAGACTGCGTGACGACCGCTCACCCGCTCGGGCCACACAGTGGAATCCCCCATCGAGGAGGTTCCCATGAGCATCAAGACGGATAATCGGCTCGACGAGATGCGTGAGCGCATCGGCGAGCTGGAGGCGAAGGCGCAGGCGTCCGGCGACCGCGCGAAGCAGTCGAGCAAGGGTCAGGTCGAGGCGCTGCGGCAGCACGAGGCAGCGGCAAGAGCAGCCGCGCGCGAGGCGCACGAGGCGCGGACGCAGAACTTCGCCGCGCACGCCGAAGCCGCCGAAGCCAAGCTCCGGCAGGTCGACGACGCGGCCGACGCCAAGGTCGAGCAGCTCCAGACGAGGGTCAAGGCCGCCGAGCACGCGCTGGCCGCCGAGCTCGCCGAGGACCGGCAGGCCTTCACCGATGCGATCAACGCGTACCTCGACGATTTCAAGGAGCTCTCGGAAGAGCTGAACCAGAAGGCCAAGACGCTGACCGGCAGCGCGCGCGAGCAGGCCGAGGCGGCCATCAGCGACATGCGGCGGAGCCGGGACGCCGTCGCCGAGCGGCTCGCGCAGGCCCGCACGGCATCCGGCGAGCGGTGGCGCGAGAGCGAGGCGTCCGTCGCCGCGGCGCGCGCGGAGCTCGAGCGGAAGGCCGATACCGCGATGAAGAAGATCAGGTAGCCGGGTGCCGGCTCGTATGACGGCGCACCTTGCGATGGAAGGACCGGTGCTGCTCTGCTACGACGGCTCCGATCACGCGGCCCGGGCCATCCGCAGTGCCGCTACGCTGCTGCGGGCTCGGCCCGCGGTCGTCGTCCACGTGCTGCAGCGGCCGCCCAAGGAGGGTCTCGCCGAGTCCGGGCGCCGGCTTGCGATCGATGCCGGCTTCGGGCCCGTGCGGGCGGTCGAGGCGGGCTTTGGGGACGTCGCCACGGTCATCCTCCGGGAAGCGCGCGATCAGGGCGCGGCGGTAATCGTGGCCGGGCCGCACCGCCGGTCGCCGGCACCGCCCGCGCCGCTCGGCAGCGTGTCGAGCGCCCTGGTTGCTCGCTCGGGCGTCCCGGTGCTCGTCGCTCGCCCGGGGCCGTCGCCCACGGCCGCCGCCGGGCCCGTCTTCGCCTGCTACGACGGTTCGCCGATCGCGCGCGAGGCCATCGTCACCGCCGCCGGCCTGCTCGCCGGCCCAGCGGCGATCGTCGCCACGTTCATGCCTGCCGTAGACGACGGCGCGGTCCTCCGCTCGACGCTGCCGTGGCCGGTCGCCGCCGAGGTGCAGGACCGGCTCGCACAGCTGGACCGTGAGGAGGCCGAAGCGCCCTTCGAGCGGGCGGCCGAAGGGGCGCGCGCCGCGGCGGATGCCGGGTTCGTCTCGCGACCGGTCGGCATCCGCGGCGCGAACGCCTCGAGCGAGGAGGAGGATCCGTGGATGCGCCTCCTCCGGGTCGCCGCGAGCGAGGAGGCGGCGTGCATCGTCGTCGGGCATCGACCGTCCGTGAAGGCGCTCGGCAGCACGGCACATGGCCTCGTCGACCATGCGGATCGCTCCGTGCTGGTAGCACCGGGACGATGAGCGCGACGGACGACGTGGTGGCCGACGGCGTGCCGGTCGCGCTTCGCGACGGATCGCACGTGCGTATTCGCCAGGGCCGCCGCTCCGACCGCGAGCTGTTGCTACGCGGCTTTCAGCGCCTGAGCCCCGAATCGCGCTACCGGCGGTTCCTCGCGGCGATGCCGAGGCTGCCCGAGGCGACGGTGCGCCAGCTCACCGGCATCGATCATCGCGACCACGAAGCCGTGATCGCGCTCGACGAGGAGGGCACCGAGGCGCTCGGCGTCGCGCGCTATGTGCGCGACCCCGAGCGGCCGGATGCGGCCGAGGTCGCCGTCACCGTGGTCGACCACTGGCAGGGCCGTGGCATCGGGACGCTGTTGCTGGAGGTGATCAGCGCACGCGCGCGCCAGGAGGGGGTGCGCACGTTCACCGCGTGGATGCTGGCCCAGAACCGCGAGATGATGGACCTGTTCCAGCACCTCGGGCCGGTCGAGGTCGTCGATCGAGACGCCGGCACGGTGGAGATCGAGGTTCCGCTACCCGCCGCTGGAGCCGCGCCCGAACTGCGGGAGCTGCTTCGCGTCGCGGCGGAACACGACGTTGCGGTGTCGGGCACGCGTCGCCGCTAACCGGCGTCGGCCGGGACGGCGGAGATCGGCAGCGTGGCGGTCAGCACCGTGCCGCCGCCGGCGGGGCTTTCGACGCTGAACCGCCCGCCCAGGGCGGTCACTCGATCGCTGATCCCGACGAGCCCGGGGCCGCTTGGTTCGGCGCCGCCGATGCCGTCGTCGCGTACTTCGACCCGCAGCATCTCCCCGTCGATCACCGCGCTCACGGCAGCGGACTCGGCGTGGGCATGCTTGACGATGTTCGTGAGCGCTTCGGCGACAATGAAGTAGGCGCTCGCCTCGATTTCGGCCGGGAACCGCTCCGGCGGCAGATCGACCTTCACGGTCAGGTCGAGCCGTTCCACGACCGCATCGATCCCGCCGCGAAGCCCGCCGCGTGCGAGGTCCGCGGGCAGGATGCCGTGGGCGAGCTCGCGCAGTGCTTCGTTGGCCTGTTGCACATGCCCGACCGCCTCGGCGATCAGCGCCTTCGCCGCTCCGTTGTCCCGTTCGAGCTCTCGCTCCGCCAGGCCGAGCGTGATGGCGGTGTGGACGAGCCGCTGCTGCGCGCCATCGTGCAAGTCCCGGACGATGCGGCGGCGGGCCGCGTCGGCCTCGGTGAGCAGACGCGCTCGCGAGGCGGTGAGCTGGTCCTGGCTCTCCGCATTCAAGAGCGCCATCGCGACCAGCTCGGTGAAGTCCGCGATCCCCGACTCGGTGTCCGGCGGGAACCGCGCCTCGCGCCTCATGGACGCAGCGATCACCCCCCACGTCCGTCCGCCGACGACAATCGGACAGCCGACCGACGAGCGGATACCCAGCGCCTGGGCCTCGCGCGCGATCGGCCCGGACGCACCCTCGAAGCCGTCGAGCCGCGCCGGCCGGCCGGTCTTCGACACCAGCGCGGCGATGCTCGTCCCGTCGAGCGCAAAGCGGTTGCCGACCGCCGGCCGGTCCGTGCCGCTCCGGCTCCAGGCGGCGACCACGGTGACCGTGCCGTCGGGCTCGAACCGCTCCAGGCGCGCGAGATCGGCGTCGCATTGCAGTCCGACCTCCCGGGTGACGGCGTCGAAGACCTCCGCCGGGGCGACGGTTCTCGCGACCAGCGTGGCGACCCGGCGCAGGGCCGCCTGCTCGGCCTCGCGGCGCTTGCGATCCGTCACGTCGCGCCCCACGGTGTAGGCGAGGCCTTGCTCGAGCGCCGGCCGCGATGTCCATTGCATCCAGCGAGCGGAGCCGTCGCGGCAGAGGTGGCGATTCTCGAACTCCACCAGATCACGGCCCCCGGCCAGCACGCCCACCGCCTCCTCGGTGTGCGCCCGGTCGTCGGGGTGTACGAACTCGATGAACGGTCGCGACAGCAGCTCCTGCTCCGTGTAACCGAACGTGCGCATCCAGGCGGGATTCACGCGCTTGAGGTAGCCGTCGAAACCCGCGATGCAGAGCAGGTCGACGGACATGGTGAATACGCGCTCGAACTCGAGCTCGGCCTCTCGGCGCCGCCCGTGCAGGTCGGTGAACGCGGCCATCGTCTCGTTCATGCCGCTCAGCAGCTGCGACCACGTTCCTTCCAGAGCGGCGGCGTCGACTCGATGGTCGAGCCGGTTGCGCGTGATCGCCTCGTTCATTGCGCGGATCTCGGCGGCCAGCCGCTCGGATGTGACGTGGAGGTCGCGAAAGGCCTCCGCGACGTCGCCGATCTCGTCGCGGCCGACGTACTCCACGTCGGCCGAGAGATCGCCGCCGGACAGCGCCCGCGCGCTCCCGGACACCTCGGCGAGCGGTCGGGTGATCGACCGCCGCAGCACCAGCGCCAGCGCAGCGACAACGGCCAGCACGACCAGCGAGACGGCGATGACGCGATTCCGTCGCGCGACTGCCGCGTCGAGGTCCCGCGCGACCGCGCGCTCCAGCTCGCCGCGGGCCTCGCCGGAGATGCGCCGCATG
>DATDKF010000075.1:0-9223 GCA_036520135.1 Solirubrobacteraceae bacterium
GTCGTGCGCCGACTCCTCGTTGGAGGGCTCCTTGAACGAGTAGACGCGCACGCCCTGCGGGTTGGTCCCGCGGAAGACGTGGGCGACCGTGGAGTCCTTGCCGGCGGCGTCGATCCCCTGGAGCACGACGAGCAGCGAGCGCTCCTCCTCGGCGTACAGGCGCGCTTGCAGGTCGGCGATGTGGTCGACGAGGTCCTCGAGCTCCGCGCGGGCCGCGTCGGCGTCGCCGTGGGCGCCGGTGTCGGCGGGATCCTGGTCGGCGAGCGAGACCGGCGTGTCGGGTCCGACGCGGTAGAGCGCGTAGTGCGGCGGCATGGGACCGGCATACCCGCCACCATGGGTGCGGCATGACCGAGGTTCACGCCCACGGCCCGCACGCAACCGTCCGTTCACGCGGCTTCGAGGACGAGGTGCCGGTCGAGGAGCCGCTGGAGATCCGGGTCGACGGCGCGCCGCTGGCGGTCACGATGCGCACGCCCGGCCACGATGAGGAACTGGCGCTCGGCTTCCTGCTCGGCGAAGGGCTGATCGACGGCGTGCGCGACGCCGGCCCGCCGCACGACCTCGCCGGCAACACCGTCGAGGTCGCCGGTCCGCTGCTGCGGGCGGTGAGCGCGCGGTCGTTCTACACGAGCTCCTCGTGCGGGGTCTGCGGGAAGGGGGCGCTGGAGGAGGTGGCGGTGGCGAGCGAGGTCGCCTCGCCCGGCCCGGTGCTCGACCGCTCGCTCGTGGCGGACCTGCCGGAGCGGCTGCCCCAGCCGACGTTCGCCCGCACCGGCGGCCTGCACGCCACCGGCCTGTTCACGCCGGCGGGCGAGCTGGTGTGCGTGCGCGAGGACGTCGGGCGCCACAACGCGATGGACAAGGTGGTGGGCTGGGCGCTGCGCGCCGGGCTCGTCCCGCTGCACCCGCACGTGCTGTGCGTGAGCGGACGGCTGTCGTTCGAGCTCGTCCAGAAGGCGGCGGTGGCGGGCGCGCCGGTGCTCGTCGGCGTCGGCGCGCCGACGTCGCTGGCCGTGCGGCTCGCCGACGACCGCGCTCTGACGCTGTGCGGGTTCGCGCGCGGGGGGAGCGTCAACGTCTACACGGGAGAGGAGCGGGTGCGATGACGTTCGAGGCCGTGGTGCAGACCGAGGACGAAGGCGTGTTCGTCGAGCTGCCGCCCGACTCGGAGTTCGCGCGCGCCCGCGCGCCGGTCACGGTGACGATCAATGGGTTCTCGTGGGAGTCCACGGTCGCCGCCTACGGCGGCCGCTTCTACCTGCCGCTGCGCCGCGGCCTGCGCAGGATGGCGCACATCGAGCCGGGCGACACCGTCACCGTGGAGCTGTCGCCCCGATAGGCCCGAGGTTGGGCTCGAGCCCGTAGAGCTCGAACGCGAGGAACGCGTTGAAGCGCTCGTTCTGCGGGCCGTGGAAGTCGGCCGATCCGGTGGTGAGGAGGCCTTCGGCCGCGCGGTAGAGCGCTTCGGTCTGCACCTGCGTGTGGGTGGCGTAGAAGGCCTCGACGCCATCCAGCCCCGCGGCGACGAACGCCTGTAGCGTGGCGAGCGCCTCGGTCTGGTCGTCGACGTCCCAGAACGGGTGCGCCCAGATCGCGACGCCCCCGGCGGCGTGGATCACCTTGATCGCCTGGGCGACGGTCGGGCGGCTGCGGGCGACGTAGGCCTTCGCGCCCGGGACCAGGTACGGCGGGAACAGGCCGTCGCGGCCGTCGATGCCCTCGTCCCTCAGCCGCTGGGCGTTGGCGGGGTGGGCGAGCACGGCGTCGGCGAGGTGGGGGCGGCCGATCGGCTTGCCGGCGGCGCGGCGGGCCCGCAGCGGGGCGTCGTCGAGCTCGAAGCCCAGCTCGCGCAGGCGGCCGGCCATCTCTTCGATGCGCCGCGCGCGGTCGCTGCGGAAGTCGTGCAGGGCGGCCACGAGGTCCTCGTCCGCGTCGCCGATCTCGTAGCCGAGGATGTGCAGGTCCTCGTAGCCGCCGTGGACGGCGGACAGCTCGGCGGCGGCGCTGAACGCGATGCCGTGCTCGCGCGCGGCGGCGCGCGCCTCGGCGACGCCGTCGGTCGTGTCATGGTCGGTCAGCGCGAGCAGCTGCACGCCGGCGCGCGCGGCGAGCGCGACCACGTCGGCGGCCGGCAGCGCGCCGTCGGAATGGAGCGAGTGGGACTGCAGGTCGAAAGTCGGCCGCATGGGAAGCAAGTGTGGCGGGAATCCTTGGAGGGACCCCACTGGACGAGAAAGGGAGGACCGATGTCAACCGGACTGATCATCGCGATCGTGGTCGCCGCGATCGTGCTTATCGCCCTGTTCGCGTTCGTGCTGCCGCGTGCACGCAGGAACGCCCAGGTTCGTGCTCGAGAGCGCGAGCTGGAGACGCGGCGCGAACGCGCCGCCGGCGAGCAGCGCGGGCTGGCCGACGAGCGCCGCCGCGGCGCCGAGATGGCCGAGCAGAAGGCGCGGATCGCCGAGCAGGAGGCCAAGCGCGAGCGCGCCGAGGCCGAGCTGGGCGAGCAGCGCGCCCAGATGCACGAGAAGGGCATGGCCGACCACGAGCTCATCGACGAGAACGAGCGCGACCGCTTCGCCGGCACGTCGGCGATGCGCGACGACGAGCCGTCGGACACGCGTGGCGACGAGCCGGCGCCGATGCGCGAGGACGAGGACCGTCCCATGCACGAGCCGAGCTCCGAGTACGAGCACGGCCGCGACGACGAAGCACGCGAGCGCGAGGGTCGTTTCGCGCGCGACGACGAGACGGCCCGCACCGACGAGCCGACCTCCACGCGTCGGGACTAGCCCGGCGCGACCACGCTGTGCAGCAGCGCCGTTGCGTCCTGCGGGCGCAGCGGCGCGCTGACGTGGAAGCCCTGGGCGAACTCGCAGCCCAGCAGCTTGAGGTGATCGAGCTGGGCGGCGGTCTCGACGCCCTCGGCGATCACCTCGAGCCCGAGGTTGTGCGCGAGCCCGACGAGCGCCTTGACGATCTCGAAGGCGCCGGGCTCGACGCCCATGCCGATCACCAGCGCGCGGTGGACCTTCACCGCGTCGCCCGGGAAGCCGTGCAGGAGCCGGAGTGAGCTGGCGCCGGTCCCGAAGTCGTCGATGTGAGAGCGCACGCCGTGCTCCTCGAGCGCGTGCGTGAGCGCGCGGTGCACGGCGTCCGGCTCGCGGCTGAGCGCGTTCTCCTTGACCTCGAGCCGCAGAGCGGCGGGGTCGAGGCCCGTCTCGGCGAGCGCCTCCTGGAGGATCAGGCCGAACTCCGGGTCGGCGAGCTGGCGGTGACTGACGTTGACGCTGACGATCAGGCCGGCGCCGTTGGGGTGCTCGCGCCAGGCGGCGAGCTGGGCACACGCGGCCTTCAGCACCCAGCGGCCGAGCGGGACGATCAGGCCGGTCTCCTCGGCGATCGGCACGAACTCGGACGGCTCGACGAACCCGCCATTGCTGTCGGGCCAGCGGGTGAGCGCCTCAAAGCCGGCGATGCGGCCCGTCGCCGCCTGCACGATCGGCTGGTAGACGACCTCCAGGCACTGCTCCTCGATCACCTTGCGCAGCTCGGTCTCCATGTCGAGACGGCGCATCACCTGCTCGTGCATGCGGCCGTCGAACACGGCGTGGCGGCCCTTGCCGTCGGCCTTCGCGCGGTACATGGCGACGTCGGCGTCTCTGAGGACGGTGTCCGGGGACGCGCCGGGGTCGGCGAGCGCGATGCCGATCGACGCGTCGATGAACAGCTCGCGCTCGTCGATGTCGAACGGGGTGCGGAGCGTCTGGTGGACGCGCTCGGCGACGAGGCTCGCCTCGTGCACGTCTGACACGTCGTCGAGCAGGACGGTGAACTCGTCGCCGCCGAGCCGGGCGACGGTGTCGGGCGGCCGGACGGCCGACTCCAGCCGGCGGGCGACCGCGATCAGCAGCTGGTCGCCGACCTGGTGGCCGAGCGAGTCGTTGACGAGCTTGAAGCGGTCGAGGTCCAGGAACAGGACCGCGGCCGCGGCTTCGGGGTGGGCGCGCTGCGCGCGGCGGATCGCCTGGTCGAGGCGGTCCAGGAACAGCACGCGATTGGGGAGGCCGGTGAGGGCGTCGTGCAGCGCGTCGTGCTGGAGGCGCTGCTCGGCCTTCTTGCGGTCGGTGACGTCGGTCTGGCTGCCGACGACGCGCGTGGCGCGGCCCTGGCCGTCACGGACCGCCATGCCGCGCGCGAGCATCCAGCGGTAGGAGCCGTCGCGGTGCTGGATGCGGTGCTCGTGCTCGAAGTGATGGCTGGCGCCGGAGAGGTGGGCCTCGAGCGCCTGCGTGAGGGCGGCGCGGTCGTCGGGATGGACGCGGCCGAGCCACTCGCCGCGGGCGTCGCCGAGCTCGGGGTCGGCGTAGCCGAGCATCTGCTTCCAGCGGGGCGAGAAGTACAGGCGGTCCTGGCGGACGTCCCAGTCCCACAGGCCGTCGTTGGCGCCCTGCATGGCCAGCGCGTGGCGCTGCTCGGACTCGGCGAGGCGCGCGAGCGCGTGCTGGTGGGTGATCGCGTACCGGAGCGCGCGCTCGAGCGCAGCGGGGTCGGTCACGTATTCGCTGATCCCGGCCTCGGCGGCGGCGAGGTCGGTGTCGCGGTCCGCCTTGTCGTCGAGCAGCAGGACCGGCGCGTGCGGCGTGTGTGCCCGGATCTCCTGCGCCAGCTCGAGGCCGCCGGTGTCGGCGCCGACGAGAAAAACGTCGTGCGGGTGCTCGTCGAGCGCTGCGCGGGCCGCGGCGGCGCTCGTCACCCAGTGGATCTCGTAGCGGGGGCGCTCGATCGCGGCCAGCGCCTGTTGCACCGGTCGGTGCCGGTCCTCCTGGGCCTGGATCACGAGGATCGTGACGCGGTCGGGCAGCCGGCTCACGCGTGCTCCGGCGGCAGGGCGGCGGCGTCGAGCCAGTAGGCGGTGAAGACTTTCATCAGCTTCACGAGGGCGAGGAACGTGACGGGCTTGGGGATGACGGTGTTGGCTCCGGCGTCGTACGCGGCCGCGATCTGCGCGGCCTCGGGAGCGCGCACGAGCACGACCACCGGAATCTGGCGGAGGTGCGTATTGGACTTGATGGCCCGGACGGCATCGAGGTGCTCGTTGCCCGGCAGGTCGAGGTCGATCAGGACCAGCGCCGGCGGCGGGCTCGTCCGCGCGTCCTCGTGATCGCCCTGCTGGTGCAGGTAGTCGTCGAGCTCGGCCGCGCTCTCGACCGTGCGCAGGTCGGCCGGGCCGGTGCCCTCCAGCAGGGCGTCGCGGATCATCGCGCGCGCGTCCGGGTTGGCGTCTGCGAGCACCACCGTCGGCACCAACCGCACGCCGATGAGTCCCGGGCCCGCCGCACCGGAGACCGTCCGTGGCCGCCGCGTCATCTGGTCCGTCCTCGTCCCTTTGCATGAAGGGGCAGCCTCGGTGCCGCCCGACCGATCGAGCGTATGAGGCGTATGGCGCGGAATTGACCGTTCTCGGCGGATGTACGACCGAAACTGGCCGGTCGGCCAGGGGTGGTCAACCGACTCGTGCGGTTGCGCGCATTGGAGGTATGTCCGTCGCCTTGCTCGCCGTCGTCGCGCTCGCCGCGGTCGCGCCCGGGCAGTGGTCCGGGTCGACGTCTTCGACGTCGCCCAAGTCGCACGGCTCACGCGCGCGAGTGACGTTCGAGGTCCTGCCCGGGTCGGGCGCGATCCGGCCGTTCGTGCGCGTGGACCTGCGCGGTTGCCGCAGCACCCGTACCGTCCACATCCGGCGGTCGCTCGGCCTCGTCGCGGCCGCCGACGGGCGCTTCGCCCTCCGCGCGCGCTTCTCACCACCGGGGCGCGCGATGAAGGTCCGCCTGCGCTTCGCCGGCCGCTTTGTGTCCGAGACCGCGGCCCGCGGGACCCTGCGCGGGCGCCTCCGCTACGCCGGCGGCCACGTGTGCCGCATCCCGCGCCTGATGTGGACGACCCACCCCACCGATCCTTCGCCCGGCGCCACTGACGACCAAGCGGAGCTCGACGACCCGGACGCCGTGATCGACGACGACGAGCCGATCGAGGACGGCGACTACGAGGAAGCCGACGGCCCGACCGACGACGACCCGGCCGCCACCGGCACCGACGACTCGCCCGACGAGCCCTAGCCCGTCCGGCCCTACCCTTCCGGGCGCACCCCGCCGACGTAGCTCAGCTGGTAGAGCACTTCACTCGTAAGGAGTATCGCGCCGGCTCCGACGAGGCCTCAACGTGCACCATTCAGCCCGTCGCTTGCAGCTGTTTTCCCTGCTAGTGGGGTTCTTGACGAGGCGCCGTTTGTAGTCGCGGTCCGGCGTCTTTGGAACGTCCGCCGGGCGCCCAGACCCACGCTGATCTCAGCTGACGGAGGTGCCGAGTGCAGTGCCGGTCTCTCGTTCGCGCTTCGGCGGTAGTGGGCCTCGCTTCGCCCGGCAGAGGGGGGCGTCCGTTCATTTCACGAGGTTTGTCGGGACCTGCACGAGGCGATCGAGTGTCGCGCCCTGGAAGTCGGGCGGGAGGCTCTCGCCCGGCGGGGTCGCGCCGGTGATGCGGAGGATCGGGATCGAGGCCGGCCTGATGTCGCCGTTGGGATCGAAGCGGAAGGTGCCGAGGATGCCGTCCTGCACCTCGCTGGCGAACAGCTGGTGAAGCACCGAGGCACGCGTCCCGTCGGAGCGAGCAATCGCGTCCATCACGAGATCCGCGGCCTGCCCGGCTTCCATTACGCCGATGTACTGCGTGGCCGGGTCGCCGATGTCGCGTTTGAAGCGCCGGCCGGCGGAACTCAGCGGGAGGATGCCGCGCGGCAGGTCGTTCGTCGACACGTACATGCCGCGACCGGCCCGGCCGATGCGCTTGACCACCGCGCGCGGAGTGAAGAAGAAGCCGCCCATGATCGTTACCCTGGCGCCGAGGCGTGCGCGCAGCGCTTTCACGAGTCGATCGCCGCCGTACAGCGGGTCGCCCCCGACGACGACGCCGTCTGCCCCGGAGCGCGCGATCGTGTCCGCGAGCACGTCGTAGCTCTTGGTGCGCGGGTCGAACTCCGCAGACCCGGCGAGTCCGACGCCCAGTCTCGCTGCCGCGCGTCGGAACGGGTCGGTGAGCAGCCCCTTCCAGAAGCTCGAGTCATGCAGCAAATAGACCCGCTCGAGCGCGAGGCGCTTCGCCACGACCGCCAGGGCGGCTCCCTGAAGGTCGTCGCCGGGCAGGAGCCGGACGTAGTTGCGGACCCCGGTCGGGTAGTACACCTCCGGCTCGCCCCTCTCGCTGTCCGACGACGGGCGGGTGAGGCCCGGGGACGTGTTCACGGGGCTGATCATGGCGAGCGGCCCGCCCGGTGCGCGGTTGAGGATCGGGATCTCCACCTGGGCGCAATAGGAGCTCCATGGGCCGATGAGGGCCACGAGGTCGTGCGCGCCCGCGTACGCTTCCGCGTTCGCTGCGCACCGGCGATTCTCGAAGGCGCCGGTCTGCGCGGTCGACTCGTCGCACGAGCGATAGCCGACCGTGTACCGGCCCGCCTTGAAGTCGCGCTGCTCGAGCGCGAGGCGGATCGCGTCGGCGTTCGCGCGCGGGCCGGCGCCGTCCGGCCCCTGCAGCGGAAGATCGGATGCGATCACCACGTCCGGCTTTCTGTCACCCGAGACCACATCTCCGCAGACGGATGCCGGCAGGGTGCCCGCCGCGGGCCGGCCCGCGGTGCTCACCCAGGCCCCGCCGGCACCCGCCGCGAGCGCCTGGACGGCGCCGGCCGGGACGCGCGTGACCTCGTTCGTGCGGGGGTCGATCCGCGAGACCGTTTCGTCGATGTAGTTGCCGGCCCACACCGCGCCCGCGCCGAAGGCGATGTACTCGGCGCCGACGCCGACGGCGATCGACCGCGTGACCGGCTGTGGCCCGGGCTCGATCTGCCATACGACGCCGTCGCGGTCCGCCGCCACCCAGACCTTGCCGGCGCCCACGGCGATCCCCGACGCGTCCTCGACAGCGAGGCGGATCGGCGGGCCGACGCGGTTGGTGCGCGGATCGATCCGCGTCACGGCCGAGCCGTTTGCGACCCACACACCCGCGTCGTCGGCGGCGATCGATCCGGCCTCGACGTCGATCGTCGCGACGAGCCTGCCGGTCTCGGGATCGATGCGAGAGACCGTGTGGTCGGGGTTGCGCGCCCACACCGCACCGGCGGCGACGACGATGTCGGGGTGCCCCCAGTTCAACGTGGCGGTCGCGCCGGTGCCCGTCCTGTCGGGCAGCTGCACGGTATGGGTGACCGCGCTCGTCCGCGGGTCGATCCGGGAGATGCTGACCGTGTAGTTGCCGCTCGTGCCGCCGCCGTTGCCGAGCCAGAGCGCTCCTGCGCCGGCCGCGATGTCGGTCGCCACGCGACGCGTCCGAATCCGCCCGGTGACCGCCTTGGTCTCGGGGTCGATGCGCGAGACCGTGTCGTTCTCGGTGTTCAGGACCCAGACGGCGCCCTCGCCGACGGCGATGTTGCTCGGGGCGGTCGCGGCCTCGATGAAGGACGCGATCCGGCGACCCGCCGAGTCGATGGCTGCCACGCCGTTCCCGATCGGCGGTCGGCCCGAGGCCTCGCCGCCCGTGGTCAGCGCCACGATGGCGCCCGCGATCGTGATCGCGAGCACGAGCAGCCCGGCGGTCAGGATGGCGCGGCGCCGGCGGAGGAGGCCGGGCGCCCGCCACGCCGCCGCCGGGGCGGCCAGCCCGAGCGTCGCCCGCGCCGCCTCCGTGAGCTCGTCGCAGCGCGGATACCGGTCGTCCTTCTCCTTGGCGAGCGCCTTGCACAGCACCGGATCGAGCGCCGGGTACCCCGGCAGCGGCGGCGGCTCCTCCTGCAGGTGCGCCCACAGGGTCTCGGCCTGCGTCTGGCGCCGGAACGGCGGCGCGCCGGCCAGGCACTCGTAGAGCACGCACGCGAGCGCGTATTCGTCGCTGCGGGCGTCGACCGGTTCGCCGCGGATCTGCTCGGGGGCCAGGTAGTCGAGGGTGCCGGCCGCCTCGCCGGTGTCGGTCGAGGCGCCGCCGCCTTGCTTGGTGATGCCGAAGTCGGTCAGGTAGGCGTGCTCGTCCTCGTCCAGCAGGATGTTGGCCGGCTTGACGTCGCGGTGCACGAGTCCGCGCCGATGGGCGGCGTCGAGCGCCCCGGCGATCTGGGTCAGGATCCGGAGCGCCCGCTCGGGCCCCAGCGTCCGTTCGCGCTCGAGCACGG
>DATDKF010000076.1:0-6113 GCA_036520135.1 Solirubrobacteraceae bacterium
TTCATCAAGCGCAGCGCCGAGGCCGGCACGCCGTTCTTCACCTACGTGTGCTTCACCGAGGTGCATCCGCCGGTGCTCCCGCACCCGGACTTCGTCGGCAAGTCGGGAGGTGGCGTCTACTCGGATACCCTCGCCGAGCTCGATCACCGCACCGGCCAAGTGCTGGACGCGATCGAGGCGGGGGGTCTCGTCGAGAACACGATTGTGGTGTGGACCAGCGATAACCCGGCGACCCGAGGAAACGCCGCGGGCGGATCCAATGGCCCGGGGCGAGGCCACTTCGGGTCCGGCTTCGAGGGCGGCATGCGCGCTCCCGCGATGGTGCGGTGGCCGGGCCACGTTCACGCCGGCGTCGTCACCGACGAGATCGTCTCTGCCGTCGACTGGTTCCCGACCTTGGCGTCCCTCGTCGGCGAGCGCGGCCGAGT
Organism: Solirubrobacteraceae bacterium; assembly: GCA_036520135.1. Lineage (GTDB taxonomy): Bacteria > Actinomycetota > Thermoleophilia > Solirubrobacterales > Solirubrobacteraceae > DASSUW01. The sequence continues at coordinate 429 of DATDKF010000076.1, forward strand.
CCCCGACGACCGCCCCATCGACGGCATCGACGCCTCGACGTTCCTCCTCGGAGACAGTCCGACGAGCGGACGGGACCACGTCATCTACTACGGGTCCGACGGCGCCCCGATGTCGGTCAAATGGAAGACGATGAAGGTCGTCTTCCGCTACTCCGAGAGCACGAGCGGTCCGATCATCCGGCCCCAGTGGCCGCTCGTCTTCGACCTGATCGACGATCCCAACGAGGAATGGGACATGATCGGGAAGCGCCTCGACGCCGGCTGGGTGCTGGAACCCGTCGCCGCTCGACTCGCCGCACTGCAAGCGAGCATGGCCCAGTACCCCAACATCGAGGCGGGCGCGGAGTTCACCGGCTACACCACGTGACGTCGAGTTGACCGCCACGTGCCCGACATCGACTCGCATGCCGGGCACGTCGCGCCCAGGCGATCGTTATGCGGTTGAGGCGGCCACCGCCTCCCTCCGTAGCGTCGCCGTCCTGAGCACGAGGGTGCATACGCGGGTCCGGTCTGGAGGGCGAACGGTGCGTCGTCGAGCTGGCGCGATGGGGCTGGCCAACCAGGCGATTCTGACTTCGTCGCCGCGATCACCGGCAAGACGGGTCCGCACCGGTGCCCGTAGAAGACCGCAGTATTCGCGCAACGGCGGATCGTCCTTGGCCACCTCGGCGAGGCGGCGCAAGACTGGGACGCCCGTCTCCTGACTCAGATAGCGACCGCCGCGAGAGTGAGCTGCTCGGACTCTGGTGGGAAGACCTTGATCTGAGCGACTTGAATCGCGCGACGATCCGGTTCGAGTACCAAGTCGATCGCCAGGGCCGGCGCGTGGAGCTCAAGACCGACGAGAGCAAGGCCGTTCTGCCGCTGCCGCGCGCGGCGGCGGCGATGCTGCTTGAGCAAAGGCGCGATCGGCGAACAGCGGGCGACGGGCGACGGGTTCGCAACGAAGACCGGTCGACCGCTCGGGCAGCGCAATGTCCTGCTCGCGCTGCACCGTGCCCAGGAACGTGCCCGCACACCGGACGGCAAGCCCACGTTCCCAGACCTGTTCGAGCACGACGAGCAAGGCGACCTCGCCGTGAACGAGAAGGGCAAGTACGTGCTGCGGCGCGCGAAGCGCAAGGACCTGCCGCCCCAGCCCGACTTCCACGCTCTACCACACGGCCGCCATGGACTGCGAGGACGCGGAAAAGGCGCGCGACCTCCTGCGCCACAAGAACTCGAACGTGACGCGCGCAATCTACCGCGGCCACTTCACCGACAAGCGCCGAGAGCTGCTGCGAGCGCGGCTCGAGGCACGACATGGAAGCGCCGACGAAGCGCTAGACCACGACGCCGGGTAGCCGTGGCTTCTCGCTCTTAGGACGTTCTGGCGCTGCCAGCGCCGACGGCGGCGCGCTCTCCGGTTGTGCCAGTGGTCTGCGCTCGCTGGACAGTGAGCGGGCGGTCGCAGGTTCACATCCTGTCTGCCCGACTCAGGGCCCGGAGGAATCTCGAGCCCTCCGGGAGCCCTCAGAAAGCAGCATAAATCCCCGTTCCTGAGGCGAATCCAGGGTCGAGAACGGCTCTCTAATGCGAAGCCGGTTTCGACCCCGGTTTTCGCGGGACCCCACACGGACCGCACACGCGGACGCGCCGAGACCGCACATGCGGCGAGGGCGACGTGCGCACCGCTGTAGGTGGACGCCGGCCGGAGCTCGCAGGCGACGAGGCGGAGCTCTTCCGCGAGTTCACCTCGCGACTTGTGCGGACCGTCCAGCGCCGAACGGCCAGCCCGCGCGAGATCGTTGACGACGCTCGCGCGTCCGCGTGGCAGGAGTTCCTCCGCTCCCAGCCGGATCGCGGCCGCAACTGGCGCGCCTGGTCGATCATGACGGCGAGCGGGAGACGTGGCGGCTGCACCGGACCGAAGCGCGTCATGCGCCCCTGACCATCGACGACTACCGGCGCCACAATGGTCGTCGGCTGGGTGACGAGCCGAGTGGTTCTCGCCCGAATGATCGGAGCGCGGCCCGGGCGTTCGACATGACACGGTCGGCGATCGAGCGCGCTGTCGACGCCCGGAGGCGTGCGCCTCGGCCTGGGAGCGAGCGACGATCGCCCGCCACCACGCGGACGCGGAGCCGGACGCCTGGACGCTACGGCGGTGGAAGCGCCTCGGCGACCTCGTGGGGGCTTCTCAGGCCGCGGTTCGATTCGAAGCCTCGCGGCCGCCGCAGGTCTAGGGATCGGCGATCGCGCGCGCGCCTTGCCCGACTTCTGCCGCGGCGCCGCCTCCGCCGGTGCGGAGCCGGCGCGTAGCAGGAGGCGCCAGGATTACTTACCCATTCAAGTTGCCGACAGCCAGATCATCTAACAGGCAAGACACACAGCCCGGTGGTTGACGCAAGTCTGTGATCTCCCTTCACGACCTCGACCACCTGCATCATGCCCATATCGGAATGGTGTATCAAATGACAATGCAAGACAAACTTCCCAGCAAAGTCCTCGAACCGCGACCGGAACGTGACGCTGCCGTGCCTTGGGACATTGACCGTATCCAGCCATAGCGGCAGCTTCGCCGCTGGCTGACCCAACTGATCCCCATCAATTTCGGTGACCAGGAAGGGGTTCTGATGGATATGGAAGGGATGGTCTGATGGGGAAGTATTGCGAACGGTCCATTCCTCCACGGCACCCAGTTCAATGCGTTGGTCCACTCGATTGGCATCGAAGAGCTTCCCATCGACCAGGAACTGTATCGGTGATGTGGAGAAATCTACCGAGAATGTCACGCGCCTCCTGCCGTCGATCTCGTGACGCCGAATCGGTGGCAGGGCCGATGACGGCCTTGGCAAGCGTCCTCGAGGCAAGGGCGTATCCTTTGGCTTACCTGCCACGATCACCGTCGCGAGAAACTCCTCTGGAATGGGTGCCCGCGCTTCATCACTATCTAGTTCGGCAGCTGAAGTTCCCCGGAAGCCCTGGGAGAGTTCCGGCTTTATCAACCGATAGACACCCGGCTTATTGATCTTCACCAACACATCGATGCGATTCCCCGACGCCAGGAAGAGACGCTTCGCCTCTTCCAGCTTAGGCAGGGTAATGCCATCACAAGCGAGTTGGTGAAACGTTTGCCGAGCGTGTCCCGCGTCCGCTCGCAGTACCAGCGGCATGTGTTCATGCTCGCTAGCGTTAATAAAGCGCCACCGCTGCACGTCGCCAGGACGAATATGAATGGTGGGTTGCGACCGACCATTGACAGTATACATCGGAGGGGTGAAAAAGTTGCTCAGACCAAGGAACGGATTCGGCTTAATCGCCTGGAGCACAAACACTCGATCTCGCGTCACCCCATGGTCTCTGAGGAAATCGTCCGTCTCACCCTCAATGATCAGGGCACCTGCCATGCCGCCCATGACCTGTATGGCGCCCGAACCGTGGGCATGGGGGTGATACCAGTACGTTCCGTCAGGATGGTCTCGCCGCAGGGTAAACTTGTAAAGTTGCGACTCACCCGGCTCAATCTCGATCAACACATTATCGGCGCACACCGTACCATCGGCGTTACACTTGGGTGAAACGTGCAACCCATGGGTATGCAGATTGGTGATATTAAAGCCGTGCGGCATATTCATGTCCGTCGGCTCTTCGGCCTCGGGAGGCAGATCGTTGAACATGCGCAGTCTCAGCGTGTCGCCAGGGCGCATGCGCAGCGTCGGCCCCGGGATCCTCCCTTCAAAGGTACGGGTAAACACCGACGTGTCACCTATCCGATTCCTGGCGTAGCGTACCCTGAGCTTCGTTTTGAGCAAGCCGTGGCGTGAGCGGCGCGGCTCGGCGGCCGGCGCGAGCGGCAACGTGGGTAAAGCAGCCGTAGCAGCGAGACTCGCCCCGGCGAGCAAGAGTCTGCGCCGATCCATCGTGGGCCCGACCCACCCCTTATGAGTGGAGGAAGAAGCCACCCTCTGACGTTTCATATCGTCGTTTTGCATGATGCTCCTGACCGACATTCCTGCGCTTTGACCCGCACGTTTGTCTCGTGCGTGCGCGTCATGTCCGTCGTGACGGGCGAGTAGCGGAAGAGTTACGCCTCCCGGACGGTCTTGTGCTTCGTTGGCATGACGACCTCCTTATTCGGCAGCGGGTGCCACGGTCGAGACGCGACCAGCGAGGTCAACTCGGACGCCATCGTTCATTTGGCGCCGACCCGGTGGCAGGCTCGAGGCATCGCTCAATGCGTAGCGACTTGGTTAGCTTGTCGTCAGAGCCTCGACGGCTCGAGCGGTTTGCGCATCGCCCAATTGGGATGAACGGCGCGGTCCGCAGGTCGCGAGTCTCGGGGCGCAATGTCGCGTCCAGGGTCCCAGGGCTCATCCCATTCGCGGGTGCCGCGCGGGGACAGCCCCGACGTGCGCGAGCTGATCGCGGGGACGGCTCCACGGATCGCGAAAGAGCGCGCGCATGGTGGGGAACTCGCAACTTTCGCGGCGGACCCAATGACCTTGTTCGCCGCGCGCTCCGCTTTCAGACAGTGCGCGACGCCGCACTTGCGACGGGCCTCAGCCTCTCCCAGGTTCGGCGACTGGCGCGCTCGCACCCATTGCGCGACGTGCAGTCGACGCCGGCCGGGCTCGGTCAGCGGCAGTGCGACTACGTTCGTAATCGTGAGGCTCTCGCCGTGACTCCCAGACCGCAACGCGCGTTGCTCGCCAGTCTGCTGGATGCCCTCGAGGTCGACGCCGCCGAAGCGTTCGGGCTGCTGCTCGACTTCGAGCGGCGCAGCGCGACGTGGCGTCGCGCCCGATACGACCCGGGCGCGGGCACGCGAGCGGGCGCGCGCACTCGGCCTCGACTCGGGGCGCCGTGATGTGCGCGCCGCCGCTAGGGCTCGCCGCGTGTGAGCTCCGCGAGTGCCATGGAAGGTCAGGCTGCGTGAGCGTCACGGGTCGCGCCATGTCGAGCAGCGTCGCACCGGCTGACGCGGCACTTAGCCGGCATTTCATCCAATCGGGACGACGAAGGGGGCGGGGCCCGACGCGTACGGTCGGTTCGAAGCACGAGCGATGGACGCCAGCAGGAGGACGGAGATGTCCGCACCCGAGACGCGTTCGGCCTCGCAAGCCGCCGCGGGGCTGCGAGCCGGGCTGAGAGCGAGAAGGAGACGATGATGCCCAGCAAATCCGATCCGGTCTACGGGCGATCGACGGGCTCGCAGAGCGAGCGACCGCGCTTGCAGTTCTTCCCGCTCATCGTCTCGTGGCTTGCCACGGGTATCGCCTTCATGGTGGCCGCGGGGATTCTTCCCGGCGTCAGCATCGAGGGCTTCTGGGGCGCGCTGCTCGTCGCGGTTATCGTGGCAGCGCTGAACGCGGTGATCCCGCCCGTGCTGGCCGCATTGCGTTTGCCCCTGACGCTCGTCCTCGGCTTCCTGCTCGTCCTGATCGCGGACGCCGGCATCCTCCTGCTCACCGACGGCCTCACCGACGGGGTGCTCACCGTCGACAGCTTCGGCTGGGCCCTTCTCGCGTCGCTCGTCGTCGCGGCGGTGAGCGTCGTGCTCGCCGTGCTCCTCGGCTCGGATGCCATGTCGTCGATCCGGATAGCGCAGCGCATCGCGCGTCGGCAGGGCATCATCGCGAGGACCGACGTCCCCGGGGTCGTGTTCCTCGAGATCGACGGGCTCGCGCTGCCCGTGTTGCGGCG
>DATDKF010000077.1:0-4221 GCA_036520135.1 Solirubrobacteraceae bacterium
GCGGTCAGCGAGAATCGCCCGCCCTCATCCTCGTGCAGGACGCCCAGGCCGGCGAGCGCACGCAGCAGCCGGTAGAGCGCGCCGGCGTCCGCTCCCGTCGCCGCCGCGAGGTCGGCGGCGTCGCGCGCGCCGCCGGCCAGCAGGTCGGCGATCCCGAGCACCGCGGCGACGTGGATCGCCTGCGACGCCTGATAGCCGTTCACCAGGCGGCGGAGCTCGGCGGCCGGGTTCACGTCTCCTCCTCGAGAACGCGGCGCGCGATCGCGAACGCTGAGTTGGCGGCCGGGACGCCGCAGTAGATCGCGGACTGCAGCAGGATCTCCTTGATCTCGTCCGCCGAGAGGCCGTTGCGGCGCGCGGCGCGGACGTGCATCGCGAGCTCGTTCTCATGGCCGAGCGCGACGAGAGCGGTGATCGTGATCGCGCTGCGCATGCGGCGGTCGAGCCCGGGGCGCGTCCAGATCTCGTCCCAGGCGTAGCGCGTGATGAGCGACTGGAAGTCGGCCGTGAAGTCGGTCGTCGCCGCGACCGCGCGGTCGACGTGCGCGTCGCCGAGCACCTCGCGGCGCACGCGCATGCCCTCGGCCTCGCCAAGGAAGGCGCTCAACAGACGCGTGAACTCGACCGGGTGCTCGGCGTTGGCCATGTGGCGGGCGCCGGCGATCACCGCGCCGCGGGCGCCGGCGATCTCGGCTCGGATCGCGTCGAGCTTGGCCGGCGGCGTGACCGGGTCCTCGGCGCCGGCGATCGTGTGCACCGGCAGGCGCACGTCGCCGAGCGCGCCGCGCAGGTCGAGCGCCGCGAGCGCCTCGCAGCAGGCCGCGTAGCCGTCGGAGGGCTGGGAGCGGAGCATCGCGTCGAACCGCGCGACCAGCTCCGGGTCGGCCGCCGGCGTGAACCAGCGCTCCATGCCGGCGGGAGCGATCGCGGCCATGCCCTCGGCGCGAACGGTCGCCGCCCGCTCGTGCCACTGCTCGGGCGGACCGAACTCGAGCGCCGTGCAGCACAGCACGAGCCGCTCCAGCCGCTCCGGGGCGCGCAGCGCGAGCGTCATGCCGATCGCCCCGCCGAGCGAGAGCCCGCAGAACATCACCCGCTCGATGCCGAGCCGGTCGAGCAGCGCGAGCGCGTCGTCGGCGAGCTCGCCGACCGTGTACGGACCGGACGGGGACGGCGAGCGCCCGTGCCCGCGCGGGTCGAAGCGCAGCACGCGATAGCGGCCGCCGAGCGCCGCCGTCTGCGCGTCCCACATCTCGAGCGTCGTCCCGAGCGAGTTCGCGAACATGACGACCGGCGCCCCGTCGGGCCCCTCGAGCCTGTGGTGGACCTCGACGCTCATTGCAGCGCCGGCGCACGGTCGATGACGATGCCGCGCGGGTGGACCTCGACGCTCATCGCAGCGCCGGCGCACGGTCGATGACGACGCCGCGCTGGTGGACCTCGCCGCTCATTCCAGCTCCAGCGCCCGGTCGATGAAGACGCCGGCCGCGCCGATCGGCTCGCCGCGCAGGTCGTCGCTCAGGTTCGCCGCCATCCGCTCGGGGTCGACGGTCAGCCCCGCGAGCGCCTCGTGGAGGGACCAGGCGGCGCCGCCGGTCCCGGCCAGCGCGTCCGACAGCGCGGTCCACTCGCTGTGCCAGGCGCCCGCCGCACGCTCGTGCTCGCCCGCCATCGCCTCGAGCAGCACGCCGGCCGCCGCTCGCACCGAGCGCGCCGCCGCCCGCGCCCGCACCGCGCCGACCGGGTTGTGCTTGTGCGGCATCGCCGACGAGCCGCCGCGCCCGCCGTCGCTCTCCTCGGCCACCTCGGCGACCTCGGTCTGCGCCAGCAGCACGACGTCGAGCGCGACCTTCTCGACCGCGCCGGCGGCGATCGCGAGCGCAGCGCCCAGCTCCGCGACCGGGCGGCGGTCGCCGTGCCAGGGCAGCGGCGGCGCGTCCAGCCCGAGCTCGGCGGCGAACCGCGCGGCCACCGCCGGTCCGCGGTCGCCGAGCGCCGACAACGTCCCCGCCGCGCCGCCGAGCTGGGCCGGCAGCCGCAGCTCGCGCAGCCGCGCCCGCGCGCCCGCGACGCCCGCCAGCCAACCGGCCGCCTTGAGCCCGAACGTCACGGGCTGCGCCTGCTGGAGCAGCGTCCGCCCCGCCATGACCGTGTCGCGGTGCTCGCGCGCCAGCGCGGCGCACGCCGCCACCACCGCGTCGAGCTCGTCCAGCACCGGGACCAGCGCCCGTCGCGCCACCAGCATCGCCGCGCTGTCGAGGATGTCCTGGCTCGTGGCGCCGTGGTGGACCCACTCGCCGGCGGCAGCGCGCAGCGCCTTCACGAGCGGCACGACCGGGTTGCCGGAGGCGCGCGCGGCCACGCCCAGCCCCGCGAGGTCGGGCGCCGCTGCCGCGATCGCGGCAGCCGCCTCCGCCGGTATCAGTCCCTCGGCCGCCTCGGCCGTCGCCAGCGCCGCCTCGGCGTCGAGCATCGCGCGCACCCACGCGTCGCCCGCGACCGCCTCGCGCAGCGCGTCGGGAACGAAGATCGGCGTGAACAGGTCGCTAGACGTCAAAGAACGCGGTCTGGCGTTCGCCCTGCAGATGGATGTCGAACCGCACCGCGCCGTCGAGCGCGCGCGCGACGAGAGTCTCGCGCATCGCGGGGTCGTCGATCGACGCCAGCACCGGATCGGTCTCGTTGGCGGGCTCGCCCGGGAAGTAGATCCGCGTGAAGAGGTGCAGCAGCAGGCCGCGCGCGAGGACCGTGACATTGATGTGCGGCGCCTCGGGCGGCACGGCGCCCGGCTTGACGGTGACGAAGCCGAAGCGGCCCTGGGCGTCCGTCGGGCAGCGGCCGAAGCCGATGAACCCGTCCTCGAGCGGGAGTTCCTCGCGGGTGTCCTCGGGATGCCGGTAGCGCCCGGCGCGGTTGGCCTGCCAGATCTCGACGAGCGCGTCGTCGATCGGGTCGCCCGCGCCGTCGTAGACCGCGCCGATGACCTGGACGGCGTCCGGGTCGCTCGGCTCGACGACTCGCTCGCCGCCCTCGAACGGCAGCCCGAACGCGAAGAACGGCCCGACCGTCTGTGAAGGGGTCGAGCCCGGCATCAGTCCTCCATCGGCGTCGACTCGCGCCCGCGCAGCACGATGTCCCACTGGTAGCCGAGCGCCCACTCGGGCTCGGTCGTCGGCAGGTCGAAGCGCGCGATCATCCGCTCGCGCGCCTTCGGGTCGCGGACCGACTGGAAGATCGGGTCGTACTCGAACAGCGGGTCGCCGGGGAAGTACATCTGCGTCACCAGCCGCGTCGCGAACGCGGGGCCGAAGAGCGAGAGGTGGATGTGCGCCGGCCGCCAGGCGTTCTCGTGGTTGCCCCATGGATAGGCGCCCGGCTTGATCGTGATGAAGCGGTAGCGGCCGTCATCGTCGGTCAGCGCCCGGCCGGCGCCGGAGAAGTTCGGGTCCAGCGGCGCCGGATGCTGGTCGACCTGGTGGATGTAGCGCCCGGCCGCGTTGCACTGCCAGATCTCGACGAGCGCGTTGCGGACAGGGCGGCCGTCGCCGTCGAGCACCCGCCCGGCGACGATGATGCGCTCGCCGAGCGGCTCGCCGCCGTGCTGGCGCGTGAGGTCGTTGTCGAGTGGGCCTATCCGCTCGTGGCCGTAGACCGGGCCGGTGATCTCCGACAGCGTGTGCGGGAGGATGACCAGCGGCCGGTCGGGCGCGCGCAGGCGGGTCGACCGGTACTCGGGCGTATTGCGGTCGGGATGCGTGCCCGGCTCGTCGCGCCGGTAGCCGTTCATGCCTCGATCACCATCGCCACTCCCTGTCCGACGCCGATGCACATCGTCGCGAGCCCCCAGCCGCCACCGCGCCGCCGCAGTTCCCACGCGAGCGTGGTCAGCAGCCGCGTGCCGGAGTTGCCGAGCGCGTGCCCGAGCGCGATCGCCCCGCCGTTGACGTTGAGGATCTCCGGGTCGAGGTCCTTCCACTCGGCCAGGCACGCGAGCGACTGCGCCGCGAACGCCTCGTTGAGCTCGACCGCCGTCAGGTCGCCCCAGCCGATGCCGGCGCGCGCGAGCGCCTTGCCGGCCGCCTCGACCGGGCCGATGCCGTAGAGCTGCGGCTCGACCGCGCTCGACGCCCGGGCGGCGATGCGTGCCAGCGGGCGGTCGCCGGGCGCGCTCGACAGCAGCAGCGCGGACGCGCCGTCGTTCATCGGCGACGAGTTGCCGGC
>DATDKF010000078.1:0-10723 GCA_036520135.1 Solirubrobacteraceae bacterium
GCGACCGTGATCGGCCTCCAGGTCGGCGCCGGCCGCAGCGAGGGCGGCCGCGCCGGCCTGGAGACGTTCACCTGGTCGCAGACGATCGATCTGTAGCCGCCTCGGCGGCCTCGGCCAGCTCGGCCGCGCGCCCGCGCGGCACGACCACGACCGGCACCGGCGAGTGACGGACGATCTTCGTCGAGCGCGAGCCGAGGAACACGCGGGCGACCGGCCCGATCGAGCTCGAGCCGACCACGAGCACGTCGCCGTCGTGCCACGGCACGTCCTCGAGCGCCTCGCCCCAGTCCTCGCCCTGGCCGACCACGCACTCGAGGTCGCGCGGCACGGCCGGCAGCCCCTCCACCTCGGCCGCCGCGGCGCGCGCGGAGGCCGTGATCTCGGACACCCACTGATCGGTCATCGACTCGTCGGCCTCGCGGCCGACGCCCGCGGTGTAGGGCGGCCGCGCGCGCACGGCGAACGAGGCGATCCGCAGCGACGCGCCGACGCGCGCGGCGACGCCCGCGGCCGCCACCACGAGGTCGTCGTCGGAGCCGCCGAACGCGGCGGTCACGCGCTCGACGCGCGCGTTCTCGCGGGCGTGGAAGCCGCGCGGCGCGAGCGCGACCGGCACGTGCGAGCTGTGCAGCAGCCGCGCCGACACGCTGCCGACCGACACGAGGCCGGAGCCGCCGTCGGCCGCCGAGCCGACGACGACGATGCTCGCATCCACGCCCTCGGCCAGCTCGAGCAGGCCGGCCGGCGCCGAGCGCGCGTGCTTGACCTCGTAGCGCGCCGGGATGTCGGCCGGGAGCCGCGCGCGGGCGCGGCTGAGCGCGTTCTCGGCAGCGCCTTCGAGATACGAGAGGTACTCGGCGTCGACGCGCGCGGGGCTCGGCGGCCAGGGCGCCGGGATGACCGCGCAGACGACCAGGTCCTCGCCGCCGGAGCGCGCGAGCATCGCCGCCAGGTGCAGCACCGCCCGGCCGCGCCCGTCGGGCGCGAAGCCGACGACCATCGTCATGAGTTCGCCTGCCCGAGCGTCGCGTTGCGCCTGCCGTAGAAGAAGTACCAGCACAGGGCCACGGTGGTCCAGATCAGAAAGACGTAGATCGTCACCGCCCGCAGGTCCTTGATGATCCAGAAGCAGCCGGCGATCGACAGGATCGGGATCACCGGGAACAGCGGGACCTTGAACCCGCGCGGCAGGTCCGGCTGGCTGTAGCGCAGCACCATCACCCCGATCGAGACGACCAGGAACGCGACGAGTGTGCCGATGCTCGTCATCTCGAAAAGGAAGTTGATCGGCACCACGCCGGCCAGCAGCGAGATCACGATCGCCACGAAAAATGTGGAGGTGACCGGCGTGAGCGTCCGCGGGTTCAGCCGGTGGAAGAACCGGGGGATCATGCCGTCGCGGCTCATCGCGAACAGGATGCGCGTCTGGCCGTAGATGACGACCAGCGTCACGCTGAAGATCGAGATCACCGCCCCGGCGGCGAGGACGGACGCCGGCCAGGTCGAGCCCGTGACCTCCTCGAGGATGTTCGACAGGCCGGCCTCCTGGCCCTCGAACGCCGACACCGGCTGTGCCGCGACGGCGACGACCGCGACCGCGACGTAGATCGTCGTCACGATCACGAGTGCGCCCATGATCGCCAGTGGCAGGTTCCGGCGTGGGTTCTTGACCTCCTCGCCGGCCGTCGACACGGCGTCGAGTCCGATGTAGGAGAAGAAGATGATGCCCGCCGCAGTGTTGATGCCGTTGAAGCCGTCCGGGGCGAACTTCGACAGGTTGTCCGACTCCCAGCCCGAGAGCCCGACGACGACGAACAGCGCGAGGACGCCGAGCTTTATCAGCACCATCACCGCGTTGACCTTCGCCGACTCGCTCGCGCCCCGCAGCAGCAGCAGTGTGCAGAGCCAGATCAGGACCACGGCCGGCAGGTTGAAGACCCCGCCCTGCTCCGGCGCTTGCGAGATCGAGTCCGGGATCGTGAAGCCGAAGAGGTTGTCGAGCAGCTCGTTGAGGTACTGCGACCAGCCGACGGCCACGCCGGCCGCCGACACGCCGTATTCGAGCAGGAGGCAGGCGGCGACGACCATCGCGACCGCCTCGCCGAGCGTCGCGTACGCGTACGAGTACGAGGAGCCCGAGACCGGCACCGCGCCGGCCAGCTCGGCGTAGCAGATGGCGGTCAGGCCGGCCACGACGCCGGCCATCACGAACGCCAGGATCACGGAGGGCCCGGCGATCGGCACGGCCTCGGTGAGGATCACGAAGATGCCGGTGCCGATCGTCGCGCCGACGCCGAACAGGGTCAGCTGGAACAGCCCGATCGAGCGCCTGAGCTCGCCGCCTCCGGTGTCCGCACCCGTTTCGTCGGCCATCACCCCCACCGGTTTGCGGCGGAGCATCTGATCGATCAGTCGCGGCTGCGGATTGGTGGTGGCCATGGCGGGACCCTCCTCGATCGGCAACAACCCGGCAATCGTCGCCCGCACCAAGCTGCCGCCGCCCGTTTGGAGTCTCGACGGCTGGACGTCCACGCCCCCGCGCGAGAGGATCCGCCCATGGCCGAGAGCTCCACGACGCTACGCGGCATCTCGGAGATCCGTGCGTTCTTCCGCACGAACCGTACGCCGATCTACTTCGTCTCGCCGACGGCGTTCAACCTCCTCGGGATCGACCGCTGGCTGCGCAACTTCTTCTACATCAACTACTTCGACTCGTTCGAGGGCACGCACCCGCGCGTGTTCGTGCCGAAGGAGCTGCCCTACCGCGAGTTCGAGTCGATGGAGGACATCTGCAACTACCTCCTCTCGCACAAGGAGTGCCTCGACCGGTTCGCGAGCGCCGGCGAGAGCGGCAAGTGCGTGTTCGTGATGTTCGACGACGAGACCGAGACGCTGGCCGCCGCGGCCGGGCTCGAGGTCGCCCACCCGTCGGCCGAGCTGCGCCACCGGCTCGACTCCAAGATCGTCACCACCCAGCTCGGCAACGAGGCCGGCGTGCCGAGCGCGCCGAACACGCTCGGGCGCGCGACGAGCTACGACGAGCTGATGGCGCTGGCCGACTCGGCCGGTCTCGGCGCCGACCTCGTGGTGCAGACGCCGTACGGCGACTCCGGCAAGACCACGTTCTTCATCCGTGGCGAGCGCGACTGGGACAAGGACGCCGGCGACATGGCCGACCAGGAGCTCAAGGTCATGAAGCGGATCAACAACCGCGCCGCCGCCGTCGAGGCGGTGATCACGCGGCACGGCACCGTCGTGGGCCCGCTCATGACCGACCTCACGGGCCACCCCGAGCTGACGCCGCACAAGGGCGGCTGGTGCGGCAACGACATCTTCCCGGAGGCGCTCTCGCCCGAGCACCGCGAGCGCGCCCGCGTGCTCACCCGGTTGCTCGGCGATCGCCTCGCCGGCGAGGGCTACCGCGGATTCCTGGAGATCGACTACCTCGCCGACGTCGACACCGGCGAGCTCTACCTCGGCGAGATCAACCCGCGCATCAGCGGCGTGACGTCGATGACCAACGTGACGGCGGGCGCGTACGCCGACATGCCGCTGTTCCTGTTCCACATGCTCGAGTTCATGGACGTCGAGTACGAGATCGACGTCGCCGACATCAACCGCCGCTGGGCCGAGGCGTCGAGCGTCGACGTCTGGAGCCAGATCATCCTCAAGGACACCGGCGACGAGGTTGAGCAGCTCACGACGGCGCCGAAGACGGGAATCTGGCGGATGAACGAGCAGGGCGCTCTCGAGTTCGCCCGCTGGGGCCACGACTGGCACAGCCTGCAGGACGAGTCCGAGGCGTTCTACCTGCGGGTGCTCGCGCCGGGCGACTACCGCTACCCGGGCGCCGATCTCGGCGTGCTCGTCGCCCGCTCGCGCATGCAGACCGACGACAACCAGCTCACGGACCGGGCACACCAGTGGATCGACGCGATCACGGGCCAGTTCGCCGGCACGCCGCCGCCGCCGCAGCAGGCGGCGGTCCCGGCGGGCGCGATGGCGTTCAAGACCGCGTAGGCTCGTACCCTTCCGGGGTGCTCGAGTTCCACGCGGTCGCGGAGCCGCAGCCCGGCGCGGGCTGGCAGGCCCGATTCGAGGCGACATGGCCGGCCTACCGCGCCTGGTACCTGCGCGACGGCGACGCCGCGCGGCCGTCGTACCCGGTCGCGCGCGCGGCGTTGCAGGCGCACATGCCCGAGCTGGTGCCGACGTGGGAGCGCATCGTCGAGCTGGCCGGCGGGGGCGACGTCGCCGCGCGGATGCTCTCGCTCTACGACCCGCCGGCGCTCGTCACCGGCTGCTCGCAGGCCGTGTTCGCGCGGCCCGAGCCGGTGCTCGTGCGCAACTACGACTTCGACCCGGCGCTGCTGGAGGGCGTGATCGCGCTGACCGCGCTGACCGGCCGCCGCGTGATCGGGATGAGCGACTGCCTGTGGGGGCTGCTCGACGGCGTCAACGACGCCGGCCTCGCGATGTCGCTGGCCTTCGGCGGCCGCCGCGCGACCGCTCCCGGCTTCGCGATGCCGCTCGTGGTCCGCTACCTGCTCGAGCTGTGCGACACGACCGAGCAGGCCGTCGCGACGCTCGCCCGGCTCCCCGTCCAGGCGTCCTACAACCTCACGATGGTCGACCGGTCGGGCGCCGCCGTGACCGCGCACGTCGCACCCGACCGCCCGCTCGCGACCGGGCGGGCGCTGGTCGCGACCAACCACCAGCACACGGTCGAGTGGCCCGAGCACGCCCGCGCCGTGCGCTCGGAGGAGCGCGAGCGCCGCGTGCTCGACCTGCTCGCCGACGAGGACCGCGGCGAGGAGGCGTTCGTCGGCGCATTCCTGGAGCCGCCGCTCTACAGCACCGACTACGACGACGGCTTCGGGACGCTCTACACGGCGGCCTATCGGCCGGCGTCCGGCGCGGTCGAGTACCGCTGGCCCGGGCTGCGCTGGCGTCAGTCCTGCGACGCGTTCGAGGAGGGGATCCGCGCCGTCCGGCTGCCCTCCTGGAACCGATCGAGCGACAGCGCCCACGAGGATCCGGGCCACGAGAGCTCCGCGCTGCCGTCGGCGGGGTGATAGGCGGCGGTGTAGAGCGTCCCGAACCCCGCCGCGTACTGCGTGCTGCGCAGGGGCGGCTCGAGGAACGCGGCGATGAACCGCTCGCGCGACATCTCGGGGTCGGCGAGCAGGTCCAGCACGCAGCGCTCGCGCTCCTCCGAGCGGATCGCCGCGGCGTACTCGGGCCACTCCACCTTCCCCTGGTGGTTGGTCGTCGCCGCGACGGCGTGGAAGGACGGCGGCCGGCCCGGGCCGACGTACGCGGTCAGGACGTCGCCCGACCGGTCGAGCAGGGTGAGGTTCTGCGGCGCGTGGACGGGGATGCGCTCGAGCGCCGCGCGGCCCTCGCCGACCGTGGCGCAGGTCTCCAGCACGTAGCGGACCACGAGCGGGATCGCGAACCCGTCGCCGACGTCTGGGCGCCCGCCGAACGTCAGCGAGATCGCCAGGCCCGCGTCGTTGATGCCGTCGAGCAGCCCCCACAGGCAGTCGCTCATGCCCAGGACGCGGCGGCCGGTCCACTCGGTCAGGTAGACGATCCCCTCCAGCCGGTCGGCCGGGTAGTCGTAGTTGCGCACGAGCACCGGCTCCCCGCGCGTCCAGGCACCCTGTGAGCAGCCCACGACGAAGCCCGGCGGTCGGTAGAGCGTGAGCATCCGCGCCGCGAGCTCGTCACCGCCCCCGAGCTCGACGAGCCGCTCGTAGACCGGCATCAGCTCGGGCATGTGGCGCTCGAGCGCCGCGGTGGCGGTCGCGAGATCGGGGCGGGCGGCCTCGCCCTCGCGCAGGTACCAGGCCCGGTAGCCGGGCCACATCGCGTCGAAGCGGGCCTTCCACTTGGTGCCCGGCGCGAGCTCCTCCACGGCCTCGAGCTCGAGCTCCTCCCCGTGCTCGCGGTGCGCGGGGAGGAGCCGGAGTTGCTCCCAGACCGGCTTCCAGTACCGGTCGATCGCCTCGACGGCCTCGGGAGGGAGCCACCTGACCCAGTCGGGCAGCCCCTCCCGGTCGACGTCACTCACCGATCGCGCTCATCACGTGCTTGATGCGCGTGTAGTCCTCGAGCCCGTACATCGACAGGTCCTTGCCGTAGCCGGAGTGCTTGAAGCCGCCGTGCGGCATCTCGGCGACGAGCGGGATGTGGCAGTTGATCCACACGCAGCCGAAGTTCAGCCGTCTCGACATCCGCATCGCGCGGCCGTGGTCCTGGGTCCAGACGCTCGACGCGAGGCCGTACTCGACGCCGTTGGCCCACTGCGCCGCCTCGTCCTCGTCGCTGAACTGCTGCACGGTGATGACCGGGCCGAAGATCTCGTTCTGGATCATGTCGTCGTCCTGGTGCAGGCCGTCGACGATCGTCGGCTCCCAGAAGTAACCCTTGTCGCCCTGCCGGCGGCCACCTGCCACGACCGTCGCGTGGTCGGGCGTGCGGTCCAGGAACCCGCTCACCTGCGCGAGCTGGTTGGCGTTGTTCAGCGGGCCGTAGAGAACCTCGCCGTCGTCCGGCGGGCCGGTCTTGGTGTTCTTGGCCTGCTCGTCGAGCGCGGCGACGAAGTCGTCGTGCACCCGCGGGCCGGCGAGCACGCGGGTGGCCGCGGTGCAGTCCTGGCCGGCGTTGAAGTAGCCCGCGACCGCGATGTCCTCGGCGGCCTGGGCGACGTCGGCGTCGTCGAACACCACGACCGGCGCCTTGCCGCCGAGCTCGAGGTGGACACGCTTGACGTCGTCGGCCGCCGCCTTCGCGACCGCGATGCCGGCGCGCACGCTGCCGGTGATCGAGACCATCGCCGGCGTCTTGTGCGCGACCAGCGCGGCGCCCGTGTCACGGTCGCCGCAGACGACGTTGAAGACGCCCTCGGGCAGGAACTCGGCCAGCACCTCGGCCATCCAGACGCTGCTGGCCGGCGTGGTGTCGGACGGCTTGAGCACCATGCAGTTGCCCGCGGCGAGCGCGGGCGCCCACTTCCAGACGCCCATCATCGCCGGGTAGTTCCACGGCGTGACCGCCGCGCAGACGCCGACCGGCTCGCGCCGCAGGAACGACGTGAACCCGCGCATGTACTCGCCGGCCGACTTGCCCTCGAGCACGCGCGCCGCGCCCGCGAAGAAGCGGATCTGGTCGACCATCGGAGGGATCTCCTCCGACATCGTCAGCTCCTTCGGCTTGCCGGTGTTCTCGGACTCGATGTCCACCAGCTCCTGGGCGCGCGACTCGATCGCGTCGGCGATCTTCAGCAGCGCCTGCTGGCGCTCGCTCGGGGTCGTCTGACCCCACTCCTCGAACGCGCGCTCGGACGACGTGAAGGCGGCGTCGATGTCCGCCTCGCGCGACAGCGCAGCGGCCGCGAACACCTCGCCGGTGCTCGGGTCGATCAGCTCCGTGGTCTCGCCGCTCGCGGCGGACACGGGCTTGCCGTTGATGAAGTTCGTGATCTCGCGGCCCATCAGCCCTCCTCTGTATGGCAATGGTCGGTGGGCGGCACGTCCAGGGCCGGGTTGCGGTCGAAGAAGCCGACCGGCTTCAGCCAGAACGACACGACGTCCGCCGACATCACGGGCCACTCCTCGGGGCGCGTGATGTGGTGGATGCCGAAGACGTACCACAGCACCACATCGGTGTTCTCGATCGGGCGGTTCTGCGCGGTCCAGACCGGCAGCCCGCGATCCTGCTCGCTCTGCACGACGAATTCGCCGCACGGCCAGCGTTCGTCGGGGTGATACGGGGTGACCCACAACGTGTGGTCGATGACCTGGGCGCGCCGCAGCACCGGCGAGTCCGGGTGCAGCATGCTCGGGAACGCGCCGCCGGGCACGAGCTTGTAGCCGACCGGCGTGCCGAGCCCGTTCGTCGCGTTCTCGTTGACCACCTTCCAGGCGCGCTGCGTGTGCCAGTCGTAGTCCTGGATGCCCTCCTGCTCGGTGCGCAGCGGCGTGCTGCGCTGGACGAGCGCGAGGCCATGCGGGTTGTCGGGGCCGACGGGCAACGCCTCGGACTCTGTCATCTGGACGGTGTTGACCTCGCCGTCGACGTCGAGGTCGAGCCGCGCGACCAGGAAGTGCTGGTGGAACGGCGCGTACGTGCGCTCGTCGACGAGCGTGCCGTGGGGCGGCGGCTGCCCTGGGGCGAAGTGGGTGGTGACCATGATCCCGGTCGCGCGCACCTCGCACTCGATGTTGCCGTCCTGGTACAGCCGCCAGTAGACGAGGTACTCGTAGTTGGCGACGGTCACGTGGAACGAGAGCACGAGCCGGCGCGAGCGCCGGACCTCGGCGCCGGTCTGGGCGTCGACGTGCTTCCAGAGGACCGCGTCGTCCTCCTCATGGATGCAGACCGCGTTGCGGATCGTGTACGGCTCGCCGCGCGTGTCGTGCAGCACCGCGTCGAGGTACGCGATCTCGCCGAGGCAGTCGCACTCGAGCTCGAGCGAGGTGGTCATGAAGCCCAAGCCCCACTCGCCGATGTCGAACGCCGTGCGCCGGTAGTGGTCGGTCGTCGGGTCGCGGTAGGGGACGACCATCTCGGCGAACGAGAGGCGGTGTGCGATCGGACGGCCGTCGTAGCCGACCGTGTGCATGACCATCCCCTCGCGGTGGTTGAAGCCGACGCGCAGCGCCCACTTCTGCCAGGCGATCGCGTTGCCGTCGAGCGTGAACGAGGCGCCCTGCGGCTGGGTGATCTCGAGCGGCTTGACGTCGTCGCGCTGGCGCAGGCCCGGGACCAGGTGCGGCGCGTACTCGCCCATCGTGTCCGGCTCCTCGACGCGGTGGGTGTCCTCGACCTCGAGCAGCTCCATGCGGTTGAGGTCGACGATGAAGTGCAGGCCGGAAACCGGGTTCGCGTACGGGCTCGAGCCCTCCTGGCTGCGGTACCAGACGTCTGCCCAGCCGATCCGGCCGCCGCGGTGGGCCTCGGGGACGAGGTGCGCGCCGTAGGCCCACGTGTCGATCAGGACCCGGTCCATGTCGGTGATTCCGCGCGCGGCGAGCGCCTCGATCACGCGCGGGTCGCGGCGCAGCGCGGCATCGCACTCGTGGAACTCGTCGACGGTCATGTTCGGCTGACCGTCGGGCTGGTGCTCCCACGCGACGACCGCGTCGTCGCCGAGCGCGACGCGCGCCTTGTAGACACGCCCGTCGTCGCGGTTCCAGCAGATCGCCTCGGCCTGGCGCGGGATCACCGCGTCGGCGCGCAGCTCGGCCTTGGTGGGCTCGCGCAGCTCGATCGAGGCGAAGCGCCAGCGCTCGCCGACTCCCTGGTCGCGGCGCAGGATCGCGGCGGCGGCGCGGATCTCGTCGGCGCTCAGCGGGTCGAGCGGGTGCGAGGTCACTAGAGCACGCTCCGGACGAGCAGGTCGTCCATCGTCTCGCGGCGCACGCCGATCCGCGCGTCGCCGTCGTTGCAGATGATCACCGGCGGCCGCCGGGCGCCGTTGTAGTTGTTGCTCAGCGAGTAGCAGTAGGCGCCGGTAACGGGCACCACGACATGATCGCCGACGCGCGGGGTCGCGAGCTCGACGCCGCGCTCCAGCACGTCGCCGCTCTCGCAGTGGTGGCCGACCAGCTCGCACGTCTCGCCCGACCGGTCGGCGTCGAGCACGAACGGCGCGAAGCGCTGGCCGTAGAGCATCGGCTCGAGGTTGTCGCCCATGCCGCCGTCGACCGCTACGTGGGTGAGCACGCCGCGCTTGACCGTGACGACCGAGTAGAGCGTGACGATCGAGCGGCCGACGACCGAGCGGCCGGGCTCGACGATCAGCCGCGCCGTGGGATCGAGGTGCGCGTGCAGGGCGCCGACCGTCGCCTCCGCGTAGTCCGCGACCGTCGGCGCGGCGTCCTGCGGCCGGTAGGCGATGCCGAGGCCGCCGCCGAGGTCGTAGACGCCGAAGCGGCCGAGCCCCGCGAGCGCCTCGGCCGCACGGCCGAAGCCGTCGAGGTCGACCAGCTGCGAGCCGATGTGCACGTGCAGGCCCTGCAGCTCGAGCCCGTCGACGCCGGCGATCCGCTCGAGCAGTGCGGGCGCCTGCTCGAGCGCGACGCCGAACTTCGCCTCCGGGCTGCCGGTGTCCATCGCCGCGTGCGTCTCGCCCGGGACGGCGGGGTTCACGCGCAGGAGCACTGCCTGGCGGTCCGGCGCGAGGCGCTCGAGGCGATCGACGTCGTCAGGCCCGTCGACGACGATGACGCCGACGCCGGCCGCCACCGCGTTGCCGATGTCGCGGTCGCTCTTGGCGTTGCCGTGCAGCAGGATGTGCGCCGGATCGAAGCCCGCCGCCAGCGCGATCGCCAGCTCGCCGGCCGAGGCGACGTCGCAGCCGAGGCCCTCCTCGGCGAGGATCCGCGTCACCGGCGCGCACGGCAGCGCCTTGGAGGCGAAGTGCACGTCGGTGTCCCGGTGCCGGGCTCCGAACTCGCGCAGGTAGGTGCGCGCGGTCTCGCGCAGTCCGGCCTCGTCGACGACGAACGCCGGCGTCCCGAACTCCGCGGCGAGGTTCGCGAGCGCGCAGCCGCCGACGGTCAACCGTCCATCCACCGCCGCTGCCGAGCGGGGGAGCACGTCGAAGAGGCTCATGGAGCCGCAGTATCCGTGCCCTGCCTGTGCCGCGGCAATGGGAAGATCGCACAAGACATCACGTCCGCCGCCGTGTTCCGGACGGGTTGACGCGCGCCCG
>DATDKF010000079.1:0-10638 GCA_036520135.1 Solirubrobacteraceae bacterium
CACGATCCCGCGCCCGCGTACGTAGACGAGGGTATTGGCGGTGCCGAGGTCCACGGCCATGTCGCGACCGCCGAAGCCGGTGAGATACGAGAAGAAGCCCATGGAGAGGAGCGCGCGCAGGCGGGCGGCCGAGCCGCCGCAGGGCGGTGAGTGTATCGAAGGGTCCGGAGGCCCAATTGGCGTGAAAACGCGCTGTCAGCCAATCTAGTCAAGGCGCTCGCGCGAGCTTGCGAGTGCGAGTAAGCCGCACTTGAAATCCGCTCGCGCGAGCTTGCGCGTGCGAGTAAGCGGCACTTCAACTCCGCTCGCGCGAGCTTGCGCGTGCGAGCAAGCCGCACTTCCGCTCGCGCGAGCTTGCGCGTGCGAGCAAGCCGCACTTCAAGTCCTGGTCAACAGCTCGTTGACACGGGAGATCGCGAGCCCCACGACGTTGAGATAGTCGCCATCCACGAACGCCACGAGCGAGCCTCCGGCGCCCTGGATCGCGTAGCCGCCGGCGCGGCTCTCCCACTCCCCGGTGGCGACGTAGCGGTCGAGTGTCGCGTCGTCCATCTCGCGGAAAGTCACACGTGTGGTCTCGACCGCCGTGGCCACGATCTCGCCGCTGCGGGCGAGCGCGATCCCGCCCACGACCTCGTGCGTGCGGCCGTTGAGGCGGCCGATGAACTCGCGCGCCTGCGCGGCGTCACGCGGCTTGCCGAGGATCTCGCCTTCGAGCGCCACGACCGTGTCGGCGCCCAGGACGACCTCCCCGGGGACGGCCGCGGCCTTGCGGCGCGCGTTGCGCACGGCGACCTCCGCGGGTTCGCCTGCGGTCTCCTCGTCGACGTCGGCCGGGCGCACCTCGAAGGCGATCCCCGCGTCCTCGAGGATCGCGCGCCGCTGCGGCGATGCCGAGGCAAGAACTAGAGGTCGGGGAAGAACAGTGAGGCCTCGCGCTGACCGGACTCGACCGAGTCGGACCCGTGGACCATGTTCTGGCCGACCGCGATCGCGAAGTCGCCGCGAATCGAGCCGGTCGTCGCCTCGAGCGGGTTCGTGGCGCCGATCACCTGGCGCGCGGCGGTGATCGCCTGGTCGCCCTCGAGCACCATCGCGACGATCGGGCCGGACGTGATGAACTCGACCAGCTCGCCGAAGAACGGCTTGCCCTCGTGCTCGGCGTAGTGCCGCTTCGCGAGCTGCTCGTCGACGGTCATGTGCTTGAGGGCCACGATCTGCAGGCCCTTGCGCTCGAAGCGGGCGATGATCTCGCCGGTCAGGCCACGCGCGAACGCATCGGGCTTGACCAGGATCAGGGTCCGGTCCACGGTTCAGGTTCCTTTCGAATTTCGGTTGCGTTCTCCGGGTCCTCGCAAGCTCGGACCTTCGAACGACGTTACGTTCGGTCGCGGGAGCGGTCGCGCGACTCGCCGTCGGTCGCGACCTCGGCCGCCACGGTCGGCTGGTCCGTGGTGGAGGAGCGGCCGCGGCGGCGGCGCGTGGCCGGCGGCGGCGGCTCGGAGTGCATCTCCGCCTCGCAGTACGGGCACAGCTTCCATGCCGGGTCGACCGGCTTGCCGCACGAGTAGCAGCGCTCCTTGAGCTTGCGGCTGCAGCTCGGGCAGCGCAGGTAGTCGGCCTTGATCTCGTAGTCGCAGTGCGGGCACAGCTGGTAGTCGAGCTGCGCGAGCCGCGCCTCCGCGGCGGTCATCTCCAGCTCGCGCAGGCGCACATCGTCGACGAACTCGGGCGGGCGGACGATCAGGTAGACGATCGTGCCCACGAACGGGAACAGCGACGCGGCGGTCGCGCACGCCACCAGCATCGGGTCGTCGATGCGGCGGCGGGCGTCGGCATACGTCCAGAACAGGAGGGCCAGCCACACCACGATCAGCACGAGCAGCAGCACGTTGACCGCGGTGTTCACGTCGTCGTTCTTGATGTCGAAGATGGCGACCGGGAGCATGGCTGGCTGGAATCGTAGACGGAGGGGTTACAGGAAAGCCCGACCGAAGGCGTATCCGATCGCGAAAAACACCAGGATCACGAGGGCGACGACGATCGCGACGAGCGCCACCATGGCCAGGACGCTGGGCCCGTTCTCGTTCACAGCGCCGACGCCCTCCGCCGCGCCGGATCGGCCAGCAGGTCGGCCACGAGGTAGATCGACCCGGTGGCCAGGACGGCCCCGTCGGGTCCCGCGAGCTCCTGCGCCCGCGCCACCGCCGCGCGCGGGTCGCGCACGATCTCCGAGGCCGGGCCGCCGAGCTGCTCGGCCAGCGACGCCAGCGTCGCCGGCGACAGCGCGCGCGGATTGCGGGAGCTGGTGAACACCGCACCGGCGATCTTCCCGACCAGCGCCCGCAGCATTCCGGCGGCGTCCTTGTCGTCGAGGATCGAAACGACCGCGATCAGCGGGCGCGCCCCGATCGCATCGGGCAGCGCGGCCGCCAGCGCCTCGACGCCCGACGGGTTGTGCGCCCCGTCGTAGATCGTCAATGGCCGCTGACCCACGACCTGCATGCGGCCGGGGACCTTGATCCGGCCGGCCACGTCGGCGACGACGCGCGGGTCGAGGTCGCCGAGATGGGCGCGCGCCGCGGCCGCCGCGACCGCGAAGTTCGTCGCCTGGTAGCCGGGCAGCGCGCGGGCGGCCTCCAGCGGCGCCGCCTCGACGATCCGCGCCCCGGTGGCGACCGCCAGCGCGCGGACCTCGGGCTCGAGCGGGCCGACGACAAGCGCAGAGTCCGGGCGCACGACCGCGAGCTTCTCGCGGGCGATGTCCTCCGTGGTCGGGCCGAGCCAGCGCGTGTGCTCGAGCCCGACGTTGGTGAGCACGACGACCGGCGCCCCGAGCACGTTCGTGGCGTCGTGGCGCCCGCCCAGGCCCGCCTCCACGACCGCGACGTCGACGCGCTCGCGGGCCAACTCGGCGAACGCGGCCGCCGTGACCAGCTCGAACTGGGTGACGCGGTCGTCCTCCTCCAGCGTGCGGTCGACCTTCGCGGCCGCCGCCGCGGCGCGCTGGACGGCCGCGGCGAACGCGTCGCCGTCGAGGTCGGCGTCGCCGATCCGGATCCGCTCGGCGAACGTGGTCAGGTGCGGCGACAGGAACGCGCCGGTGCGGACCCCGTGGGCCTCCAGCAGCGCGGCGCACATGCGCACGGTCGAGGACTTGCCGTTCGTTCCCACCACGTGGATCGCGGCGAACCGCTCCTGGGGACTGCCGAGCACGGTCAGCAGCCGCCGCATGCGCTCCAGCCCGAAGCGCATGCCGAACAGCTCCAGGGAGAGCAGGTGGGCCTCGGCGTCCTCGAGGCGCCACGGCGTCGCCACTAAAGGCCCTCCAGCTCCCGCTTGAGGCGGTCGAGCTTCTCGCGCTCGGCCTCCACGACCGCGGCCGGCGCCTTGGCGACGAAGCCCTGGTTGGCGAGCCTGCCCTCTGCGCGCGCGATCTCCTTCTCCAGCGTCGCCCGCTGGGCCGCCGCGCGCTGGGCCGCGGCCTCGAGGTCGACCACGTCCGACGCCAGGACGGCGATGTTGCCGCCGGGCACGCCGACCGTCGCGACCGGCTCGCCGCCGTCCGCCGACCACTCGACGCGAGCGAGCCGCGCGACGTGCTCCGCCGTGCGGTCGTAGCCGGGCGCCTCGAGCCGGGCGGGGACCACCTTGCCGGCGGCGGCGCCGACGCGGTCGCGCCAGCCGCGCAGCTCCTGCGTGGCGGCGATCGCGCGCGCGATCTCGTCGACGGCGCCGGCGTCGACGAGCGCGTCGTCGCGCTCCGGATAGGGGTGGACGAGGAGCAGGCCCTCGGCACCGGGGAGGTGCGACCAGATCTCCTCGGTGACGAACGGGATGATCGGATGCGCGAGCGCCAGCGTCTCCGCGAGCACGTAGAGGGCCACGGGATAGGGTGTTTCGTCCTCCGGTTCTCGCAAGCTCGAACCTGCGGACGACGTTACCTTCGCGTACAGGCGCGGCTTGATCATCTCCAGGTACCAGTCGCAGAGGTCGCCGTAGACGAAGTCGTAGAGGCCGATCGTGGCGTGGTGGAACTCGAACGAGTCGATCGCGCGCGCGACCTCGGCCTTGGCGCCCTGCAGCCGCGAGAGGATCCAGGCGTCCTCGACGGTCTGCGCCGGCGGCGCGGTCTCCGGCGCCGTCACGTCCTCGGGCACGCGCAGCAGCACGAGCCGCGACGCGTTCCAGAGCTTGTTGGCGAGCTGGCGGCCCTGGGCGATCTTCTCCTCGTTGAAGCGGACGTCCTGGGTGGAGGACATCGCGAGCAGGCCGTAGCGGACCGCGTCGGCGCCGTAGGCAGGGAAGTCGCCGCCCTCGGCGAACACGGGCGGGCGCGGGCCGCCGGCGATGAGGTCGAGCAGGTCGATCCCGGTGCCGAGCGACTTCGACATCCGGCGGCCGTCGGGCGCCTGGATGATCGCATGCACGTACACGCGGTCGAACGGCACGTCGCCCGGGAACTCGAGGCCCATCATGATCATGCGAGCGACCCAGAGGAACAGGATGTCGCGCGCCGTCGACAGGACGTCGGTCGGGTAGAACGCCTTCAGCGCGGCCGTCTGCTCGGGCCAGCCGAGCGTCACGAACGGCCAGATGCCGCTCGAGAACCACGTGTCGAGCACGTCCGGGTCGCGCTCCCAGCCGTCGCCCGCGGGCGGCTCCATGCCGACGTGGCGCTCCTCGCCGCGGTACCAGACCGGGATCTGGTGGCCCCACCAGAGCTGGCGCGAGATGCACCAGGGGCGGATCTTCTCCATCCACTCGAAGTAGCGCCGCTCCTGGCCCTCGGGGTGGATCTTCACGCGGCCGCTGCGGACGACCTCGATCGCCGGCTCGGCCAGCTCGCCCATCTTCATGAACCACTGCAGCGAGATCAGTGGCTCGATCCGCTCGCCGGAGCGCTGCGAGTACGGGACGCTGTGGACGAGCTGCTCGGTCCGGACGATGCGGCCCTCGGCCCGCAGCGCGTCGACGACCGCCTCGCGTGCCTCGAGCACCGGCATGCCCGCGAACCGCTCGCCGGCCGCGTCGGTCATCAGGCCGTCCTCGCCGATGACCGTGACCTCCTCGAGCCCGTGCGCGCGGCCGATCTCGAAGTCGTTCGGGTCGTGCCCGGGCGTGATCTTGAGCGCGCCGGTGCCGAACTCCGGCTTGACGTAGTCGTCGGCGATGACCTTCAGGCGGCGCCCGACGAGCGGCAGGATCGCGATCTCGCCGATCAGCCGCGTGTAGCGGTCGTCGTCGGGATGGACGGCGATCGCCGTGTCGGCGAGCATCGTCTCCGGGCGCACGGTCGCCACCGTCACCGACCCGCCGCCGCTCTCCAGCGGGTAGTCGACGTAGTACAGCGTGTCGGTGACCTCGCGCTCCTCGAC
The DNA here is from genome assembly GCA_036520135.1 of Solirubrobacteraceae bacterium. Lineage (GTDB taxonomy): Bacteria > Actinomycetota > Thermoleophilia > Solirubrobacterales > Solirubrobacteraceae > DASSUW01. The sequence continues at coordinate 5,379 of DATDKF010000079.1, forward strand.
CTCGAGGTCGGAGATCGCCGAGTGCGTCCCGGGGTCCCAGTTGACCATGTAGTTGTCGCGGTAGATCAGGCCGTTGTCGTAGAGGTCGACGAAGACCTTCTGGACCGCGCGCGCGTACGGGGGATCGAGCGTGAAGCGCTCGTCCTCGTAGTCGCAGGAGGCGCCGAGGCGCTTGAACTGCTCGACGATCGTGGAGCCGTACTGCTCGCGCCAGCGCCACACGCGCTCGACGAACGCCTCGCGGCCGATCTCCTCGCGGCTCGTGCCCTCCGACTTGAGCAGGCGCTCGACCTGGGTCTGCGTCGCGATCCCCGCGTGGTCGGTGCCGAAGATCCACTTCGTCCGCTTCCCGCGCATGCGGGCGAGGCGGATCAGCGTGTCCTGCACCGCGCCGTTGAGCGCGTGGCCCATGTGCAGCGCCCCGGTGACGTTCGGCAGCGGGATCGCGATTGAGTAGTTGTCGGCGGCGTCGCCGGCCGGCTCGGGATGGAACAGCCCGGACTCGAGCCAGCGCGCGAGCACGCGCGCCTCCGCCTCGGCGGCGTCGTATCGGGTGCGGCGCTCGAGCTCGTCGTTCATCGGGCCGAGGAGTCTAGATCGGCGGGAATGACGGCCGCCCGACCGACGTCCTTCCCGCCATGTTCCCATCCAGACTCCTGATCGCCCTGGCGGTCGCGGTCGCCGCGCTGGTCGCCCCGCGGCTGCGGGCGCGTCCTTCCAGGCGCGGATCATCGACTCCACGCATTTGAACCTGATCGGCACCGACAACGCCGAGCAGGTCACGATCGGCCGCGATGCCCCGGGGCCGGCTGACGCACGACCAGACCCCTCCGGGCTTCGCCTCGGCGCTCGGCTTCGACACCGCGGCGCCCGGCGTCAACATCCTCCGATGAGTTACATTTAGACGCATACTGTCACAGCGTCACACGCCGACCACCGAGGACGACCGCCTGCTCGACGCCGCGCGGGCGTGCGTCCTCGCGGTCGGCGTGCGGCGCACGACGGTCACCGACGTGGCGCGGCGGGCGCAGGTGAGCCGGATGACGCTGTACCGCCGGTTCCCCGACCTCGAGGGCGTGCTGGCCGCGCTGATGACGCGCGAGTTCGGGCGGCTGGTCTCGACCGCCGCCGAGCAGGCGGCCGGCGCCACGACGCGCGACCGGGTGGTCGCGATGGTCGTGCACGGGTCGCGCGCGCTGGCGGAGGACCCGCTGTTCGTGCGGCTGCTCGACGTCGACCCCGAGCTGCTGCTCCCCTACGTCACGCAGCGGCTGGGCGGGATGCAGAAGATGGCCGTCGCCGCGGGCGCCGCCGCGCTCGCGGACGCCGACGGGTCGGTGCGCACCGACGCGCCGCCCGAGGTGCTGTCGGCGGCGATCGAGCTGATCGCCCGCGGCTTCGTGCTCGCGTCGCACGGCGAGCACGAGCCCGGCCTGGACCCGTGGGCCGAGCTGGCCCGCGCGATCGACGGGTACCTGCGGCCGTGAGCGCGTCCCTGAACGAGGCGCGCCGCGCCGCCGAGCTCGAGCGCCTCGCCGGCGGCGACGTGGTCGACCTGGTGGTCGTCGGCGGCGGCATCACCGGCGCCGGCGTCGCGCTCGACGCGGCGAGCCGCGGCCTGTCGGTGGCGCTGCTCGAGCGCCGCGACCTCGCGCACGGCACCAGCCGCTGGAGCTCGAAGCTGATCCACGGCGGGCTGCGCTACCTCGAGCACGGCGACGTCGGCCTGGCCTGGGAGTCGGCGGTCGAGCGCGGGATCCTGCTGCGCTCGGTCGCCCCGCACCTGCTGCGCCCGATCCCCTTCCTGATCCCGCTCGACGCGGCGGTGGACCACAGGACCGCGGCCAGGCTGCAGGTCGGCGGCCGGATCGGCGACGGGCTGCGGAGCGCCGCGCGTACCAGCCGCCGCGTGCTGCCGCCGCCGCGGCGGATCAGCGCGCTCGAGGCGCGCCGTCTCGCGCCGGCGCTGCGCGCCGCCGGGCTGCGCGGCGGCCTGCTGAGCTGGGACTGCCAGCTCGAGGACGACGCCCGGCTCGTCGTCGCCGTCGCCCGCACGGCCGCGCTCCACGGCGCGCGCGTGCTCACCTACGCCGATGTCGTCGGGCTGCGCGAGGACGGCGTCGACGCCGTCGACAGCCGCACCGGCGAGCGCTTCAGCGTCCGGGCGCGGCGGACGATCGTCGCCGCCGGCGTGTGGACGAGCGGGCTGACCGACGCCGTGACGCTGCGCCCGAGCCGCGGCTCACACCTGCTCGTCCGCGCCGGCCGCCTCGGCCACCCGCGCGCGGTCGTGAACGTCAAGGTTCCGGGCGAGCGCGGCCGCTGGGTGTTCGCGATCCCGCGCGGCGACGGGCTCGTGGCGATCGGCCTGACCGACGTCGACGCCCCCGGCGAGCCGGACGACGAGCCGCGCCCGGACCCCGCCGAGGAGACCGAGCTGCTGCACCGCGCCTCCGCGGCTCTGGACGTGCCGCTCGGCCCGGACGACGTCGCCGGCCGCTACGCCGGGCTGCGGCCGCTGGCCGTGACCGGCGAGGGCGGCTCGGAGGCGACTGCCGACCTTTCGCGCCGCCACGCGCTCGTCGAGGATCCGGCGTCGGGCGCGCTGGCGATCGTCGGCGGCAAGCTGACGACCTACCGGCGGATGGCGCAGGACGCCGTCGATCGCATCAGCGACCGGCCGTGCCGGACCGCGCGGCTGCCCCTGGTGGGCGCCGCCGCGCCGGCGGCGCTGCGGTCGGTGGCCGCGCCCGAGCGGCTCGTGCGCCGCTACGGCACCGAGGCGCCGGCCGTCGTCGCGCTCGCCGACGGGCGCCCGGAGCTGCTCGAGCCGCTCGGACCCGGGGTCCCGGCGTGCGGCGCCGAGCTGCTGTGGGCGGTGCGGCACGAGCTGGCGCTGACGCCCGCGGACCTGGCCGACCGTCGCACGCGCGCGGGGCTCGTGCCCGAGTGGCGCGACGCTGTGCTCGACGCGGCTGAGCGTTTGTTGGAGCCCGGGCGAACTGCGGCTGGGTAAGGAGGTCGGGGACGCCGGCGCCGCGGCAGGGCCTGCGGACGAGCGGCAACGCGCCACTTCGCTGACTCCTTGGCGAGTTGACCGCCGTATGGGAGGTCAACTCGCCAGACGCCCCGCGGACGAGCGGCAACGCGCCATTTCACCGCTCCCCTACTCAGCCGCAGTTGACGTTCGCGGGCGCCACCGCGGCCGACAAGTCCACAGAAACCTGGTCTTCCGACGGGTACCGGACGCACCGGTTTCAGGGAGCATCGCCCCCGATGCGCCGCTGCATGCTCGCGCTCGCCGCGACAGCGCTCGTCAGTGCCACCGCCGTGCCCGCAGCCGCGGCCAAAAGCCCGTGCTCGGTGCCGGACGAGCCCGCCTGGCACAGCTGCCTGAGCGCGCTCCATCTCAAGCTCGAGGCCGGCGGCGTGCGGCTCACGCGCGCCACGCCGACGCTCGTCATCCGCTACGACGCGTGCCCCGCGCGCCTCCCGAAGCGCACCGTGGTGCTCCGCACCGGCGCCGGCGAGAAGCTCCAGCAGCAGCGCGTGAGGGGGCGCTGCCGCAGGGGCGTGGCGCGCTGGCGCACGAACCTGCGCGAGCAGGTCGAGCTCCCGTCAGGGACCGCGATCCGCAGCTACTGGTCCGCGCTCCCGGACCACAAGAAGGCGCCGAAGATCGTGCTCGACTAGGCCGACTTCGCTTCGCGCGAGTCGGACTCGTCGGGCGCCTCGGTGACCAGCGTCGGCTTGACGCCGCGGTCGACCGTCTCCTTGGTCACGACGCACTTCTTGACGTCGCGCCGCGAGGGCAGCTCGAACTGCACGTCGAGCAGGATGTCCTCGATGATCGAGCGCAGGCCGCGGGCGCCGGTCTCGCGCTCGAGCGCCTTGTCGGCGACCGCCTTCTGGGCGTCGCCGGAGAAGACCAGTTCGATGCCGTCGAACGCGAAGAAGCGCTGGAACTGCTTGACGATCGCGTTGCGCGGCTCGGTGAGGATCGTGATCAGGTCGTCCCTCGAGAGCTGGTGCACGGCCGAGCAGACCGGCAGGCGGCCGATGAACTCCGGGATCAGCCCGTACTGCATGAGGTCCTCCGGCAGGACCCGCTCGAAGAGCGCGCCGGTGTCACGTTGCGTCCGCGACTCGATGTTGGCTCCGAAGCCCACGCCCTTGTGGCCGATCCGGCGCTCGATGACCTTGTCGAGGTTCGCGAACGCGCCGCCGCAGATGAACAGGACGTTTGTCGTGTCGATCGTGAGGAACTCCTGGTGCGGGTGCTTGCGCCCGCCCTGCGGGGGCACCGACGCGGTCGTCCCCTCGAGGATCTTCAGGAGCGCCTGCTGGACGCCCTCGCCCGACACGTCGCGCGTGATCGACGGGTTGTCGGCCTTGCGCGCGATCTTGTCGACCTCGTCGATGTAGATGATCCCGGTCTCGGCCTTCTTGACGTCGTAGTCGGCGGCCTGGATCAGCTTGAGCAGGATGTTCTCGACGTCCTCGCCGACGTAGCCGGCCTCGGTCAGCGCGGTGGCGTCGGCGATCGCGAACGGCACATTGAGGATCCGAGCGAGCGTCTGCGCGAGCAGCGTCTTGCCGCAGCCGGTCGGCCCGAGCAGCAGGATGTTCGACTTCTGCAGCTCGATGTCCGAGTCGTCGGCCTGCATCATCTGCACGCGCTTGTAGTGGTTGTAGACCGCGACCGAAAGCGTGCGCTTGGCCTGCTCCTGCCCGACGACGTACTCGTTGAGCACGCCGTAGATCTCCTTCGGCTTGGGCAGGTTGTCGAGGTCGAACGACGGCGGAGCGGTCAGCTCCTCGTCGATGATCTCGTTACAAAGGTCGATGCACTCGTCGCAGATGTAGACGCCCGGGCCTGCGATCAGCTTCTTGACCTGTCGTTGCGACTTGCCGCAGAAACTGCAGAGAAGCTGTTCGTTGGAGTCGGTGGGCCGGGCCATTGGATCCGTCTCCCTAGTGCTCGGAGATCACCCTGTCGATGATGCCGTATGTGGTCGCTTCTTCCGAGCTCATGAAGTAGTCGCGATCAGTGTCCTGACGTACCTTGGCGATCTCCTGCCCGCTGTGCTCGGCGATGATCTCGTCCAGCCGGCGGCGGAGCTCGATCACTTCGCGGGCGTGGATCTCGATGTCGGTGGCCTGGCCCTGGAAGCCGGAGGACACCTGGTGGATCAGGATCTTCGCGTTGGGCAATGCCATCCGCTTGCCCTTCGCGCCGCCCGCGAGCAGCAGGGCTCCC
>DATDKF010000080.1:0-11389 GCA_036520135.1 Solirubrobacteraceae bacterium
CGCACCGCCCGCGCCATCCCGGCGCCGACCACGAACACGATCAGCGTCCCGGCGAACCCGGCCAGGCCCTTGGCGACCCGCGCGTCGGTGACGCCGGGGAGCGCGTAGCCGGCCAGCGGTCCGTCACTCGCCTTCGCCCGCCCGTCGAAGCCGCTGTCGGCCGCGACGCGGTTGAGGCCGTCGGGCGCCGAGGAGGCGAACGGCGACGCGGCCGTCGCGAGGCCGATCGCGATAGCGAGGGCGAGGATCGTGAACCACTTCATGCCAGGACTCCTCGGGGCAGCGCCCGCACGACGTCGGGCCGGGTGGACAGGACGGCGCTCACGGCGGCGACAGTGATCACGGCCTCGCCGATGCCGATCAGCAGGTGGACGCCGAGCATCGCGGGCAGCACGGTGCCGAGCGGCACGGTGCCCGAGACCGCGAGCTCGAGCGCGCAGGCGGTCGAGCCGGCGACGACCGCCAGCCAGGCGCCGACGCCGACGACGCCGAGGAACGCGGCACGGTTGGACGGCAGCACGCGGTGGGCGGCCAGCATCAGGCCGCCGACCACCAGTGCGCCGATCACGCCCATGTTGAGCACGTTCGCCCCCAGCGCGGTCACGCCGCCGTCGGCGAACACGAACGACTGCACGACGAGCACCACCGACAGCACCAGGCAGGCGAGCCACGGCCCGAGCAGGACCGCTGCGAGCGCGGCGCCGAGGAAGTGGCCGCTGGTGCCGCCGGCCACCGGGAAGTTGAGCATCTGCGCAGCGAACACGAACGCGGCGGTGACGCCGAGCAGCGGCACCCGCCGTTCGTCGAGCTCGCGGCTCGCGCGCCGCAGGCCGTAACCGACCGCGCCGACGGCCGGCACCGCGCACGCGGCGGCGATCTCGGGGGTGAGGAATCCGTCAGGAATGTGCATGGCGGCACTCCGGGCACTGGCCGACGATGGGAAAGTGGGCGAGCTGCGGCTCGTAGCCGCAGGCCTCGCGCAGCACCGCCGCGATCTTCGCGACGGTGCTGTAGTCGAGCGGCCGGTGCGCGCCGCAGCTCTCGCATGCGACGTAGCCGGCCTGGTGCTGGGCGGCGAGCGCGTACAGGCCCGCGCCGTGGGCGACGTGGAAGTGGCAGACGAGGCCGATTTCCTCGAGCGTGTCGAGGTTGCGGTAGACCGACGCGAGGTCCGAGCTGGGGAGGCGCCCGTCGAGCCCGGCGGCGATCGCGTCGGCGGTCACCGGCGCCTCGGCGGCGAACAGCGCCTCGAGCACCAGCCGCCGCGCGGTCGACACGCGCAGGCCGTGGACGCGCAGCGTCGTGATGGCAGCGGGAACGCTCGCGGCCGGAAGCGGCCGCGTCTCGTGCGGAACGGTCATGCAGAGCCCTTTCTCTCTCCGGCGCCGCCCCTGCACGGCGGTGTCGCTGGCTTATTGCGCGACACCCGCAAGAGCGGATCACTGGACGGCCGATCCCGCGGGTCGGGGGATCGACCGTCCTACGCCACCTGCGGCACCGCCTGCAGTGTCAGGACCACGCCGACGCCGACGATCAGCAGCGCCGAGACCGCTGGCAGGGCGGTGACGATGCGGCTCGGGACGTTGAGCCGCGAGAGCGCGCGGCCGGCGGAGACGACGGCGATGCCGAGCACGGTGAGCGTGGTCGCCAGGCCGAGGCTGAAGGCCACGATCATCACCATCCCGAGGGCGATCTGGCCTTGGGCGATCGCGCCGAGCAGCACGACGAGCGCCGACGGGCAGGGGATCAGGCCGGCGGCCGTGCCCATCGCCACGATGCCGCGCCACGACAGCGAGTCTGGGTGATGGTGGTGGTGATGGTGGTGGTGTTTGCGGCGGCGCAGGTTCTTGCGCAGCACGTAGGCGCCGACCACGAGCACGAGCAGACCGGACATGAGGTTCAGCCACGGATACAGGTCCTCGGGCAGCACATACTCGGACAGCCCGAGCGCGACCAGGCCGAGCGCGAAGACGCCCGCGGTGTGGGTGATCGTCACGGTCGCGCCCAGCGCCACCGCGTGCCGCGCCGTCCCGCGCGCGCCGACCAGGTACGCGGCCACCATCGCCTTGCCGTGACCGGGGGACAGCGCGTGCAGCGCGCCCCATGCGAACGCGGTGAGCAGCAACAGCGCGAGCACGCCCTCGCCGGCGGCGGCGGAGCTGAACGCGCGCGAGAGCACGTCCTCGCGGCCCTCGCCGTCGCCGCCCGCCGCGGCGCGGTGGCCGTCGGGCGCATCGAGCGTGCCGGGGCCGGGGCGCACGGCGAGCGTCGCGGCGCGCACGTCGGCCGGGCTGCTGAGCACGTCCTGCGGATAGCGGCGCAGGCCGCCGGTGGGATCGCTCGCCGGCACGTCCGCGCGCACGGCGGTGCCGCCGCCGGGCCGCGGGACGATCGCGTGCCAGCCGACGCGGCCCGGGAACGTCCCGTCGCGCACCGCCACCCGCGCCGGCGCCGTGACCGCTGCGGCCAACGGAAGCTCCACGCGTGTGGTCCGCAGGCCGCCGGCGCCGGGCGGGTGGCTGATGGTGGCCTGACCCGCGGCTCGGAGCGGCACGGCCTTGCCGTCGACGGTGAGCACGAGGCGCTTGCGCACCTCGGCCTGCTTGCGCGCGAGCACCTCGCCGTCGGGCAGCCCGCGCTCCTGGAAGGTCGGGATCTCCGCCTGGTCGAGGATGTAGCGGACGTCGACGCGCTCCGCCGACACCGACACCTCGGCGAGGTGGTTGACCGAGAAGTTGCCCAGCGGATGGGCGCTCGCCGCGGCTGGGAGCGCGACGAGCAGCAGGAGGGCCAGCAGCAGCGCGCGCCTCATCGCAGCGCGTCCTGCGCCCGCCGCATGTGCAGCGGCTGTGCGGCCAGGCCGTGGGCGATCGCGAGGCGCAGATCCCTGCGCCCGGCGTCCCGGCGGCCGGCGGCCAGCGCGGTCATGCCTGCGTGATACCGCACCGACGGATCGAGCGAGCCGAGCCGCAGCGCGCGCTGGGCCCAGCGCAGGCCCGCCGCGGGCCGGCCGGTGCGCGTCAGCGCCCAGCCGAGCGCGTCGGCCGAGCGCACGCTCGGCGCGGTCGCCCACGCCGCCCGCGCGAGCGCGACGCCGCGCGCCGGGCTCCCGTGGTCGGCCTCGAAGATCGCCAGCTCGACGTCGGTGTTCACGCCCGCGCCGGCGAGCAGCCGCTGCTCTCCGCGCACGAGCTCGAGGTCGCGGCGGCCGGCGGCCACGCGGCCCGCGGCCAGCTCGGTCTCGCCGAGTGCGATCACGTACTCGGGCAGCGGCAGCCGCCCGACGATGCGCCGCCAGCGGGCGATCGCGCCGGGCAGGTCGCCGCGGACCGCGGCCAGCCGCGCGCGGCCGGCGGCCGCCGGGGCATATGAGGGCATCGCCGTCAGCGCGGCGTCATAGGCGTGCCCGGCCGCGCCGAGATGGCCGCGCCCCAGCTCGAGCCCACCGAGCAGGCTCTGCACGTAGGCGACGTTCTCGGGCACCGCGCCGCCGGCGCTGACCGCCCGGCGCATCGCCTCGATCGCGCCCGGCAGGTCGCCGGTCAGCTCGCGGAAGTAGGAGACGCGTGCGTAGGAAGAGAGGTTCGGCTTGAGGTCGACGAGCCGCTGGAGCGTGCGCTCCGCCTCGTCGTAGCGGCCGAGCTCGACGAGCGCGTCGACGAGGACCGGCAGCGGGGCGACGGTCTCGGGCGCCACGGCCAGGGCGCGGCGCGAGAGCCGCAGCGCGCCGCGGAAGTCGTGGCGGGCGGCCGCCAGCGTGGCGGCCTCGACGAGCGTCCCCTGGTCGCGGGGATCGCGCGCCAGCGCCTGCTGGAGGAGGGCGTCGGCGCGGGTGTAGTAGCTCGCGTCGCCGGTCTCGCGCACCTTCTGCAAATACGCGTCGGCGAGGTCGGCGGCACGGTCGGTGCGGCCGCTGCGCACATCGGCCTGGAGGCGGGCGATGCGCTCGTCGGTGTCCGCCTGCGGGCGGACGTCGGGGGCGTCGATGCCGCCCACGCGGGGCGGGCCCGCCGCCGCCCGCTCGTCCCCTCGCGTCGCCGAGAACACGGCGACTGCGAGGGCGAACGCGAGGACGACGGCGGACAGGCGGCGGGCTCGCACGCGGGTCACATCCCGGGCGGCTGCGGCACCGGCGCGTGCGCCGGCTCGGTCCGCTTCAGGATGCCGCTGAACCCATCCCTGGGAGTGGCGACGTACGGGAAGGACGAGCGGAACGGCTTGTCGTTCCGATCGACCCCGTCGCCCAGCGGCAGCTGCTTGCCACCCTGGTTGGCGGGCAGCAGAGCGCCGCCGATGACCCGCAGCTCGATGTCGGTCACGTCGTCAGCCAGACGACGGCCGTTCGGGAACCCGGCGGTGTCGCCCGCGAGAGCGCCGAAGCGGTTCTCGGTGGCGGCCGGCGGGACGCCGAGGTTGAGCTTGAGCGTGTCGGCCGCGGCCGGCTTGCTCCCGATCTGGGTCAGCCCGGGGAGACCGGTGAGGAGCGCTTGGACGATGTCCGTGCGGTTGGTCTCCTTGACGCCGAGGCCGAACAGGGCGTTCAGCAGACGGGCCGGCTCCGGGTTGAGGGCGTACTTGCCGAAGTTCTTGGCGTCGTCCGCGGGGGACGTGCGGTTGAACTTGTCCTTCTGCGAGATCGGGATGATGACCTCGTTGATCAGCGGGTTGCCCAGGCGCGAGACCTGGACCCAGTGGCGCTTGACGTGGTGCTTGCCGTGGTGCGAGCGCACGCTGATGCGCTGACGCTCGGTGCTCGCCCACACGCCGACGACGGCGTTGGACGCGCCGGCGCCCGAGACCGGCTTGTGGTCACGCGTGACCTCGGCCTCCGGCACCTGCAGCACGAACGAGTGCGTGTTGTACGTCGACACGTCGTCCTTGCCGCCGCCCTGGTTGCCCAGGCCGATGTTGGGCCGGCCCGGCTTGTCGATGTTGATGCCGTCGAAGACCGCGCCGAGGTCGACGAAGAACGGGTCGTCGGCCGGGCCGACGAACGTCTTGCCGCCACCGCTGAGCGGCTTCACCGCGCCGAGCCAGACGGGGTCGTAGTTCGGGATCGTCTTGGGCCCGACGTTGTCCGGGGCGACCGGCACGTCGTTGGCGATCTGCCGCGAGCGCTTGAGGTCGCCGTTGGGCTTGTAGGTCTCCTTGTAGAGGTCGTACGTCTGGACGAAGTTGATGTCCGGATCGTTGACCGAGGTGACCGTCGGAGCCGCATACAGGAACGAGTTCGGGTTGCGGAACTTCGAGCGGAATTGCCACCGGTACGCGACGTCCTCTTGGCCGTCGCCGGTGTTGTCGATCTTGACGTAGTAGCGCGCCTTGGGATCGAGCTTGCCGAAGTACGGCCCACCGGCCGGCTCCTCGAGCGGGATCCAGTCGGCGACCACGGTCAGGCTGCCTGGAGAGTCCGGCGCCGTGAAGGCGTAGACGTCCGTGTTGTCCGCAGCCGGGTCGAGCATGATCCTGGGCGCCTCTCGGTGCGATGAACCGAGGACGGCCGAGGCGACCAGCGCCGCGGCGAGCAGCGCGGCCATCATCGCCGCGCCGAGGACATGGGTTCTGCGCATGCAGGACTCCTTGGGGTCGGGGTGCCCATGCTTACGGCGCCGACGCCGATCCGGATGTAATTCTCCCTGCAAATCCGCATATTCTGCGACCCGTTCGCAGTTGCGAGTCGTTCGCAGCCGATCATCCGTTCGGATGATGCCGGGTTCGCCCGTTCGGGCGATGGCGGCGCGTGGCCGCGATGCGAGCCTTTGCCGGTGCTGGAGCGCGTGTACGGGGCCGCCATCTCCGCCTCGGCGGGGCCGGCGGCGGCCGGCGAGGCGACCCGGGAGGTGATGGTGGCGGCGGCGGGCGAGCGCTCCGACGCCCGCTCGCTGATCGCGCGCGTGATCGTGCGCGCGGTCCGCACCGCGCCGCACGCCGCGTTCGCCCCGATGACGGAGGGCGACCGCGAGGTCGTGGCGCTGGCGCGCCTCGGCGGCTACACCGTCGCGGAGATCGCCGAGGCGCTGGGCATCGCACCCGGCGAGGCGCGGTCGCGCATGCTCAGCGGCCTGCGCGCGCTCACGTGAGGTGGCGCGCCGCGAACGCGGCGGCCTCGGCGCGGTTGCGGAACCGCAGCTTCTCGAGCACGTGCCGAACGTGCGTCTTGACCGTCGCTTCGCTGATCACGAGCCGCTCGGCGATCTCGCGGTTGCGCAGGCCCTCGGCCACCAGCGCGAGCACGTCTCGCTCGCGCGCCGACAGCGCGGCGAGCGGGTCCGGGTCGGCGGCCGGGCCGCGGCTGAGGTCCGCGAGCATGCGGCTCGCCATCGCGGGCGCGATCCGCGGCTCGCCGCGCGCGACCGCCAGAACCGCCTCGATCAGCTCGGCCGGCGGCATGTCCTTGGTCATGTAGCCGGCGGCGCCGACGCGCAGCGCCGCGTACAGGTCCGGCTCCTCCTCGGAGACGGTGAGCATGAGCACCTCGGGGCCGCCGCCCTCCCGCAGTCGCGCGCACGCCTCGAGCCCGCCGACCTCGGGCATGTTGAGGTCGAGCAGCACCACATCGGGCGCCCGCCGCTCGGCGAGCGCGATCGCCTCGCGGCCGTCGCGCGCGAGCCCCACGACCTCGATCCGCTCGTCGGCACCGAGCAGCGCCGCCGTCCCCTCGCGCATGAGCTGGTGGTCGTCGGCGACGAGGACGCGCACCGGCATCAGGCCGGCGGCTCCCCCGGCAGCGTGAACGCCATCCGCGTCCCGCCCGCGGGCCGCGGCTCGGCCCAGATCCGGCCGCCGTGGCCCTCGACGACCTTGCGCGCGATCGCGAGGCCGATGCCCGTGCCGGGGAACGCGTCGCGCGTGTGCAGGCGCTGGAACATGCCGAAGACCCGCTCGGCCTGCGCTGGGTCGATCCCGATCCCGTTGTCGTCGACCGTGATGCGCCACGCGCCCTCCTCCGACACGGCGCCGATACGGACCTCCGGGACCGTCCCCTCCGGGACGAACTTGACCGCGTTCGAGATCAGGTTCTGCAGGAGCTGCGTGAGCGCGCGCTGCTCGCCGGGCACGGTCGGCAGCCCGCTGAACTCGATCCGCGGCGCCGGCTCGCGGGTGGCGGTGACGTTGGCGGCGATCGCGGCAACGATCGCCTCGATGTCGACCGGCTCGCTCGTCCGCTCGGAGCGGCCCACGCGCGAGTAGGTCAGCAGATCGTCGATCAGCGTGTGCAGGCGTTCGGCGCTGTCGATCGCGCGCCCCACGTAGCCGTCCGCCTCGCCCTCGAGCTCCCCGCCGTGGCGGCGCCGCAGCAGCCGCAGGTAGCCGGTGATCGTCCGCAGCGGCTCGGAAAGATCGTGCGACGCCACGTAGGCGAACTCGGCCAGCTCCGCGTTCGAGCGCTCGAGCTCGAGCGCCCGCTCCTCCAGGCTCCGCTGCGCCTCGCGCAGGACGGTGATGTCGCGCGCGACCGCCACCGCGCCGATCGCGCGCCCGTCGTCGCCCCGCAGCGGCGCGATGTGGATCTCGTAGACGACGTCGCGGACCTCGATCTCGAACTGCTGCTCGGCACCGCCGAGCGCGGCGCGCACGCGCGGGCCGATCACCGCGCCGGCGCCCGGCTCGAGCGCCTCGTCGAGCATCCGGCCCTCGTACTGCCCGGGGTGCAGCCCGCGGCGGGCCATCTGCCCGCCCTCCATCACCAGCAGCCGCTCCTCGGTGTCGAACAGCGCGACGATGACCTGCGGGAGGTTCGCCACGAGCGCGCGGTAGCGGGCGCGCGAGAGCTCGAGCGCCGCGAGCGTCTCGTTGCGCTCGGAGACGTCGCGCATGATGCCCGTGAACGCGCTGCGGCCGCTGCGCTCCCAGAATCCGAGTGCCGCCTCCATCGGGAACTCGGAGCCGTCCTTGCGCGCGCCGAGCAGCTCGAGCGTCCGGCCCAGCAGGTCCTGGAAGCCGGTGGCCAGGAACGTCTCGAGGTGACCCTCCCACACCGCGCGGAAGCGCCCCGGGACGAGGATCGTGAACGGCTGGCCGAGCAGCTCGTGCGGCTCCCAGCCGAAGATCGCGGTCGCGCCGCGGTTGGCGAACGTGATCCGCCCGCGCCCGTCGGCGACGCAGATCGCCTCGGGCGTCGCCTCGGTCAGCGCGCGGAAGCGGTCTTCGGCCGCCTGCAGCTCGTGTTCGAGCTCGCGCGTCTGCGTCGCGTCGCGCCCGCAGATGTAGATGACGCCCTCGGCCGCCGCCGCGGTGAACGCCATCCGGCGCCCGCCGCCCGAGCGCGTCGCGACTCCGAGCACCGCCTCGCCGCCGTCGCGCGCGAGTGCCCGTGCGGCGTCCGCGTCGGCCGGCTCGACGAGGTCGGCCAGCACGACGCCGGCCAGCTCCTCGGGCGCCCATCCGAGCAGCCGCCGCCAGGAGTCGTTGGCCCACGCGACGCGGCCGTCGGGCTCCAGCGCGGCCATCAGGTCGTGCGAGAGCGCGGCGAGCACCGCCGCCGCCGGAGCGCTGCGGGCCGTGTCCGACATCCAGGCTGGTGCGAGGCTACAGGTCGCGGAACGTGGCGAGCACGGCCTCGACCACCTGCGGCTCGTGCGGATAGGCGATCTGCTCGAGCGGCTTGGAGTACGGCATCGGCAGGTCCGCGCCGGTCACGCGGGCCACGGGGGCGTCGAGATGGTCGAACGCCTGCTCCTGGATCAGCGCCGCGAGGTTGGCGCCGACGCCGCCGTGCGGCCAGCCCTCCTCGACGATCACCGCGCGGTTGGTCTTGCGGACCGATTCGAGGATCGTGTCGAGGTCGAGCGGGCGCAGCGTGCGCGGGTCGATCACCTCGGCCTCGATCTCGTGCTCCTTGGAGAGGATGTCGGCCGCCTTTTCGGCGGTCACCGCCATCCGCGAGATCCCGACGATCGTCACGTCGGCGCCCTCGCGGCGCACCGCCGCCTGGCCGAAGTCGACGATGTGGTCCTCGTCGTCGGGCACGTCGCCGCGCTGGCCGTAGAGGTACTCGTGCTCGATGAAGACGACCGGGTTGTCGTCGCGGATCGCCGCCTTGAGCATGCCCTTGGCGTCGGCGGCGGTGGACGGCACGGCCAGCAGCATCCCCGGCACGTGCAGGTACAGCGCCTCCAGGCAGTGCGAGTGGGTCGGGCCGAGCTGGTGGCCGGCGCCCTGCGGCATCCGCACGACCATCGGCACCTTGACCTGGCCGCCGAACATGTAGTGGATCGTCGCCATGTGGTTGACGATCTGGTCCATCGCGAGGAGCGAGAAGTTGATCGTCATCAGCTCGACGATCGGGCGCAGGCCGGTCATCGCGGCGCCGACGCCCATGCCGACGATCGTGTTCTCGGAGATCGGCGTGTCGCGCACGCGCTTCTCGCCGAACTCCTCGAGCAGGCCGGCGGTGACCTTGAAGGCGCCCTGGAAGACGCCCACGTCCTCGCCCATCAGGAAGACGCTCTCGTCCTCCTGCATCTCCTCGCGCAGCGCCTGGTTGAGCGCCTCGCGGTAGCGCATGACCGGCATCAGCCGGCGCCTCCGCGCTCCTCGGCGTCGTCGGCGCCGGGCTCGCCCTCGCCGGAGGCCTCCTCGCCGCCTTCGGCCTCGGCGTCCGCCTTCTCGTCGGTCTCGTCCTCCTGCGCGCCCTCGTCCTCGTCGCGCTTGCGGGCCCGCCGCTCGACACCGGCATAGGCGGCGCCCTGCTCGGCGAGCTGGTGGGGCACGTCGCCGGCCTCGCGCTCGTGCTCGCCGCGATGCACCTCGGGCGAGCGCTCGTCGATGGTCCACCAGGCGGGCACGTCGCTGTCGAAGACGTAGATGTCGTCGTAGAGCGAGTCGAGAACGGGGAAGGGGGACTCGTCGGCGAACTTGACCGCCTCGTCGACGGTCTCGATCGCCTGCTCGTCGAACTTGTCGATGTCCTCCTGGGTGAGCACGTCCTCATCCACGAGGCGGTCGGCGAAGGTCTTGATCGGGTCGCGCCGGCGCCACTCCTCGACCTCCTCCTTGGTGCGGTACTCCTCGGGGTCTGCCATCGAGTGGCCGCGGTAGCGGTAGGTGACGGCCTCGACCAGCTGCGGCTTGCGCTCCTCGCGGGCGCAGCGCAGGGCCTCGGTGACGACGCTGTGCACGTCGAGCACGTCCATTCCGTCGCAGCGCGTGCCGGGGACGCCGAAGCCCTCGGATTTGAGCGACAGGTCGGTGACCGCCGAGTGGCGGTGCAGCGCCGTGCCCATCCCGAACTGGTTGTTGATGATCACGAAGACGACCGGCAGCTTCCAGAGGGCGGCGAGGTTCATCGTCTCGCTGAACGTGCCCTGGTTGGTGGCACCGTCGCCCATCATCGAGAGGATCACGTCCTCGTTGCCGAGGTAGTCGTTGGCGAGGGCCACGCCGGCGGACAGCGGGAGGCTGCCGCCGACGATGCCGTAGCCGCCGAGGAAGCGCTTGTCCCAGTCGAACAGGTGCATCGAGCCGCCGCGGCCCTTGGAGCAGCCGGTCTGGCGGCCGAACAGCTCGGCCATGACCGACTTCGGCTCGGTGCCGCGGGCGAGCGCCTGGCCGTGCTCGCGGTAGGTCGACATCAGGTAGTCGGTGTCGCGCAGGGCCTGGGTGCCGCCGACGACGGTGGCCTCCTCGCCGATGCAGAGATGCAGGAAGCCGCCGATCTTGGCCTTCGCGTACATCTCGCCCGCGCGCTCCTCGAAGCGGCGGATCAGCATCATCTTGGCGAGGACGGTCTCGCAGGTCTCCTTGTCGGGGAGGTCGTGCTTGACCTCGCCCATGTGGACGGCGTCGGCTACCTCGGCAGGCGCAGCACCGTCGCCGTTGCCGTCCTTGGCCTTGCTCTTCGCCCTCGTCGCCATTGCGAGGCAGAGTACCCGGTGCTCCTTGCCTGCAAATCGCGAAACCCCCGACTGGGGGGTGGCGTTTCCCGGCCCCGACTAGGCGAGCGCCTGCGCCGCGTCCTCGAGGCGATCGTCGCCCCAGAAGACGTCGTCGCCGATGACCACGCTGGGCGCGCCCCTCACCCCGCGGTCATAGGCCTCTTGAGTGGCCTCTCTTAGCCGGTCCTTGGTCGACTGAAGCTCGATGCCCTTGAGCACGGCGTTGGGGTGGAGCTCACAGGCGGCGGCGGCGATCAGGACGTTGTCTTCGTCCGAGAGATCCTTGCCGGCGGCGAAGGCCTGCCTGAATGCGGCGAGCGAGAAGGCGACCGTGCGACCGGTCTGCTGGGCGAAGATGGCGGCGCGCATGGCCTTGAGGGTGTTGTTGGGCCAGCCGTGGGGCCAGCGGACTGGGAGCAGGCCGTACTTCTCGGCGCGTTGCTCGACCTCGCGCATGCCCTCGTCCCGCTTATCCGTGATGCCCCACGACTGCCCGCCGGACTGCTGCCAGA
>DATDKF010000081.1:0-12456 GCA_036520135.1 Solirubrobacteraceae bacterium
ACGACCTTGCGCTCGGTCGCGCTCATCGCGTCCAGCGCCACCGGGCGGCCGGAGCGAGCCGCGCGGGCGGCCGCCTGGTCGGCCTGGCGGTGCAGCATCTGCTCGCGGCGCTCGCGGTAGCCCGCGGCGTCGACCGTCACGCGCACGGCCGCATCGCGGCCGGCGTCGCGGTTGGCGACTTTGAACGCGAGATGCTGGACGGCGTCGATCGTCTGGCCGTGGCGGCCGATGAACAGCCCGAGCTCTTCGCCCTCGAGCGTCCCGCGGATGCCCTCGTCGGTCTCCTCCATGAGGACATCGGCGTCCAGCCCGAGCGCGTCGGAGACCCGCTCCAGCAGCGTGCGGACGCGATCGGCGGAGTCGCTCACCGGCGCCGTCCCGAGCGCTTCTTCTTACGGCGTGGCGGCGCCGGGGGCGGCCCGCTCGGCTTGCCCGTCGGCGGGTTGCTGCTGCCGCCGCCCGCTGGGGCGGTCGCCGGTTTGCTGGTGGCGCCACCGCCACCGCCGCGTAAGAGCTCACCCAGCCCCATGCCCGACTCCTGTCCCGGCGGCCGGATCGGGCCGAGGCGGCGGCGGATGATCATCTGCTGCACGATCGTCCACAGGTTGGTGGTGATCCAGTACAGGAGCAGGCCGGCGGGGAAGCGGATGATGAACGTCACGAACAGGAACGGCAGCGCCAGGAAGATCATCCGCTGCGTGCGGTCGGTGGTCGTCGACATCAGCAGCGTCGAGGCCAGCTGCGAGCCGACGTACAGGACGATCAGCGCGATCAGCACGCCGCCGGTCGCCTTGTCCGTGAGATCCGGGATGAAGAGGAAGCCGGCGTCGCCGCCCTCGCCGCACGGCACCGGGTTCACCCGGTCGGGCGGGTTGATCTCCGGGCAGATGTCGTACCGCAGGTCCTTGCGGAGCATGTAGTACAGCGAGAGGAAGACCGGGAGCTGCGCCAGGAGCGGGAGGCAGGAGGCAAGCGGGTTGATCTTGTTCTCCCGGTAGAACTTCATCATCTCCTGGTTGAGCCGCTCCTTGTCGTTCTTGTAGCGGTCCTGGAGCTTCTTCATCTCCGGCGCGTGCGAGGCCAGCGCCTGCATCGACTTGAACTGCTTGAAGGTCAGCGGCAGCAGGCACGCGCGCACGAGCACCGTCATCGCGATGATCGAAAGGCCCCAACCGAACCCGATGTCGTCGTGGAACCTAAGAAGGATCCACTCGAACGCGTTGATCAGCGGCTGGAGTGGATTGGCTGCGAAGACGGTCACGTGGAATCGGAGTCTGACGGCGCCCGGCGGAAGAGGGTCTGCGCGGAAACCGGGTCATAACCGCCGTAGCTGAACGGGTTGCACCGAAGCAGGCGCCAGGCGGCCAGGACGGAGCCGCGGAGTATGCCGTAGGAGCGGATCGCCTGCACGGCGTAGGCCGAGCAGGTGGGGTGGTACTTGCAGCGGCGCGGGAGCGCGGGCGAGATCACCCGCTGGTAGACGCGGATCGGGGCGATCGCAGCGGTGCGCAGCGCGTTCACGCCGCCTCCGATGACGCGCCGCCGAGGCCGTCGACGAGTTCGGCGAGCGCCGCGCGCATGCCCGCTGTGCCCTCGCGCTCGACGAGGCCGAGCGACTCCGGCCGGGCGACGACGACGTAGTCCGACCCGTCCGGCAGCCGGCGCGCCTCCTCCCAGAACGCCTCGCGCAGCGCGCGCTTCACGCGCGTGCGATCCACGGCGCCGCCGACGCGACGGCCGACTGACAACCCGAGGCGCGGACCCTCGGCGTCCTGCTCCTCGCGCGGGAATGCGTAGAGCACGAGGAAGCGGTTCCCCTTCGAGCGGCCCTGGCGGTAGACGCGCTCGAACTCGGCGCTGCGTGAGAGGCGACGCCGCTTCGGCCCGCGGTGCGACTCCACCGCCCGCCTCAGACAGTCAGTCGCTTGCGGCCCTTTTCACGGCGGCGCTTGAGCACGAGTCGGCCGGCGCGGGTGCTCATGCGCGCGCGGAACCCGTGCGTGCGGGCGCGCTTGCGCTTCTTGGGCTGGTAGGTGCGCTTCAAGGTCAGCTCCTTCGAGGGGCGGCCCGCGCCGCGGGCGACGGCCGAACAGGATACCGAGCGTCCACGGAGGGCGGTTCGCACAGCACTGTGAACACGCCGTCGACACCCGTCCACAGGGCCGCCGCGGGGAACTCCGTGCTGTTTGCGGGGTGCGCTCCCGAAGCGGCGTTTCGGCCGCCGGGGCTCTGCTATGTTCGCGACTCCGGGGCGCAGTGAGGCCCCTCTTTCTCACTGTTCCGATCGACCGCCCCCGTTGGAGGAGGCCCTTCCGCGCGCTCGTGCCCGACGCCGATTCTGCACACGCCTGGCGCCGCATCCGCGCCGAGATGCGACGAGCGGTCAGCGACTCCACCTGGCACCTCTGGCTCGAGCCGCTGGAGGTCGTCCGGCTCGAGTCGAACACGGTGGTCATCGCCGCGCCGGCCGAGAGCCGCGCATGGGTCGAGGCCAGCTTCGCCCGCCTGCTCGCGGCCTGCGCGGCGGCCGTGCTCGGCTCCGGTACCCACATCCAGCTCGTCGCGCGTGGGAGCGAGACGTCGGCGTCGGCGTCGGCGCCGCGCGCGCTCGCGCGTGAGCACTTCATCCCGCGCTTCACGTTCGACCAGTTCGTGATCGGCGACGCCAACCGGCTCGCCCACGCGGCCGCCCTGGCCGTCGCCGAGATGCCCGGCCTGGCGTACAACCCGCTGTTCATCTGCGGCCCGCCCGGCCTCGGCAAGACGCACCTGCTGCACTCGATCGCAAACTACGTCGAGGAGCACGGCGACGGGCTGACCGTCCGCTACACCACGGCCGAGACGTTCACCGACCGCTTCGTCGGTGCGCTGCACAGCGGCGGGCTCGACGCGTTCAAGGCCGCCCACCGCGGCGTCGACGTCCTGCTCGTCGACGACGTCCAGTTCCTGCAGGCGAAGGCGAAGACCGAGCAGGAGTTCTTCCACACGTTCAACGCGCTGCACGGCGCCGGCGCCCAGCTCGTGCTCACGTCCGATCGCCTGCCGCGCGACCTCGACGCACTCGAGGACCGCCTGCGCGAGCGCTTCGAGGCCGGCCTGGTGACCGACGTCAAGCCGCCCGACTTCGCGACCCGCCGAACGATCCTGCGCAAACGCGTGCGGCAGGACGACGTGGCGTGTCTGGACCCCGCGGCGATCGACCTGATCGCCGAGCGCGTCGACACCAACATCCGCGCGCTCGAGGGCGCGCTGATCCGCGTCGTCGCCTACGGCTCGCTCATCGGCCACCCGGTCACGACCGAGCTCGCCGCAGAGGTGCTCGCCGGCCTCTATCCCGGCACGCGGCAGCGGCGCCGGTCGGTGCAGGACATCCAGGAGCGCATCTGCGAGGCGTTCGGCGTCTCGATGGACGACCTGCTCTCCACGAGCCGGGCGGCGCCGATCACGTGGCCGCGCCAGGTGGCGATGTACCTCGCGCGCGAGTTGACCGATCAGACGCTGCCGGCGATCGGCCGCGCGTTCGGCGGTCGCAACCACACGACGGTCATGCACGCGTGCCGACGCACCGCCGAGCGGATCGCCACCGACCGTGATGCATACGAGACCGTGCGGCGGCTCACCGACGATCTCGGCGGCGGCCGGTGAGGTCCGGGGCGCCTGACAGACTGCGGGGTTCATGCACAGCCGCCTGTGCGCGCCCCGGCCGCGGCGCAGCGCCATTTGCGTGCGCTGTGCACAGCATCCACAGCCCCGATGAACACGACTCTCTTCTGATCATCTCCATCGTGAATTTGAGGCGATCCATCACATGAAACTCTCGACCCGGCGCGATGCGCTGTTCGCCCAGCTGCAGACCGTCACCCGCGCAGCGTCAACCCGGAGTGCCGTGCAGGCGCTCTCCGGCGTGCAGATCCAGGCCGCGGCCGGCGCCATCGAACTCCGCGCGACGGACATGGAGATCGGCCTGCGTGTCCCGCTCGAAGGCGAGGTCGCCCGCGAGGGCGCCGTCGTCCTGCCGGCGCGGCTGCTCGTCGACGTAGTGCGCGCGCTGCCGGCCGATGAGCTGACGCTCGAGTTGCGCGCCGCCGAGCAGGACGTCGAGCTCACCTCGGGCTCGGCGACGTTCCACATCCGCACTCTGCGCCTCGAGGACTTCCCGCCCCTGCCCGAGCCGGAGGGTGACGAGCGCGTCGACGTCCCCGGGCCCGCGCTGGTCGAGACCGTGATGAAGGTGGCCCGCGCCGCGTCGCGCGACGAGACGCGCCCGGTGCTGACCGGCATCCTCGTGTCGGCTGGCGAGCAGGAGCTGCGGATGGCGGCGACCGACAGCTACCGCCTCGCGGTCAAGGACACCAAGCTCGAGGCGCCGCTCGAGCGCGCGTTCGAGGCCAACGTCCCCGCCCGGGCGCTGCAGGAGCTGACGCGGATCGTCCAGCACGGCTCGGCCGAGCGGATCGCCGTCTCGCTGCGCGCAAACCAGGTCGTGTTCGAGGCGGCGGGCGTCGTGCTCTCCTCGCGACTGATCGACGGCCAGTTCCCGAACGTGCGCCAACTGCTGCCGGAGGGCTATGAGCACGAGCTCACCCTCAACGGCACCGAGATCGCCGACGTCGTCCGCCGCATCTCGCTGCTGGCGCAGAAGAACGCGCCGTTGCGCCTGAGCTTCGCCGAGGGCGAGCTGACCGTCTCGGCGCGCACACCGGACGTCGGCGAGGCGCAGGAGACCGTGCCGGTCCCGTTCCAGGGCGAGCCGTTCGAGATCGGCTTCAACCCGGAGTTCCTGCGCGACGGGCTCGAGGCGCTCGAGTCCAGCGACGTCGTGCTGAAGCTGATCTCGCCGCTGCGCCCCGGCCTCATCGAGGCCGCGGACGGCAGCGGGTTCCAGTACCTCCTCATGCCCATCCGACTGAATGTGTAGCCAAGGCCTTCATCCCGCCGGCCTCTTGATGGGAACGGACGCCATCCATGGCGGCCGTAACCGGGGCCTTCGGCCCGTCTAGTGGTCGTGACCCGCCTAGCCGTGCGGGACTTCCGGTCCTACGAGGCCGCCGAGCTGCGACCGGGGCCCGGGCTGACGGTGATCGCGGGGCGCAACGGCGCCGGCAAGACGAACCTGCTTGAAGCGCTGTACTTCGCCTGCACCGGGCGCTCGTGCCGAACCGCGAACGAGCGCGAGTCGGTGCGCTTCGGGACGGCGCTCACGCGGCTCGAGCTCGAAGCCGAGGACGCCACCGGGCACCACACGATCGCGGTCGGGTTCCAGCCGGGCGAGCCGAAGCACCTGCGCGTCGATGGCGCTCCCGTCGATCGCTTAACCGATTCAGAAGCGCGGCCGCTGGTGGCCGTGTTCCTGCCGGACCGGCTCGAGCTGGTCCTGGGCGCTCCGGCGCTCCGGCGCGCGCACATCGACCAGGTCGTTGCCGCGCTGTGGCCCGCCCGCGCGGGCACGCGCCGCGAGTACTCGGCGGCGCTCGCCCAGCGCAACGCGCTGCTGTCGGCGATCCGGGCCGGCCGCGCCGCGCGCGGCTCGCTGCCGACCTGGGACGCCACGCTCGCTCGCCACGGCGTCGCGCTGATGCGCGACCGCGGCGAGGCCGTCACCCGCCTGCGCGAGCGCTTCGCTACGCACGCCGCCGCGCTCGGCCTGGAGGGCGAAGCCGAGCTGGCGTACCGGCCGCGGTCGCGCGCCGACAGCGCCGACGCGCTGGCCGCCGAGCTGGCCGAGCGCACCGACGGCGACCTCGAGCGCGGGTTCACCGGCCACGGCCCACACCGCGACGACCTCGCGCTGCTGCGCGACGGGCGCGAGCTGCGCTCCTACGGCTCGCGCGGCCAGGTCCGGCTCGGCCTCCTCGCGCTGCTGCTGGCCGAGCGTGAGGAGCTCGCCGCCGAGCGCGGCTCCCCGCCGCTGCTGCTGCTCGACGACGTGATGAGCGAGCTCGACGCCACACGGCGGGCCCGGCTCGTCGAGGTGCTGCGCGCCGGCGGCCAGAGCGTCGTGACGGCCACCGAGCTCGGCCACGTCCCCGGCGCCGACGAGCCGGGCGTCGAGCGGGTGGCGATCGCCGAGGGCCGCGTCCTGCAAACCGCTCCTGAGCGAGCGGCGGGATGAGGCGCCGATCGCCTCGTCCGGTGGGTCATGCGCTCGACGCCGTGACCGCCGCGCTGGCGCCCGCGACCCTGCTCGCCGAAGTCCAGCGCGCGTGGCCCGAGGCGGCCGGCGCGGCGTTCGCGCCGCACAGCGAGCCGTTCCGCGAGCGCGGCGGCGACGTGTACGTCGCGTGCGGCGAAGCGGTGCGCGCACAGGAGCTCGACCTGATGTCCGAGCTGGTCGTCGAGCGCCTCAACCGGGCGCTCGGGAGGCCCGCCGTGCGCCGCTTGCGAGTACAAGCGCGAAGGGTGTCCGACCGGGGCACCTGAGGCCATGCGTTTTTTGGCGATTTTGCAGGAGTTTTGTAACACCCGGCCAAGGGGTCCAGGGGGGCCCGCCTGCTAGAATACTGACCACGTGAAAGGCCTCGCCCCGGCCGTGGACCACCGTCCCGACGCCGGGGCGTCGCTTGTGTAGACGAAAGGCACTGTGGCTTCCAACGACGAGCGGACCAACAAGCAGCAGCAATCGGGTTATGACGCCGAGGACATCACCGTCCTGGAGGGTCTGGCGGCGGTCCGTAAGCGACCGGGCATGTACATCGGCTCGACCGGTGTGCGCGGTCTGCACCATCTCGTCTACGAGGTCGTCGACAACTCGGTCGACGAGGCGATCGCGGGCCACTGCGACCGGGTCGACGTCACGATCCACCCCGACAACTCGATCACGGTGGTCGACGACGGGCGCGGCATCCCCGTCGCCACGATGGAGAAGGAGGGCCGCCCGGCTGTCGAGGTAGTCCTGACCGTCCTGCACGCCGGCGGCAAGTTCGGCGAGGGCGGCGGCTACAAGGTCTCCGGCGGCCTGCACGGCGTCGGCGTCTCGGTCGTCAACGCGCTCTCCGAGTCGCTGCACGTCGAGGTCCGGCGCGACGGCTTCAAGTGGACGCAGGACTACGTCCGCGGCGCGCCGCAGGGCGAACTCAAGAAGGGCGAGGCCACGAAGGAGACCGGCACGACGATCACGTTCCTGCCGGACGCGGAGATCTTCGAGACGCTGGACTTCGAGTTCGCGACGCTCGAGCAGCGCCTGCGCGAGACCGCGTTCCTCACGCGCGGGCTGCGGATCGGCATCGAGGACGAGCGCGGCGAGGGCAACCGCAACGCCAGCTTCCACTACGAGGGCGGGATCGAGGACTTCGTCGCGTACCTGAACGAGAACAAGGACCCGATCCAGAAGAAGGTCGTCTTCTTCGACGGCGAGTCCGACGAGGGCGCCGTCGAGGTCGCCCTGCAGTGGAACTCCTCCTACCAGGAGTCCGTGTTCTCGTTCGCCAACAACATCAACACGCACGAGGGCGGCTCGCACCTCTCGGGGTTCCGGTCGGCGCTGACGCGTACGCTCAACCGCTACGCGCGCGAGATCGGCGAGCTCAAGGAGAAGGACGAGAACCTCTCCGGCGAGGACGTCCGCGAGGGCTTGACGGCGGTGATCTCGGTCAAACTGACCGACCCGCAGTTCGAGGGCCAGACCAAGACCAAGCTCGGCAACCCCGGGATGGAGGGCTTCGTCGCCTCGGTCGTCAACACCAAGCTCGCGCAGTTCCTCGAGGAGAACCCGCAGGAGGCGCGCGCGGTTATCCGCAAGTCCGTCTCGGCCGCCCAGGCGCGCGCCGCGGCCCGCAAGGCGCGCGACCTCACGCGCAAGTCGGCGCTCGAGCGCACGGCGCTGCCGGGGAAGCTGGCCGACTGCACGGTCAAGGACCCGTCGCTCACGGAGCTGTTCATCGTCGAGGGCGACTCGGCCGGCGGCTCGGCCAAGCAGGGCCGCGACCGCTCGACGCAGGCGGTGCTGCCGCTGCGCGGCAAGATCCTCAACGTCGAGAAGGCGCGGATCGACAAGGTCCTGCAGAACACCGAGATCCAGGCGCTGATCACCGCGCTCGGTACCGGCGTGCGCGACGAGTTCGACATCGAGAAGGCCCGCTACCACAAGATCATCCTCATGACGGACGCCGACGTCGACGGCGCCCACATCCGGACGCTCGCGCTCACGCTGCTGTTCCGCGAGATGCAGGAGCTTGTCGAGGCCGGCTACGTCTACATCGCCAAGCCGCCGCTGTACAAGCTCACCCAGGGCAAGCGCGAGCGCTACATCGAGAAGGACTCCGAGCTCGAGGAGACCCTGCTCGGCGACAAGCTCGAGCGGTTCGAGATCACTGACCACGCCGGCCAGGCGTTCAAGCTCACGGACACGCGCTGGCAGCGCTACTCGCGGCTGCTCAAGCAGTACGAGGGCTGGGCGAGCGCCCTCAAGGCCGACTTCGGCCACGAGGTCGTGAACTTCCTTGAGGAGTCGCAGATCCTCGACGAGCAGATCACCACGCCCGAGGCGCTGCTCGAGCTGCTCGGGCGCGACGATCCCGAGGGGGAGCCGTACACCACCCAGCTGATCGCCAGCGACGACGGGCTGATCCGCGTGCTCGCCGTCGAGCGCAAGACGAACCTCGCCCGCACACACCGCCTGCGCCGCGCCATGTTCGACGCCAACGAGTACCGCCAGCTCTCGCGCGTGCATTCCGAGCTCGTGAAGATGGCCGGCATGCCGCCGTTCGCCGTCCGGCTCGGCGAGGAGTCCGACGAGGCGCTGTCGTTCGAGGACCTGCGGCGCACGGTCATGGAGGTGGCGGCCAAGGGCGTCAAGCTCCAGCGCTTCAAGGGCCTCGGCGAAATGAACGCCGAGCAGCTGCGCGAGACCACGATGGACCCCACGACCCGCACGCTGATGCAGGTCACGATGGACGACGCGGCCGCCGCCGACCGCCTCTTCACGATGCTGATGGGCGACAAGGTCGAGCCGCGCCGTGAGTTCATCGAGGAGAACGCCCGCGTCGCGACCCTGGACGTCTGATGGCCGGCACCGACCTCATCTCCGGCGGCAACATCGAGCCCCGCGGGCTCGAGGAGGAGATGCGCTCGTCGTATCTCGACTACGCGATGTCGGTCATCGTCGGGCGCGCGCTGCCCGACGTCCGCGACGGCCTGAAGCCCGTCCACCGTCGCGTGCTGTTCTCGATGAACGAGAACGGCCTGCAGCCCAACCGCGCCTATTCGAAGTCCGCCCGCATCGTCGGCGACGTGATGGGCAAGTACCACCCGCACGGCGACACGGCGATCTACGACGCCCTCGTGCGCCTGGCGCAGGAGTTCTCGATGCGCAACATGCTCGTCGACGGCCAGGGCAACTTCGGCTCGATCGACGAGGATCCGGCCGCGGCCATGCGGTACACGGAGGGGCGCCTGGCGCCGATCGCGCGCGAGATGCTGCGCGACCTCGACGCCGACACGGTCGACTTCCAGCCCAACTACGACGGCCAGAACAACGAGCCCGTCGTGCTGCCGGCGCGGTTCCCCAACCTGCTGGTCAACGGCTCGAGCGGCATCGCGGTCGGCATGGCGACGAACATCCCGCCGCACAACCTCCGCGAGACGATCGCGGCGACGATCGCCTTCATCGACAACCCGAACATCGACGTCCCGGGCCTGATGCAGCACATGAAGGGCCCGGACTTCCCCACCGGCGGCGTCATCCTCGGCATGTCCGGCATCCGCGACGCGTTCGAGACGGGCCGGGGCCGCGTGCGCGTGCAGGCCAAGGCGCACATCGAGGAGGGCAAGCAGGGCAAGGACCACATCGTGATCACCGAGCTGCCCTACATGGTCAAGAAGGGCGGCGAGGGCGGCGTCATCCGCAAGATCGCCGACCTGCACGCCGAGAAGAAGCTCACCGAGATCACGAACATCGAGGACCACTCGGACCGGCGCGGCATGCGCGTGGTGATCGAGCTCAAGCGCGACGCCAACCCGAAGGTCGTCCTCAACAAGCTCTACAAGCACACCTCGCTGCAGACGACGTTCGGCGTGAACATGGTCGCGCTGGTGGACAACGTGCCGCGGACGCTCTCGCTCCGCGAGGTGCTCCGGAGCTACGTCCAGCACCAGCGTGAGGTCATCGTCCGCCGCTCCAAGCACGAGCTGCGCACGCTCGAGGCGCGCGTGCACCGGCTCGAAGGCCTGCTGATCGCGCTCGACCACCTCGACGAGGTGATCGCGCTGATCCGCGGCTCGCGCGACCGCGACGTCGCCCGCGCCGGCCTGATGGACACCTACGGGCTGACGCAGATCCAGGCCCAGGCGATCCTCGACCTGCGCCTGCAGCAGCTGACCGCGCTGGAGGCCGACGCGATCAAGCGCGAGCACGCCGACCTCACCGAGCGCATCAAGGAGCTGCGCCAGCTGCTCGGCGACGAGGAGATGGTCCTGTCGCTGATCAAGGAGGAGCTGACCGAGATCAGCGACCGCTACGGCGACGAGCGCCGCACGGTGATCGCGCCGAGCGAGGACGACCTCGACATCGAGGACCTGATCGCCGACCAGCAGATGGTCATCTCGATCACCCACTCCGGCTACATCAAGTCGCTGCCGCTGGCCACCTACCGGCAGCAGCGTCGAGGCGGCGTGGGCATCATTGGGATGGACCTCAAGGAAGACGACTACATCGAGCATCTGTTCGTCAGCTCGACGCACGACTTCCTGCTCTTCTTCACCAACCGCGGCAAGGTCTATCGCTCGAAGGTCTACGACCTGCCGGAGGCGAGCCGCACGTCCAAGGGCCGCTACCTGGGCAACGTGCTGCCGCTGCGCGACGGCGAGCGCGTGCAGTCGGTGCTGGCGACGCGCGACTTTTCGGAGACCGAGTTCCTGATGTTCGCCACGCGCCAGGGAACGGTCAAGAAGACCGCGTTCCCGGCCTATAACACTCCGATCAAGGCCGACGGCATCATCGCGATCAAGATCCGCGAGGATGACGAGCTGGTCGCCGTCCGGCGCGTGGACCCGGGCGATGAGATCCTGATCGTCTCGCACGAGGGCCTGACCGTCCGGTTCAAGGAGGAGGACGCTCGCCCGATGGGCCGCGACACCAGCGGCGTGCGCGGCATGGACGTCTCGGGCAAGGACAACTACGTGCTGGCGATGGACGTCGCCCGGCCGGGCCAGGATCTGCTGGTCATCACCGAGGCCGGCTACGGCAAGCGGACGGGGATCGACGAGTACCGCCTCACCTCGCGCGGCGCCAAGGGCGTCAAGACGATCAGCTTCACCGAGGCCAAGGGGCTGCTCGCCGCGGCGCTGGTCGTGCGCGAGCACGAGGAGCTCGTGTTCATCTCCCAGAACGGCATGGTCCAGCGGACCGGCGTGCGCGGCATCAACCGCTACGGCCGCACGTCGCAGGGCGTGAAGGTCATGAACCTGCGCGAGGGCGACGAGGTGTCGGCTGTGGCGCTGGTCGTCGAGACCGCGGCCGACGCGAACGGCAACGGGAACGTCGCCGTGGAAGGCGACGGCGTCGTGGCGGTCGAGCCCGGCGACGGCGCCGACGGCGCGTCGGCGGACGTCGAGCCGGACGCGGACTAGCCCATGACGGGCTGCGCGCTCGACCGGCGCGCGACCGCCATCGCGAGGTGGTCGTGGAACTGCTGCGCGGTCGGGCTGGTCGTGTCCGCCGCGACGTAGCGCAGACGGCGTGGCTGCGGGGCCGGCCGCAGCTGCCGGATGGCCACGCCCGGGTGCGGCGCGTCGAGCGCGAGCGCCGGGATGACGCTGACGAGTCCGTGGGTGGCGACGACTCCCTGCATCGCCGCGAAGTCGTGGCTCAGGAAGGGACTGAACATCGGCGTGAAGCCGGCGGCGCGGCACTGCTCGACGAGCGCCGGCACCCACGGACACCGGTCGCTGCCGAACCACCGCTCGCCGGCGAGGTCGGCGAGATCCACCTCTTGGGCCGCGGCGAGCGGGTGCTCGGCCGGGAGGCAGAGGAACACCGGCTCGCGCCAGATCACGTCATCGGCGAACGCCGACTCGTAGTCGTAGACGACGGCGACATCCGCCTGACGGCTCGCGAGCAGCGCTCGCGCCGCGTCCGGCTCGGCGTCGGCCACCTGCACCGACGTCTCGGGGTGCTCGTCGGCGAAGCTGCGCGCGGCGAGCGCGACGATCGTCGCGGTGGCCGTCGGGAACGCCGCGACACGCAGCTGCGCGACCGCTGTCGCGGACAGCGCCGCGAGCGCCTCGCGCGCCTTGGCGAGCTCGAGCAGCGCGACGTCGGCATGGCGGACCAGCAGCCTGCCGGCATCGGTCAGGCAGGCGCCGCGCGGGCCGCGGTCCACGAGCCGCACGCCCGCCTCGCGCTCGAGCAGCGCGATCTGCTGGGAGACCGCCGCCGGTGTGTAGTCGAGCGCCGCGGCCGCCGCGCTGAAGGAGCCGCGGGCGCCGATCTCCGACAGCGTGCGCAGGCAGGTGAGGTTC
>DATDKF010000082.1:0-4303 GCA_036520135.1 Solirubrobacteraceae bacterium
CGCCGAGGCTTGCCAGTGTCACCTATCACTACGAGCACATCTGGATGCTGAGGGCGCTTGCGGCTCGAACCGGGGTCGATGATTTTGCCCATTGGGCGACACGTTGGGATCGTGACGCTGACATGGTTACGCATCGATTACAGGCCCTGGTAGGAAAGGTTGGCCAACGATTGGCGCACGGCTACTGATGGACCCGGCCGCGCCGCCGTCGTCCGCCAGCTCGGAGACGCGGTCGGCCCGCAGGCCGGCTCGCCCGACCCCGAGCTGACCGGCTACGCGCTCTCCGCGGTCGCCGACGCCGGCGCGCGGCTGCTGCTCGACGACCCCGAGCGGTATCCGCCCGAACGCCTTCTCGGCCACGCGCGCTGGCTTCTTTCCGGCGGCTCGACAAAATGATTTAGGCGTGCCATAATCGCGCTTGTGGGTGAACTGACACGCCGCAGGCTGCTCGCCGGCTCGGGAGTGCTCGCGGGCGCCGGGCTCCTCCACAGCACGATCCCGCACCGCCATCCCTGGGAACACGAGGCGCGCGCCGACACCGGCGAGCACGCGCACGACCCCGGCGACCACGCCGCGTTCCGGGGCGGGCGCACGGTCGACCACGCCGCCAATGGCTTCGACCCCCACGCGATCGCGCGCGACTTCGACTGGGGCACGACGCGGCGGCTGGCCGGCGGTCGCGTTGTCCGCGAGTGGGAGCTGTACGCGGCCGACAAGGAGATCGAGGTCGCGCCGGGCGTGCGCTTCGCTGCGTGGACATACAACGGCCGCATCCCGGGGCCGACGCTGCGCTGCCGCGAGGGCGAGCGGCTGCGGATCACATTCACCAACGCCTCGCACCACCCGCACACGATCCACTTCCACGGCATCCACCCGGCGGAGATGGACGGCGTGCCCGGCGTCGGCGCGGGCCAGATCAAGCCGGGCGCCAGCACCGTCTACGAGTTCGACGCGCTGCCAGCCGGGCTGCACCTCTACCACTGCCACGTGCGGCCGCTGGCCGAACACATCGCCAAGGGTCTGTACGGCGCGTTCATCGTCGACCCGGCCGACGGCCGCGAGGACGCCGACGAGCTCGTGATGGTCATGAACGGGTTCGACACCAACTTCGACCGCGCGAACGAGATGTACGCGGCCAACACGATCCCGTTCGGCTACATGCACCAGCCGCTGCAGGTGCGGCGCGACGAGCTCGTGCGGATCTTCCTCGTCAACGTGCTCGAGTACGACCTTGTCAACTCGTTCCACCTGCACGGGAACCTGTTCCACTACTTCCCGACCGGCACGTCGGCGGTTCCGTCCGAGTTCACCGACACGGTGATGCTGTGCCAGGGCCAGCGTGGGATCCTCGAGTGGCGCTTCGCCCACCCGGGCCGTTTCATGTTCCACGCCCACCAGTCCGAGTTCACCGAGCTCGGCTGGCAGGGGTTCTTCGAGGTGACGTGATGGTCTGGCGCGCACCGCTGTGGGTGCTCGGAGTCGTCCCGCTGCTGCTGATCGCCGCCGCGATCGCGGCGTTCGCGCTGCTCGGCGGGCCCGGGCTCGGCGAGCGCCACGGCGTCCCCGCCGAGGAGATCGCCGTCGAGCGCACGAAGCTCACCCCCGGCGTGATCGAGCTGACCGTCCGCAACGACGGCCCCGACGCGGTCGCGATCGCCCAGGCCGTGGTCAACGACGCGTTCGTGCAGTTCGCCGGCGCGGACGAGCCGATCGGGCGGCTCGAGAGCGCGGTCCTGCGGCTCGAGCAGCCGTGGGTCGAGGGCGAGGCGTACGAGATCGCCTTGTTGACGTCGACGGGCGGAACGATCGCGCACGAGATCCCGGTCGCGGTCGCGACGCCCGCCAACGACCTGTCGTTCTTCGGGCTGATGGCGCTGCTGGGGATCTATGTCGGCGTGATCCCGATCGCGCTCGGGATGCTGTGGCTGCCGTGGATCCGGCGCATCCCCGCGGCCTGGGTGCGCGCGGTGATCGCGCTGACCGTCGGCCTGCTCGCGTTCCTGGCGATCGACGCGACGCTCGAAGGCCTCGAGCTGGCCGGCGAAGGCTCGCAGGCGTTCGGCGGCGCCGCGCTCGTGCTGCTCGGAGGGCTCGTCGCCTACCTGCTGCTGAGCGGCGTCTCGGAGTGGCTGCGGGCTCGCCAGGCGCAGGCGTCGGGCGGTTCGCTCGCGCTTTTGGTCGCCACCGGCATCGGCCTGCACAACCTCGGCGAGGGCGTGGCGATCGGGTCGGCGTACACGGTCGGTGCGCTCGCGCTCGGGGCGTTCCTGGTCGTCGGCTTCGCGCTGCACAACACCACCGAGGGCCTCGCGATCGTCGCGCCGATCGCGCACGACCGGCCGTCGGCCGGCCGGCTCGCGACGCTCGGGCTGATCGCGGGCGCGCCCGCGGTGCTGGGCGCCTGGATCGGCGCAGCGGCGTTCAACGCCAGCCTCGCCGCCTTCCTGTTCGGCTTCGGCGCCGGCGCGATCGTGCAGGTCATCGTCCAGCTCGCACCGTCGCTGCGCGACGAGGGCGGCCGCACACTGCACCCGCGCGCGGTCGCCGGCCTGCTCGCCGGGCTCGCCCTGATGTTCGCCACCGGGCTGCTGGTGAGCGTCTGATGCCCTCCGAGGCCGTCGAGAACTACGCGAAGGCGATCTACTCGCTCCAGCACCGCGCGGGCGAGCCGGTCGCGACCAACGACCTCGCCGAGCGCCTGCAGGTCACGCCCGCGTCGGCGTCCGGGATGATCAAGAAGCTGTCCGACCTCGGGCTCGCCGAGCACGTCCCCTACCGCGGCGTGCAGCTCACCGCCGAGGGCGAGCAGGTGGCGCTCGAGGTGCTCCGCCATCACCGCCTGCTCGAGCTCTACCTGGTCGAGCAGCTCGGCGTCCCGTGGGACCGCGTCCACGAGGAGGCGGAGGCGCTCGAGCACGTCATCTCCGAGGACCTCGAGGCGCGTATCGCGGCCAAGCTCGGCAACCCGACGCACGACCCGCACGGCGACCCGATCCCGGACGCGGGGCTGCACATCGACGAGAGCAGCACGCGCAGCCTGGCCGATCTGGAGCCCGGCGACCGCGGGCGCTTCGTGCGCGTGTCGGACGCCGACCCGGCGATGCTGCGCTACCTGTCCGAGCGCGGCGTCGCGCTCGGCGACACGCTCGAGGTGCTCGACCGCCAGCCGTTCGGCGGGCCGCACACCGTCCGCTTCGGCGACACCCTGCAGGTGTTCGGCGGAGCGCTCGCGGCCGCCATGCGGGTGGACCTGGGTGAGCCCGGGTAGCCGCCGGTGGACCGCGTCGCGATCGTCACCGGCGGCGGCACCGGCATCGGCCGGGCCACCGCGCTCGCCCTGGCCGCCGACGGGCTGGCCGTCGTGCTCGCGGGCCGGCGGCCCGATCCGCTGGCCGCGGTCGCCTCCGAGGTCGCGGCGGCGGGCGGCCGGGCGATCGCCGTCAGCGGCGATCTGTCGGTGGAGGAGAACGCGGCGCGGGTGGTTGGGACGGCCGTCGAGGCGTTCGGCGGCCTGCACGTCGTGGTCAACAACGCGGGCGTGATCCGCCGCAACATCCGGCTGCACGAGGTCGGCGTCGACCTGTGGGACGAGCTGCTGGCGATCAACCTCCGCGGCCCCTACCTCGTGCTCCACGCCGCGCTGCCGGAGCTGCTGCGCGCCGAAGGCGACCGCTGCATCGTCAACGTCTCCTCCACGCTGGCGGTCAAGCCTGCCCCCGGGGTCGGCCCGTACGCGGCGGCCAAGGGCGCGCTGATCGGGCTGACGCGGGCCCTCGCGCTCGAGTACGCGCGCGACGGCATCCGCTGCAATGTGGTCCTGCCGGCCTCGGTCGTGACCGATCTCGCGCGCACCGACCGCCCGGACTTCGAGGCGCGCCGGGCGGACATGGAGGCCGGCTATCCGCTGGGGCGGCTCGGCGAGCCGGAGGACGTCGCCGACGCGATCCGCTGGCTCGCGAACCCGGGCGCCGGCTGGGTGACCGGCGCCGAGGTCCGCGTGGACGGCGGGTTCACTGTGACCTGAGCGCGTCGGCGAGGCCGTGCAGGTCGTAGAGGCCGTCGACCGAGCTCACCGGCTTGCCGACCGCCTCGACGGCGGCCAGCACGTCGTCGGCGCCGGTGCGGCCGTCGTTGGGCAGCCCGCCGCCGCCGGTCGTGAGGACGTAGCGGATCTTCCCGGACTCGACCGCGTCGGCGAGCCACTCGGTCGTGACCTGGCTCTCGCGGCCGGAGAAGCCGCCGATCCCCACGACGTTCGCGCCCGAGGTGATCAGCGAGCCCTCGGCGGCGGTCTGGCTGGCGA
>DATDKF010000083.1:0-3615 GCA_036520135.1 Solirubrobacteraceae bacterium
CTCGTTCGAGCAAAAGGTCCAGATCCTCGAGACCCTGGACGTCACCGACCGCCTCGAGCTGGCCGTCAAGTTCCAGCGCGAGCGGCTGACCGAGCTGCAGCTGCGCCGCAAGATCCGCGAGGACGTCCAGTCCGGCGCCGAGGCGCAGCAGCGCGAGTACTTCCTGCGCAAGCAGATGGAGTCGATCCAGCGCGAGCTGGGCGAGGACTCCGCCTCGGTCGTCGAGGAGTACCGCGCCAAGATCGCCGAGGCCGGGATGCCGGAGGCGGTCGAGGAGCAGGCGACCAAGGAGCTCGGCCGGCTCGAGCGCATGGGCGAGCAGTCCGGTGAGGCGTCGATGATCCGGTCCTACCTGGACTGGCTGATCGCCGTGCCGTGGAAGGAGCGCTCGGACGAGGTGCTCGACCCGGTGCACGCCCGTGAGGTGCTCGACGCCGACCACGCCGGCCTCGAGGACGTCAAGGACCGCATCGTCGAATACCTGGCCGTCAAGAAGCTGCGCGTCGAGCGCAACATCGCCGAGGACAAGCGCTCCGGCGCCATCCTCACCCTGATCGGCCCGCCCGGCACCGGCAAGACCTCGATCGGCGAGTCGATCGCCCGCGCGACAGGGCGCGAGTTCGTCCGCATGTCGCTCGGCGGCGTCCGCGACGAGGCCGAGATCCGCGGCCACCGGCGCACCTACATCGGCGCGCTCCCGGGCCGGCTCGTGCGCGCGCTGCGCGACGCTGGGACCATGAACCCGGTGATCATGCTCGACGAGGTCGACAAGGTCGGCGCCGACTGGCGCGGCGACCCGAGCTCGGCCCTGCTCGAGGTCCTGGACCCTGCGCAGAACCACTCGTTCCGCGACCACTACCTCGACGTCGAGCTCGACCTCTCGGAGGTCATGTTCATCGCGACCGCCAACGTCGCGGAGACCATCCCCGGCCCGCTCCTGGACCGCATGGAGGTCATCCGCTTCGACGGCTACACGGTCGCCGAGAAGGTCGCCATCGCGCGCGACTACCTGTGGCCCCGCCAGCGCGAGCGCAACGGCCTGCGCGAGGATGAGGTCACGGTGAGCGACGACCTGCTCAGGACCGTCGTGAGCGAGTACACGCGTGAGGCGGGCGTGCGCAACCTCGAGCGCGAGCTCGGGACCATCCTGCGCAAGACCGCCACGAAGATCGCGTCCGGCAAGGCCACGGCACCCGTGGCGATCGACATCGACCTCGTGCGCGAGGCGCTCGGCCGCCAGAAGGTCTTCCAGGAGGCCGCGCTGCGCACCGCCGTGCCCGGCGTCGCCACCGGCCTCGCCGTGACCGGCGTCGGCGGCGACGTGCTGTTCGTCGAGGCGACGTCGATGGAGGGCAAGGACGGCCTCGTGCTGACCGGCCAGCTCGGCGACGTGATGAAGGAGTCCGCCCGGATCGCGCTCTCGTACGTGCGCGGCCACCGCGACGAGCTCGGCCTCGACGCCGACACGTTCAGCGGCAAGGAGTTCCACGTCCACGTCCCCGCGGGCGCGATCCCCAAGGACGGCCCAAGCGCCGGCATCACGATGACGACGGCGCTCGCGTCGCTGCTCAGCGGCCGCCCGGTCAAGCACACGGTCGGCATGACCGGCGAGGTCACGCTGCAGGGCCGCGTGCTGCCGATCGGCGGGCTCAAGCAGAAGGTGCTGGCCGCCCACGCCGCCGGCCTGACCGACGTCATCCTCCCCGAGCGCAACCGCGGCGACCTCGACGACGTGCCCGAGGACGTCCGCGAGCAGATGACGTTCCACCCGGTCATGAGCATCGACGAGGTGCTCGACTTCGCGCTGGAGCCGGCCCGCACCGAGGCGGTCGCCTAGTGAGGCGGTTACGGTCGCCACGGATGGCGACCGACCCGGTCATGAGGCCGGCGGACGAAGGCCTGGGCACCAGAGTTACCGCCCTGTTCCGCCCCTACCGGGGGCGGCTGGCGGCGGTGCTCGCGCTCATCGCCCTCTCGGCAGGACTGGGGATCATCTCCCCATTCCTGCTGAGGGACGTGCTCGACGACGCGATCCCGAACGACGACAACACGCTGCTCGCGCTGCTGGTGGCGGGGATGATCGCCATCTCCGTCGCCACCGGCGTCCTCGGCGTCGGCCAGACCTGGCTCTCCAACGTGGTGGGCCAGAAGGTCATGCACGACCTGCGCGCGCAGGTCTACCGCCACCTGCAGCGGCTCTCGCTCGCCTTCTTCACGCGCACGCGCACCGGCGAGATCCAGTCGCGGATCGCCAACGACATCGGCGGCGTGCAGAACGTCGTCACCAGCACCGCCACCTCGATCGTCTCCAACGTCACCACGGTGATCGCGACGGTCATCGCGATGATGGTGCTGGACTGGCGGCTGGCGCTGTTCTCGCTCGGCCTCACGCCGTTCTTCGTGTTGCTGGCCCGCCGCGTCGGCAACCAGCGGCGCAGGATCGCCACGACCAGGCAGGGCGCGATGGCCGACATCTCCTCGCTCGTGCAGGAGTCGCTGTCGGTCTCGGGGATCCTGCTCGGCAAGACGATGGGCCGCGGCGACGAGCTGGCCGATCGCTTCGAGCGCGAGTCGGCCCGCCTCGCCGACCTCGAGGTCCGCTCGCGGATGGCTGGGCGCTGGGTCATGGCGTCGATCCAGACCTCGTTCGCGGTCATGCCCGCGCTCGTCTACCTGTTCGCGGGCCTCGCCCCGGGCGCGGTGACGATCGGCACGCTGGTCGCGTTCACGACGCTGCAGACCAGGCTGTTCTGGCCGATCCAGTCGCTGCTCGGCGTCGGCGTCGACATCCAGACCTCGATGGCGCTGTTCGAGCGCGTCTTCGAGTACCTCGACCTCGACGTCGACCTGCGCGAGGGCAACCGCGACCTGCCAGCGGTGACCGGCGACGTGCGCTTCGAGGACGTCTGGTTCCGCTACGGCGACGAATGGAACCTGCAGGGCGTCGACCTCGACGTCCCGGCCGGTACCAAGCTCGCGCTGGTCGGCGAGACCGGCTCGGGCAAGACCACCGTCGGCTACCTCGCGGCGCGCCTGTACGACCCGGAGCGCGGCACCGTGCGGCTCGACGGCGCCGACCTGCGCGAGCTGCGCTTCGGCACGCTCGCCGACGCGGTCGGCGTGGTCTCGCAGGAGACCTACCTCTTCCACGCGTCGGTGCGCGAGAACCTGCGCTTCGCGCGGCCGGACGCCTCCGACGAGGAGATCGAGGAGGCGGCGCGCGCGGCCCAGATCCACGACACGATCACCGCGCTGCCCGACGGCTACGACACGGTCGTCGGCGAGCGCGGCTTCCGCTTCTCGGGCGGCGAGCGGCAGCGGATCGCGATCGCGCGCACGATCCTGCGGAACCCGCCGGTGCTCGTGCTCGACGAGGCGACGAGCGCGCTCGACGTCCAGACCGAGCGCGCGGTCGGCGAGGCGCTGGAGCGCCTGGCCGAAGGCCGCACCACGATCGTGATCGCGCACCGGTTGTCAACGGTGCGCGACGCTGACCAGATCGCCGTGCTCGACGGCGGCGTCGTGGCCGAGCGCGGGACGCACGAGGAGCTGGTGGCCGCCGGCGGCCGCTACGCCGAGCTCACGGCGCGCGACGAGGGCATGCCCTCATACGTC
>DATDKF010000084.1:0-10672 GCA_036520135.1 Solirubrobacteraceae bacterium
GAGGCCGTCGCCGAGCGCGGTGACGAGCGCGGGGACCCCGGTGTCGAAGGTCAACGCGTAGTCGGTCACGTACTCGGAGGCGACCGAGTCCCGCTGCGCGGCACCTGCCATCGCCTCGCGCAAGCCGACCGTCGGCTCCGAGCGCACGTCGTGCTCGACGCGCTCGTTCAGGCCGCCCGCGCCGGAAAGGCGGATCGCCGCGTACGCGGCGCGTGCGTCGGCGACGTCGAGCGCGCGCAGCGTCGCGCCGAGCCGCGCCCGCAGCGGCGCGCCGTCGAGCACGGCCTTCGCAAGCGGCGCGAGCAGCAGCGCGATCCCGAGGTTCGTGTTCGCCGGCGCGACGCGGCGCGACGCCTCCACGACCGCGAGGACCGTCTCCCCCACCCCGCGCTCGCCCGCGCGAGCCAGCTCGGGGCCGACCGCGATCGCGCTGCGCAGCATGTCCTCGTAGGAGGTGTCGCGGAAGTCGTGGCTCGGGGTGATGTTGCCCGGCTTCTCTGCGCTGACCTCGAGCACGCAGGCCAGTTGTGCGGCACCGGCGACGCCGTCGGTGGTACGAACGGTCGCCGCCTGCGCATGTGCGGCCGACCGCTGCCGGCGAGCTTGACCGTGTTCAGCGCCAGAAGATAGAGTCGCCGACCCCTTCCCTGATAACTCAGGCACACGGACAACGATAGGGAGGAGACGGGTCATGGCACCGACGTTGCTGGTTGGAGAGTCGCTCGTCGGCGAGGGCAACGAGGTCGCGCACGTCGACGTCCTGATCGGCTCAAAGAGCGGACCGGTCGGCGAAGCGTTCGCGCACTCCCTCGTCAACCAGAAGGAGGGTCACACGAACCTGTTGGCGATCGTCGCCCCGAACCTCCCGGCCAAGCCGGACACGATCATGTCCAACAAGGTCACGATCAAGGGCGCGATACAGGCGGTGCAGATGTTCGGGCCCGCCCAGGCCGCCGTGGCACGCGGCGTCGTCGATTCGGTTCGCGAGGGCGTCATCGCCGAAGCGGATATCGACGACCTCTGCATCATCTGCGGTGTGTTCATCCACTGGGACGCCACGGACGACAAGAGGATCTTCGACTACAACTACCAAGCCACGAAGGAAGCGATCGCGCGCGCCCTCGGCAACGAGCCCAGCGTGAGCGCGATCCTCGGTTCCTCGGAGGCGGCGCGCCATCCGTTCGCGGCCGGCGTGGAGGGTTAGCCGGCTACGTCGGACCTCCCCCGAGCGGGCCGCCTCGACGGCCTGCACGCCGTCGTGACCGGCGCGAGCAGCGGGATCGGACGCGCGATCGCCGAGGCCTACGCCGCCGAGGGAGCCGTTGTGCTGCTCACGCACCACGCGTCGCCCGAGCGCGCGCGCGAGGCCGCCGACGCGATCGCGGCGCGCGGCGGGCGCGCGCACGTCCGCCAGGCCGACCTCGCGACGCGCGACGCCTGCGAGCGCCTCGTCGCCGAGGCCCGCGAGCAGCTCGGCCGGCTCGACGTCTGGGTCAACAATGCCGGCGCGGACGTACTCACCGGCGAGGCGGCGGCGTGGGAGTGGGAGCGCAAGCTCGACACGCTGCTGGCCGTCGACCTCAAGGGCACGATCGCCTGCTCGTACGCGATCGGCGAAGTCATGCGCAACCAGGAACGCGGCGGGACGATCGTCAACATGAGCTGGGACCACGTCGCGACCGGAATGGCCGGCGACGACCC
The DNA here is from genome assembly GCA_036520135.1 of Solirubrobacteraceae bacterium. GTDB lineage: Bacteria > Actinomycetota > Thermoleophilia > Solirubrobacterales > Solirubrobacteraceae > DASSUW01. The sequence continues at coordinate 1,702 of DATDKF010000084.1, forward strand.
GCAGCTGTTCGCCGCGGTCAAGGGCGGCGTGCTGGCGTTCAGCAAGAGCCTCGCGCGGAGCCTGGCGCCCGACGTGCGCGTCAACGTGCTGTGTCCGGGCTGGATCGAGACCAGCTTCGGCGAGCAGGCCGATCCCGACTTTCGCCGCTCGGTCGCGCGGGACACGCCGCTGGGGCGCTGGGGCCGCCCTCAGGACGTGGCGGACGCGGCGCTCTACCTCGCCTCGCCGGCGGCCGCGTTCGTCACCGGACAGGCGATCAATGTCAACGGCGGCGTGGTGATGTAGCGCTCGGCGTGCTGTAGTCAGCGGAGACCGCGAAGGAGGCATTCCCATGGAGGCAAGCGCCAAGCCCAAGACCTACGGGCCCGACGAGATCGAGGCAAAGCTCAAGGAGGCCGGACTCGACGACTGGTACCTCGAGGGCGACTGGATCCGCCGCAAGTACAACACCGACGGCTGGCCGACGACGCTCATGGTCGTCAACGCCATCGGCTTCGTGTGCGAGGCGGCCTACCACCACGCCGACCTCGCGGTGACCTGGGGCAAGCTGTGGGTCAAGCTGCAGAACCACGCCGCCGGCGGCATCACCGACAAGGACTTCGAGGTGGCGCGGCAGATCGAGGACACGGTGCTGTGGCGCCCCGGGGACGACAGCGCGCTCGAGGGCACCCCGAACAAGTTCGTCTTCAGCAAGGGCCGCGGCTAGGCCCTCGCGCCGAGCGGCTATCGACGCGATGGCCGACCGATACCTGTTCGTGACCGGCAAGCTCGCGGCGCCGGCGCTGCGGGGAACGCTGGAGCGAGCCGACCTGCCGTTCGACTACGACGTCGCAGTGATGAAGATCACCGTCGCTGCGCTGATGACGGCGGACTGGATGGCCCGCCGGCTCGAGGTCCCGCCCGGGGTGACGCGGATCATGATCCCGGGCATGTGCCAGGGCGATCCCGCGGTGCTCAGCGAGCGCTTCGATATCCCGGCCGAGAAGGGCCCCGCCGACCTCAAGCGCCTGCCGGCGTTCTTCGGCCAGGCCGACGCGCGCTCGCGCTATGGCGCGCGCGACATCCGGATCTTCGCCGAGATCAACAACGTCCCGCACCTCGAGCGCGATCGGATCGTCGAGGCGGCGAGCTACTACCGCGACGCCGGCGCCGACGTCATCGACCTCGGGCTCTCGCTCGACCGCAACTGGCTCGACGAGGGACCGAAGGTGATCGCCGACCTCAAGGCCCGCGGCTTCACGCTCAGCATCGACACACTCGACCCCGACGAGGTCCTGATGGCCGACGCCGCGGGCGTGGACTACGTCCTCAGCCTCAATGGGCACAACCGCCATGTGGCACAGCAGCTGCGCGCGACGCCCGTGCTGATACCCGACACACCGGACGACCTCCACAGTCTCGACGCGACCATTGCCCACGTGCGGGAGCTCGGCAAGCCGTTTCTCGTCGACCCGATCATCGAGCCGATCGGCTCGGGCTTCGCCGCGAGCCTCGGCCGTTACCTGGATGTGCGGCGCCGCCACCCCGACGTCGAGATGCTCATGGGGATCGGCAACCTGACCGAGCTCACCGAGGCCGACACCACCGGCGTCACGGCGCTGCTGCTCGGCTTCTGCCAGGAGCTCGGCATCCGCAACGTGCTGACCACTGAGGTCATCGATTGGGCGCGAGGCGCGGTCCGCGAGGCGGTCCTCGCGGCCAAGCTCATGTACTTCGCCCAGCAGGAGGGCACGCCGCCCAAGCACGTCGACGGCCGGCTGCTCACGATCAAGGACGAGGACGTCCGCCCCTATACCGAGGCCGAGCTGCGCGAGCTCCAGGCGAGCATCACCGACCCCAACATCCGCATCTTCACGGATGCCGACTGGATCTACGCGTTCAACGCCGAGCACTTCGTCAAGGGCACCGATATCAACCAGATCTTCGACGAGCTCGGCATCGACGAGCACACGCACGCCTTCTACCTGGGTAAGGAACTCATGAAGGCGGCCATCGCCCGCGGGCTGGGCAAGAACTACCGGCAGGAGTCCCCGCTCGACTGGGGCTACCTGACCTTCGACGAGCCGCGGCGCGAGCGCGTCCGACTGACGGGTGGGCGGGACATCATCCGCGGGCCTTCCGACGACGGCTCGACCGAGGAGGGATCGTGAAGAAAGTCCTGCTTCAGCTCGACACCGACGAGCACCCCAGCCCCTTCGACGCGATCGTCGCGCACGACGCCGACGTCGACGTCCTGCTCGCCCATGGCGGCGTAAAGCCGGACGAGACGCGCGCGCTCGTGCAGGACGCATTCTTCACCCGCGGCGTGGAGGACCTCAAGAACACGGCCGTGTGGGTGGGCGGCAAGGACGTCGCCGGGGGCGAGCAGGTCTTCGCCCAGGTCCAGAAGGCGTACTTCGGCCCCTTCCGGGTCTCGGTGATGCTCGACTCCAACGGCTGCAACACGACCGCGGCGACGACGATCGCGCGGATCGCGAAGGCGCGCAGCCTGGATGGCAACCGCGCGGTCGTTCTCGGCGTGGGAGCCGTCGGCCTGCGCTCGGCCACCCTGCTGCAGCAGGAGGGCTGCGAGGTCACGGTCGCCTCGGTGCCGCCCGACCTGTTCGCCGACGATCGCCCCTATCACCGCCCGCGCGGGCTCAGCGTCGCCGAGAAACTCGGCCTCGACATCCGCGAGCCGAGTGATCGGTCCGAGCTCGAAGCGACGCTCGATGGCACACAGATCGTCCTGGCGGCCGGACCGGCCGGCGTGGAGGTGCTGCGCCGCGATGCGTGGGCGGCGGCTGAGTCCGTAGAGCTCCTGGCCGACTACAACGCGGCGGAGCCGCTGGGCGTCGAGGGCACGAAGGCGACCGACGACCTCGCCGAGTACGACGGCAAGCTCGTGCTCGGCGCGCTGGCGATCGGTGGCCCGAAGATGAAGGTGCACAAGGCCTGCGTGCGGCGGCTCTTCGAGAGCAACGACCAGGTCCTCGACACCGACGCCGTCTACGCGATCGCCAAGGAGCTCGTTTGAGCCGCGACGGTCCGCGGGTGGCCGGCGTCGACCCTGGCACGTTCTCGTTCGACGTGTGCGCGCTCGACGGGGGCGAGGTCATGCTCGAGCGCAGCTTCCGCACCGACGACGTCGGCGCCGATCCGGCCCTACTGGTTCAGGCGCTGGTGGACCACGGGCCGTTCGAGCTCGTGCTCGGTCCGGCCGGCTACGGGCTTCCGTTCGTTCCCGTCGAGCAGGTCGGCGAGCGCGACCTCGCGCTCATGCTGCTCCTGCGCGACGACGAGCCGCATGGCCGCGTCGGCGTCGGCGGGATGCGCTCGATCCTGCGCGCGCTCATCGCCTCGGGACTGCCGCTCGTGTTCGGCCCCGGCGCGATCCATCTGCCGACGATCCCGGCGTACCGCAAGTGGAACCGCATCGACATGGGGACCGCGGACAAGGTCGCGAGCGTCGCGCTGTGCATCGCCGACCAGGCGCTCCGGCTCGGCGTCGACTTCGCCGAGACGTCCTTCGTGATGCTCGAGCTCGGCGGGGCGTTCAGCGCCGCGCTCGCCGTCGACGGCGGGCGCATCGTCGACGGGCTCGGTGGTTCGGCCGGGCCGATCGGGGCGCGGGCGTGCGGTGCGCTGGACGCGGAGGCGGCGTACCTCCTCGGCGCTGCCCTGTCGAAGCGGACGGTGTTCAGCGGCGGCGCGATCGACCCGCAGGGAGAGGTCGATCTTTCGGAGGGGCTGGAGGCGCTGCGCCGCGACCCGCGCCACCGGGAGGGATGGCTCGCCCTGGAGGAGGGCGCGGCCAAGGCCGCGCTCGCGCTGACGATCAGCGCGCCGGCCCCGCGCGAGATCCTCATCGCGGGGCGCCTGGCGCAGGCGCCGGGCATGCTCGAAGCGCTCGGCGCGCGGCTTGCGCACGTAGCGCCGCTGCGGTTGGCGGCGGGCCTCGGCGCGCACGTGAAGGCCGCCGCGCAGGGCGCGGCAGTGCTGGCCGACGGTCTGGCGGGCGGGCGCTACGCGGCGCTCGTCGAGCGCCTAGGCGTACGCGACGCGAGCGGCTCCGCGCTCGATCACGTCAGGATCCACGGCGCCGATCGGATTCGGCTGCGCTGATCAGCTGGATTCAGGCTCGGCCGGCGGCGTCGAGCCACTCGCGCATCGTCGTGTGATGTGCGACGTGCTGACCGGCGTCGAGCTCGCGACGCAGCTCACCGAGCAGCCCGCAGCGCTCGGCGACGACGTTGTGCTGGTGGATCGTCTCGAGGTTCTCCTGGCGGGCCGACACGAAGGCGTCGTCCCGCAGGCCGCCGAAGTGCTCGATCGTGCCTCGGATCGCCTCGCGCACGCAGTCCTCCACGAACCTCGGACGACGCGCGGCCTTCTCGACCACCGCGCCCTCGTCGGAGCGCTTCATCAGCTCGTAGATCTCGCTGGACATCGAGTCTTCGACGATCGCGAGCAGCTCCGCAGCATCCACGTCGGTGTCGCACTCCTCGGGCAGTCCGAGGTAGAGCGTGCCCAGGCCGCGTTGGTTGTGCGTCGCAACCGGCACGGCCTCGAAGATCCTGGCGATCTCGTCGTCGGTGAACCCATCGGCGCCCAGGCGCTCGCGCGAGCGCCCGGCAACCAGCTGCTGCGCGCACGGGCACGCCGTCATTCCTTGCGCGGCGACACCCACGAGCCGGCGCGTGCCGCGCTCGGAGGCGACCGCCGAGCCTAAGAGCGTGTAGATCTCCTGGGTGGCGATCCCGGACACCGGCGCCGGCTTGTGCTCTGGATAGCGGGCAGCGATCGTCACCTCCGCGCGCACCGCGTCTTGGCGCTCGCGCACCTCGAGGGCGATTCGCTGGGCGAGCTGCTCGGCCTTGAAACCGCCCTCGCCGAGCATCACCTCGCCGATGACGTCGTTGACGACCTCCTCGAAGCGCGACATGTGCGCGCCCTTCTGCTCCGGTCCGAGCTCGACGAAGCAGTCGAGCTTGGCGTGATAGAGCTGCTCGGCACCGCGAGGGCCGATACGGGTGACCTTCTCGACGTTCGTCACGCCGACGCGCGACAGCGACACATGGATCGCCGGGGCCGACGCCTGCACGTCGGGGACCCGGGGGAGAGGCGTCGGGTCCATCGGACTCCGGAGCGTACCGAGGGCTGCGACGATTAGTCGTCGTTCTATGGGAGCGACCCGAATCTTTCTTGTTTGGCGAATTCTTCTGCCGTAGCTTCGCCCGCATGATCGAGAAAAAGGATCGCTGGGCGGCGGGCGTGACGCCGTACGCGGAGATGGGCTACTACAACCCGGACTACGAGCCCAAGGACTCCGACATCCTCGCGGCGTTCCGGGTCACGCCGCAGCCCGGCGTCGACCCGATCGAGGCCGCGGCGGCCGTGGCCGGCGAATCCTCCACGGCGACCTGGACTGTGGTCTGGACCGACCGCCTGACCGACCACGGCAAGTACCAGGCCAAGGCGTACGCCGTGGAGCCGGTGCCCGGCCGCGAGGACGAGTACATCGCAAAGATCGCCTACGACCTCGACCTGTTCGAGGAGGGTTCGATCGCGAACATGGCCTCCTCGATCATCGGCAACGTCTTCGGCTTCAAGGCCGTCAGGGCGCTGCGGCTCGAGGACCTGCGCATCCCGCCGCACTACGTCAAGACCTTCCAGGGCCCGCCGCACGGCATCGTCACGGAGCGCGAGTACCTGGACAAGTTTGGGCGCCCGCTGCTCGGCGCCACGGTCAAGCCCAAGCTCGGCCTGTCGGCCAAGAACTACGGCCGCGTCGTCTTCGAGGCGCTCCGCGGCGGCCTGGACTTCACCAAGGACGACGAGAACATCAACTCGCAGCCGTTCATGCGCTGGCGCGATCGTTACCTCTACGCGATCGAGGCGGTGAACCGGGCGATCGCCGAGACCGCGGAGATCAAGGGCCACTACCTCAACGTGACCGCCGGCACGATGGAGGAGATGTACGAGCGCGCCGAGTTCGCCAAGGAGCTCGGCAGCGTGATCATCATGATCGACCTCACCGTCGGCTTCACCGCGATGCAATCCATGTCCAGGTGGGCGCGCCGCAACGGGGTCATCCTGCACCTGCACCGCGCTGGTCACTCGACCTACACCCGGCAGAAGAGCCACGGCGTCAACTTCCGCGTGCTCGCCAAGTGGTGCCGACTCATCGGCGTCGACCACATCCACGCGGGGACGGTCGTCGGCAAGCTCGAGGGCGACCCGGGCAGCGTGAAGGGCTACTACGACGTCTGCCGCGAGAACCACCTCTACGCGGACCCCACGACGGGGATCTACTTCGACCAGGACTGGGCATCGCTGCCCGGCGTGATGCCCGTCGCCTCGGGCGGGATCCACGCCGGCCAGATGCACCAGCTGCTCCGCTACCTGGGCGAGGACTCGATCCTGCAGTTCGGCGGCGGCACGATCGGCCACCCGATGGGGATCGGCGCCGGGGCCACGGCCAACCGCGTCGCGGTCGAGGCCATGATCCAGGCCCGCAACGAGGGCCGCGACTATTTCCACGAGGGGCCGGACATCCTGAAGCGCGCCGCCCGCGGCTGCCCGGAGCTCGACGCGGCGCTGCAGGTCTGGAAGGACGTCACGTTCGAGTTCGAATCCACCGACACGCCCGACGTCGTCGTCACACCGACGGCCGCCTGACACGAGAGGAGTACCGCATGCGCGTCACCCAGGGCACGTTCTCGTTCCTGCCGGATCTCACCGACGAGCAGATCGAGGCGCAGATCCACTACGCGCTGCGCAACGGCTGGGCGATCTCGGTCGAGTACACCGACGACCCCCACCCGCGCAGCGCCTACTGGGAGATGTGGAACCGCCCGCTGTTCGACCTCAGGCCCGATCAGGCCGATGTCGCGATGCTCGAGGTGAAGGCGTGCCGCGAGCGCTTCCCGCACCACTACGTCAAGGTCATCGCCTACGACGCAACCTACACGCGCCAGACCACCGCACTCGCCTTCATCGTCGGCCGGCCGCCCGAGGAGCCCGGCTTCAGGCTCGAGCGGACCGACAAGGCCGACCGCTCCATGCGCTACGCGCTGCATGGATACGCGGCGGAGCGTCCGGCAGGGCGGCGGTACGCATGAGTGCGCAGACGTTCGAGATCGACGCAGTGCTCGCCGAACTGGACGCCGAGCTCGTCGCGCTGCGGCCGGTCAAGACGCGCATACGCGAGATCGCGGCCCTGCTCGTGATCGACCGGCTGCGGCGCGAGGCGAACCTGACGTCGCAGCTGCCGTCGCTGCACATGTCGTTCACGGGCAACCCGGGCACGGGCAAGACGACCGTCGCGCTGCGGATGGCGGAGATCCTGCACCGGCTCGGCTACGTCGAGAAGGGGCACCTGGTGTCGGTCACCCGCGAGGACGTCGTGGGGCAGTACGTCGGGCACACGGCGCCCAAGACCAAGGACGTGCTCAAGCGGGCGTACGGCGGCGTGCTGTTCATCGACGAGGCCTACTACCTGCACCGGCCCGAGAACGAGCGCGACTACGGCCAGGAGGCGATCGAGATCCTCCTGCAGGTCATGGAGAACGACCGCGACCGGCTGGTCGTGATCCTTGCCGGCTACAAGGACCGCATGGACGCGTTCTTCGCGTCCAATCCCGGCATGGCCTCGCGGGTCACGCACCACATCGACTTTCCCGACTACGCGCCCGAGGAGCTGATGGAGATCGCGCAACGCATGCTCGAGCGTCAGGACTACCGTCTCTCCCCGGGCGGGGAACAGGCGTTCCGCGAGTACCTCGAGCGTCGGATGCGGATGCCGCGCTTCGCGCACGGGCGCAGCACCCGCAACGCGATCGACCGTGCTCGGCTGCGCCACGCCAGCCGCCTCTTCAACAGCGACAAGCCCCCTGGGCACGACGAGCTGATCACCATCGAGGCGGACGACATCTACGCCAGCAGCATCTTCCGGAGAACCTGACGATGCCGCGGCCGATCATCCTCGGTGTCGTCGGCGACTCGGCGGCCGGCAAGACCACGATCACCAGGGGCCTCGTGCGCCTCCTGGGCGAGCACGCGGTGACCCACGCCTGCACCGACGACTACCACCGCTACGACCGCAAGCAGCGCGCCGATCTGGGCATCACGCCACTGCATCCCGACTGCAACTACCTCGACGTCATGGCGCAGGACCTGCGCCATCTGCGCCACGGCGAGGCCATCCTGAAGCCGGTCTATCGGCACGCAGACGGCACGTTCGCGCCGCCCGTCTACGTCGAGCCCCACGGCTTTGCGATCGTCGAGGGTCTCCTCGGCTACCACACGCCCCAGATGCGCGACTGCTACGACGTGCGCGTCTTCCTCGCGCCCCCCGAGGATCTACGGCGCAAGTGGAAGGTGCAGCGCGACTGCTCCCGGCGCGGCTACACGACCGACGAGGTGCTGGCCGAGCTCGATCGCCGCGAGCCCGACTCCGCCGCCTTCATCCGCCCGCAGGAGCGCTTCGCGGACATGGTCGTGTCGTTCATGCCCGGCGACAGCAGCGACTCCGACCGCCTCGACGCCGAGCTGATCCTCCGCGCCGGCCTCCCGCATCCGGACCTTTCCCCCTTCATCGGCAACGGCGTGCGCGGCATCACGATGAGCGAGCGCGGCGCGGAGCGCCGCGTGCGTATCCCAGGCGACATCGAGGCCGAGCACGCGGCCGAGATCGAGGAGGCGATCTGGGACCGGCTGCACTTCGCCACCCACCTGCGCAGCCAGCGCCTGGGCGAGTACACGATCGGGATGGACCTTCACCGCTCGGAGTCGCTGGCGCTGGTGCAGCTGCTCATCCTCTACCACCTCGTCACCGGCCGGGCCGCGGTGGCGCTGGGCCGCGAGGACCTCGAGCGCGTGGCGTCGTGACCCTGGATCCACCGATGACCCGTGGATGCCTCGGCGTCGTGGGCCGAGTCAGAGACGATCGGCCGCGTTTCCGCGTGGTGGACCACTTGGATCGCGGCC
>DATDKF010000085.1:0-8439 GCA_036520135.1 Solirubrobacteraceae bacterium
GTCGTCGCCGAGTACCTCGCGGAGGGGGTCCGCTCGCCGGCGCTGATGATCCGTCGCGGGCGCCACAAGTTCGTCTCGTGCGGCGACGACCCCGACCAGCTCTACGACCTCCTCGACGACCCGCTGGAGCTGGTCAACCTCGCCGAGCGCCCCGCGAGCGCCGACCTCGGCCGCGCCCTTCGCGACGCCCTGGCCGAGCGCTGGGACGTGCGCGCCCTCGAGCAGCGGGTGCTCGAGAGCCAGCGGGAGCGCAGGCTGGTCGCCGGGGCGCTCGCCACCGGCCGGCACTCGCCCTGGGACCACCAGCCGCAGGCCGACGCGGACACGCGTTACGTGCGCAGCGGCACCGACCTGTACGAGCTTCAACGGCGGGCTCGCCTCGACAGCGGGAGCCCGCCGTCGCGGTCCTGATCCGGGGCCCAGGCGGCGATGCTCGCCGCCGAGTCCCCTCGTGCGCTGTTGCTCCGGCCCGATTGCGAGTGCGCAGATCATGAGGGTGGTCTCCGTCGTCCGACGCGTGCTCTTACCTGAGATGCAGCGCTCGGTGGCGCCCATGTGTCCGGCCGCGTCGCCGCCCGAGATGATCACCGCTCCTCCGGCTGCAGTGGGAGGCGAGGCGCCATCCGTCTCCCGAATCGGGACGAAACGAAGGGAATTTCCGTGCGTGCCGGCATCGCGGACCCAATCCGCGGAGTCGCGTTGTTTGCAGGACTTTTCGGCTGATTCGAGCTTTCGGACCGCACGACTGAAAATCGTGGTGTCCCCGGTTCGAGTCCGGGTCTCGCCATCGCGCAATCCCGCATGATTGCTGAATTTTTTGTTTTCAGGTGCCTGCACCCGCGCCTGGAATCGGCGGTCGAAATGGGCCTGATGTGGGCCTAGGCCCCCGGAAAATCGCCTGCGCGTTCCCAAGGGCCGTGCGGGAGCCCTCATGGACACAAGGGATTCGCGCCGACTCAAACCGAGGCGACCACGATTCCCGTCGTTGTGCCCCGAGTTCGAGTCGGCACGCCGCGAGCCGGCAATCCAGCACCGCCGTGATGTCACGTAACGGGGTGTGTCCAGAGCTCGCTGTCGCAACTCCTCTGGAAGCAAGAGGGTGGCGAAGCGGACGCAGCGCTGCTGCTGCTCGTCCGGCCGAGCGTCTGACGCCTGAACGCGGCGACGCTCGGTTGCGTGCACGAACGGAGGAGCGCGTCGCGGGTGCGGGAGATGATCGCCGGCGCGCCTGAGTTGCATGGAATGCGATAACGACGAGGCGAGCAGATCTGCGCGTTGACACGGCAGCGGCCGTCGGACGGACGGCCTGGCCTGCAACGCTCGGCCCATGATGGTGTCGCGGCGCCGACGCACCGGAGGGTCGTACTGTGAGCTCTGCGCAATGAAGCACCGTCGATTGCGGCAACGCTCCTCGAGACGCTGCATGGCGCCGGGTGATGAGCTTTCGGGCCGCCCGCCGTCACACACACCATGAGTTCCATCACCGACGACCTCCGGCCGCTCGACGAGCAGGCCTTCGGCGCCCGCGTCGAGCCGCACCGCCGCGAGTTGCACGTCCACTGCTACCGCCTGCTCGGGTCGTTCGAGGAGGCCGAGGACCTCGTCCAGGAGGCGTTCCTGCGCGCGTGGCGCCGGCGCGAGACGTACGAGGGCCGCGCGTCGGTTCGCGCGTGGCTGTACCGGATCGCGACTAACGCCTGCCTCGACGCGCTCGACAAGCGCCCGCGGCGGCCGAGCGCGAGCGGCGAGGTCGCGTGGCTGCAGCCCTATCCCGACGAGCTCCTCGAGCAGCTGCCCGACCGGCGCGAGGGCCCGGAGGACGTGGCGCTCGCCAAGGAGACCGTCGAGCTGGCGTTCATCGCCGCGATCCAGCACCTCGCGCCGCTGCCGCGGGCCGTGCTCGTGCTGCGCGACGTCCTCGGCTGCTCGGCGAAGGAGACCGCGCGGCTGCTCGAGACGACAGAGGCGTCGGTGAACTCCGCGCTGCAGCGCGCGCGGGCTGGGCTGCGGGAGAGCCTGCCCGAGGACCGCGAGGCGTGGCAACACGCCGCCGAGCCGACCGCCGCCGAGCGGGAGCTGCTCGCCCGCTACGTCGAGTGCAGCGAGCGCGCCGACGCCAAGGGCCTGGCCGCGCTCATGCACGAGAACGTCCGCTTCTCGATGCCGCCGACGCCCGGCGTCTGGACCGGCCGAAGCACGGTCGTGCAGGGCTGGATCGACGGCGGGTTCGGATCGGAGGCGTTCGGCAGCATGCGGTGCGTGGTCACCCGCGCCAACGGTCAGCCCGCGGTCGCGGGCTACGTGCGCAAGCCGGGCGACACCGCGTACGAACCGCTGGCGATCGACGTCCTGCGGGTGCAGGACGGGATCGTCACCGAGATCGTCACCTTCGACGGCGCGGTGTTCGAGCACTTCGACCTGCCGGCCACGCTCACCGCGGCGGTCGGTACGAGATGAACACCCCCGCCTCGATCACCGTCACGCCAGTCTTCGTCGCCGACCTGTCCGTTGAGGGCGAGCGGATGCCGGTCTATGTGCACGTCATCGACCATCCCGATGCGCGCGTGCTGGTCGACACCGGCATGACGGAGCTGCACCCGGCGATGGCCGACATGGATCCCCGCATCCAGCCGCTGAGCGAGCAGGACTTCGATCTCGCCGGCATCGACATCGTCGTCAACACACACCTGCACGCCGACCACTGTGGCGGGAACCACCTCTTCGCCGGCAAGCCGATCTACGTCCAGCGCCAGGAGCTCGACGACGCGCGCAACCAGGACGGCTACACCTTCCGCGAGTGGGTCGACGCGCCCGGCGTGCAGTACGTCCCGGTCGACGGCGAGCACGAGCTGCTTCCCGGGCTCCGACTCGTCCCAGCACCGGGCCACACAGACGGCATGCAGATGGTCGTCATTGAGACCGGCGGGCGCCCGGTCATCGTCGGCGGCGACGTGGCGGTGTGGTTCGGCGAGTTCGACGAGCCGCCCACCGAAGGCCGTCAGCGGGTCCTAGCGCTCGACCCCGAGCTGGTCTGGCTCACGCACGAACACGAGCCATGGCGACCTCCCACCGTCTGAGGCATCACGCCGGCGCTCTCTGAGTCGTCGAGTGGCATGCACTCAAGGACCGGCTGCTGAGCGACGTCGGCAGGACCGTCCGCATCGCGAGCATGACACTCACAGCACGGCGCATGTGCCGCTGAAGGTCACGCACACCTACCGCAGCGTGGGCATTGGAAGCGGAAGGCAGCCTTGCGGATGACCGGGTCCTTGACGAGGCGTGACCCCGCGAAGGACCCGCTCGCCTTCGAGCTGTGCCTCACATCGTCAAGGACCCACTGAGGCACCGCTCGATCGCCATGCCGCCGTATCGCGCCTCCTGCTTCGGACGAAAACCGGGAGGGGGTTGCTTCAAGTCCTGCTTGCCGCTCGCAGGCTCGATCCGTGAGCGTCTAGAGCGAGAGCATCGCCGCCGCGACTTCACCGGCGGCCGCGTCGGGGATCGCGGTCGCGGCCTGTTCGAGCACGAGCAGCCGCGCGCCGGGGATCTCGCGCGCGATCGCTTCGCCGTTGCCGACAGGGAAGAACGGGTCGCGGCGGCCGTGGACCACGAGGGTTGGGATCGCGAGCTCGGGCAGGCGCTTGCGCCAGCGCGGCTTGCAGTTGAGCTTGGCGAACACCATGCCCATCTGATTGGCCATCTGCAGCGCTGGCGCCGTGCCCGGCGTGCGGTCCCAGATGCGCTCGGCGGTCGCGCGCGCGACGGCGGGGTCGTTGCCGAGGATCTCCGCGCCTCCGGCGGCGAACTCGGCCACTGCGGCGCGGTCGGACCAGTCGGGCATCGAGCGCGAGAACAGTCGCTTCATCGTCGCCGCGTCATGGTCAGGCAGGTCGTCGTCGACGCGGCCTGGAGCGACCGGCCGCGTTCCGGCGAGGGTGAGTGCCGAGAACGCGTTCGGGTGGTCGAGCGCGGCGACCTGGGCGACCATCCCGCTGACGCCGATGCCTGCGAGGTGTGCCGGCCGGTCGTCGAGTTCGCCGGCCAAGGCCGCGGCGTCGGCGGCAAGGTCGCGCAGTTTGTACGCGGGAGCCTTCGGATCGACGATGGTCGACTCGCCCGAATCGCGCAGGTCGTACCGCACGACGTGGCGTCCCCCGTGCGCGAGCGCCTCGCACAGCGCATCGGGCCACGAGAGCATGGTGGTGCCGCCCGCGAGCAGAACGAGCGGCGCCCCCGCGTCGCCGAAGTGCTCGACCCCGAGCGTGACGCCGTTCACCTCGACCGTGGCCATCACGCACCATCCACGAACGTGTAGTTGCGCTCGATCCGGCCGTCCGCGGCGAGGACGAGGACGTTGAGCCCGACTGCGGCCGTCTCGCCGTCGTTGGTGACCGCCTCCCAGTGGAACTTCACGACGTCGCCGAGCCTGTCGGCGTCGTCGCGTCCACGGAAGCTGAGCCCTTCGGAGCCGACCCAGTGCTCGAAGGACGTTGTCGCCCGCGCCTCGAGCTCCGTGCGTCCCCGCGCCTCGAGCGTGGCCGCCAGCCCGATCCCGGGGCTCGCGGCGATCTCGCGCATCTCCTTGGGCGGCTGGAGGATCTGTGACCCGTCCTCGGTCCAGAGCTCGGCGATCATCCGCCCGCGCCGGTCGGGGTCGGGCTCGTTCCAGAGCGCCATGTATCGATCCGCCAGCTGCTTTGCCTCCCTGGTGCGGGTCTCGGGGAACTGGATTTCTTCGCTCATCTCGGTTGCCTCCTGTGATCGTTGCTTGTGGCGGTAACGGTCTCGCAGGAACGGCCGCGCGTCGATTACCTCCGATGTGCAACTGGCGCTACCGTTCGGCTCGTGGTCGTCCAGACCGAGCGGGAGCCGCAGGAGGTCGGTGAGCTCATCCGCTTCTGGCGCACCCAGCGGCGTCTCACGCAGATGGAGTTGGCGTTGGACGCGAACGTCTCCAACAAGCATGTCAGCTTCGTAGAGACCGGTCGCTCACGTCCGAGCCGCCAGCTCCTTGTCCACCTGGCCCAACACCTCGACCTGCCGATCGCCGAGCGCAACCGCCTGCTACTCGCCGGCGGCTTTGCTCCGCCTTACCTCGAGCAGCCCTTCGACGGGGAGATGATGCGGCCGCTGCGCGAGTCGCTCAGCCGGCTACTGGACGCACACGAGCCGAACCCGGCGTTGATCGTCGACGGTCTCTGGAACCTGATCGAGGCCAATCAGGCCGCGTCGCTCCTCTGGGACGGCGTCGACCCCGAGCTGCTCGAGCCCCCGATCAACATGCTCCGGCTCGGGGTTCACCCCGGAGGTCTTCCGAAGATCTCGTCGATGACCGCAGCCTGCAACGCGCCACTGATCACGAAGCTGAGGCGTAGGAGCCGCGAGGACGCCGATCCGGCCCTCGCCGAGCTGGTCGAGGATGTCTCCTCCTACCTCCCGGACGATCCGCCGACGAGTCCCGCGACGCAGCCCGTCGTCTCACTGGACCTGCAAACACCTCTCGGCGAGGTCAGTCTCTTCACCGTGATCGCCACCCTAGGGGCGCCGCTGGAGGTGTCGGCGTCAAACCTCGCGATCGAGACCTTCCTGCCGATGGACGAGCGCAGTGCAGCGCGGCTTGCCGAGCTCAGTGGGAAGGCACGAGGATCATGACCGCGCTCGCCACGTGACATTCAGCCGCCGGCTTCTGCTTTGGATGAATACGAGCGCAGCCGGCACGCGATGGGAGGCGAGATGCCCGCTGCTCCTTTGATATGAGGCTGTCGGGTAAATGCCGCGTGGACCGCGGAGGCGCGGGGTGCGAGTCGGCCCGGCGGGCGACGCGACCGCCCGGCGGGGGCTGCCGGGATCGCCGCTCAGGGCGTTGCGGCGGCGATCCGGTGTTTGTGGAGCTTCAGGAGGTTGTGCGTCGCCGTGATCAGGCGCCATTCGCTTCGGCAGGCGGCTCTGCCCCGGCGTTGGAAGCGTTTGATCGCGCGGTTGAACTTGATCTGGCCGAAGACCGGCTCGACGGTGACTTGTCGTTGGCGGTAGAGGGTCCGCCCTTCGGGCGTGGCGAGCACGCTGCGCATGAAGTCGTAGAAGCCTCCGTCCCAGCCGGGCCGGGTGCCTTTGCGCAGGCCGCCGTCGGGCGGGACGAGGACTTGCATGCCGTCCGAAACGACGTGCTCGATCTGGCGTTGGTGCCAGTAGCCGGCGTCGGCGAGCACGACCTGCGGGTCGCCGAGCCCGTGCCGGCGCAGTTCGCGTCGGGTCGCGTTGACCATCGGTTCGAGGTGGCCGAAGTCGGGTGAGTCGACGGTGATCTCGGCGGCGACGACCACCTGGTGCTCGTTGACCGCGGCTTGCGCGTTGTAGCCCTGCAGCGGCGGCTGGCCGTGCGTGCGGACGACGCGCGAGTCGGGGTCGGTGACGTTGATCCGCCCGGTCGGCGCGACGGGCGGCTGGTAGGGCTTGAGCATCCCGGGCGCCATCCGCCGTGACCCGTCCGCGGCGACGCCGCGCGCCCGCCACGCCTCGTAGGCGGCGTTGGACGCCTGCTCGACATCGAGTTCTTGCTCGAGCCGCCGGCACGCCTCGAACAGCCGGTCGGTCCACTCCTGCGGGATCGGGCGCGCTTGGCGCTCGCGCTCGGCATCAAGGCCGCGGCGGCCTTCGCGCAGCCACGCCCGCCGGCCTTGCGGCCGCGTCACGAACTTCTCGGGATCCAGCTCGACCGCCACTTCGCCGGCGTCCTCGTTGCCGACCGGCCGGTCCGCTTCGCGTTCGCGCTCCAGTCGTTCCTTCGCTTCGCGGAACGCCTCGCGGCGGCCCTCGCGGGTGCGGAGGTGCTCGGGCAACTCGTCGCCGCGCTCGGTGCCGTAGAGCTCGTCCTCGCGACGATCGATCTCCGCCGCCTCCTCGAGGATCTCGCGGGCGATCTGCCCGAAGTCACGGTTCGAGTTGATCGCCGCGTTCGCCGACATCTTCGTCCCGTCGATCGCCACCACACCGACCGACACCAACCCCGCCCGACCGCAGAGCCCGAGCACGCCGCCAAAGACCTCGCCGAGCGCGCGCTCGTGACGGCGACGGAACCCCGCGACCGTCGAATGATCCGGCACCAGATTGCCGGCCACCACCCGGAACGCGACATCCTCGACACAGGCGCGTTCGATGCCCCGCGCCGACCGGGTCCCGCGCGCGTACGCGTACAGCAACAACGCAACCATCATCGACGGCTCATACGCAGGACGACCGTGCCCGTCCGCCCGGTACTCCGCACAAAACGCCGACAAGTCGAGCTCCCCGACCGCCTCGAGCACCGTCCAGACCAGGTGCCCCTCGGGCACCCAGTCACGCACCGACGGCGGCATCAGAAACACCTGCTCACGATCCAACCCGATGAACCTTGCGCCCATACCACGCAGGCTCCCCGCCGGACCGGACGACACCGCCCTTTACCCGACAGCCTCATATGCGGGCGTCTTCACCGGCCGGAGCTCATGCCTGCTCGGGACGAGGTCCAAGCGCCAGGTCCCGCGGCCCGCCTGACGCTCGCATCCGCGTGACAGAGCAGGCGCGATGTCTGCGTCCGCCGAGACGACCGTGGCTCGTCCATTCCGAAAGCGAGCAAAGCGGCGACCGCGCCTGCGCGGAGTGCTGCTTTCGTCGAAGAGCAGTCTTCGAGCGGCTGGCCGACGCGGCGTCACGGCGGGCCCGGCCGGCCGGCTCCTCGCTGCTGCTCTTGAGCCTGTCGCCGCACAGACCTCCGTTTGTGCGGCACGCGGCCCCCTGCTTCAGGCCGCCGCCAGCTCGTCGGCCTTCTTCCTGGCGAGGGCAGCGTCGAGCACCGCGTACTCGGCCTCCTCGATCGTTGCATACGCGTACTCAACCGCAAACGTGGCGTCGTCTTCGGCGTTCTCGGCGTGCCGCTGCGCCCTGTCCACGTCGTGCTCCGCCCGCTTGGCATCGACGTCCTCGCGAACCTTTGCGACGTGTTCGTTCCACGAGCGCTGCAAGTCATTCCACCAGACCGAGAGCTTTCCCTTGCTGGCGTCCGCGGACTGGCGCAGCTTCTCCGCCTGGGCCTGAGCCGATGCGCGCGCCGTCGCAACGTCCTGCTCGAGGTCCGCCTTGGCCTTCCCCTGTGCGGCCGCGGCCCGATCCGAAGCTTCCTTCGCCCTGGCCTCCAACTTCGTCAGCTGGTCCGATGCAGCCATGTCAACCTCCCTCGGAGGGTGACCGTCGCAGCGACGGTCTTGGGTACCGAGACGGTGCCGGGCGCGCTGGAGCGGAGCCTGAACGCCCGACGCTTGGACGAGCCTAGCTCATGACTCCATGCGTGGCCAGGCCACCCGCGCTGATCGCCCAGGAGTCCCGAACGCATCCGTCAGTTCCGCTTCGCGTGTGTGTAAGCGAGCATCACGCTGGGCCCAATCCAGACACCTGCAAGGGACG
>DATDKF010000086.1:0-6674 GCA_036520135.1 Solirubrobacteraceae bacterium
CGGACGCCTGCCCGAGCGAGTACGCCAAGACGCTCAACGGCTGCCAGCTGCCCGCGCTCACGGCGCTCGCCGCGAAGGCCCGCAAGCGCGCGGCGACCGTGACCGTGCGCACCAGTCGCGCCGCGACCGTGCGGATCACGATCCAGCGCAAGCGCGGGCACCGCTGGGTGCGCATCACGCGCAAAACGCTCGTCACGACCACCGGCAACCGCGTGTCGCTCAAGGTCAAGCGGCTGCGCAAGGGCCGCTACCGCGCGGTCGTCGTGCTCAGCAGCAGCGCCGGCCGCACCGGCGCGACCACCAAGGCCTTCCGGGTCCGGTAGACCTCCCCGCGTGTCCGCCTGCCGCCTCGGGGTCCTCGCCTTCGGCGACTCGATCACGAACGGGGGCGGCGAGCTGCAGTGGGGTGTCGCGCTGCAGTCGTGGGCGCAGTGGGTCGCGCGCGGGCTCGCGCTGCCGTACACCGGCGTCGCGGTCGACGGCGCCCGAGTGGAGGACGTGCTGGTCGAGCAGGTGCCGCGCGTGCCGGCCGGCGCGCGCTACGACCTCGGCTGCCTCTACATCGGCGTCAACGACGTGCGCCGGCTCGACTGGGACCGCGCGGCGTTCGAGCGCGGCCACCGCGCGGCGCTGGCCGCGCTGGCCGAGCGCTGCGACCGCCTGCTGACGCTGACCGTTCCGCTCGATCTCGGCCGCCCGCGCGCCGAGGGGAAGGTGCAGGAGGTCAACGCGGCGATCGCGGCGTCGGCGGCCGCGGCCGGCGCGCTCGTGCTCGACCTGCGCGGCTTCGGCGCCCGCAACCAGGTGATGACCGACCACGTGCACCCGACGGCGTTCGGCCAGATCGCCATCGCCGAGCTCGCGCTCGACGTGCTCGCCGCCGACGGCCTGCCGCCGCAGCTACGGCCGTCGACGCTGATCCGCTACGAGACGACGCCGTGGCGGCGCCTGCGCGGCGACGCGACGTACGCGTATCGGCACGCGAAGGTGTCGGCCCGCTCCGCGCTCATCGGTGCTCGGGTGGCCTGGGATCGACGCCGAGCTGGCGAAAGCGGTACGGGACGTAGCGGTACGTGAACCACAGCGTGCCGAGGAAGGCCGGCCAGCCGAGCACGATGACGGCGCCGGCGAGCGCGCCCTCCTTGCCGGCCGCGATCAGCACCGTGTAGACCGTCGCGCGCAGGGCGAACAGGCCGGCCCAGACGAGCGACGCCTCGGCGAACGGGCGCCGCACGACCGGGTCGTCCCGCCAGCCGGGCGGGATGTGGTAGAGCGGCGCCGCGATGTAGCCGATCAGCGGGCGTTTGAGAAGTGCGGAGCCGCCGAACGCGAGCGCGAGGCCGGCGCTCTGCAGCGCGCGCGGCACGAAGTAGCCCGACGCGCTGCCGGTGCGCAGCGCGATGAACACCGCGAGGCCGGTGCCGAGCACGCCGCCGATGGCGTTGGTGAGCGGATGGCGGCGGATCGCCCGGTAGGCGGCGACGACGACCGAGATCGCCACCGCGACGATCGCCGCCGTGTCGAGGTCGGCGAGCGCGTTGACCGTGACGAACGCCACCGGCCCGAGCCCCGTGTCGACGATCGCGCGCGGGTCGCGCAGCATGTCGACCGGGCTGGGCGGCCGCTGCCCGGGGTCGGCCATCGCGCTCAGTCCCGCGGCTTGCGCGCCGCGAGCATCAGGTTGTAGAACAGGTGCGGCGGGAGCCGCGGCTCGAGCGCGCGCCGGTCGACGGCCTGCAGCAGCAGGTAGCCGCGGTACGCGTATTGGATCCAGCCCCACGGGATGTCGCGCGGGTCGGCCGTCGCCTCGAGCGTGCGGTTGAGCCACCCGAACCAGTTGGCCAGCAGCTCCTCGCCGCGCACGCGGACGTCGGCGAACCCGGCGCCGGCGGCGTGCGCCTCGAGGTCGGCGGGGACGAACGCGTGCACGTCGACCATGCCCTCGAGCGCGTGGTCGTCGGCCGCGCCGGCGTCGCCGGCCGGCGCGGGCCGCACGCGCAGCGCGCGCCGCCAGGCGGGGGCGAGGCGGACGGCGGCGCGCTTGGGCACGGCGGCGATCCGGTCGCCGTGGCGCGACGGCTCGCCGGCGAAGAACAGCGTCCCGCCGGGCGCGAGCACGCGGTGGAACTCGCCGAACGCGCGGTCGAGGTCGGGCAAGTGGTGGAGCACCGCGTGGCCGAGGACGAGGTCGAAGCTCTCGTCCGCGAACGGCAGCTCGGCGGCGTCGCAGGCCGCGGTCTCGACGTCGAGCCCGAGCGCGCTCGCATTGCCCTCCAGCGTCTCCAGCATGCCCGGCGAGATGTCCGTGCAGGTCGCCGCGCCGATCACGCCGTCCTGCATCAGGTTGAGCGTGAAGTAGCCGGTGCCGGCGCCGATCTCCAGCGCACGCGGGAACGGCCCGGGCCGCGGGCCGAGCAGCTTCATCGCCTTGCCGAGCACCTGGCGGCGGCCGATCTCGCCGAACGAGATCCCCCACTTGGCGTCATAGTCCTCCGCCGCCACGTCGTGGTAGCGGCGGTTGACGTCGAGGATCTCGTCGGGAGCGGTCGGCGCGGCCATCGGCCGCCTGAGTCTAGGGGTCCGTCTTGGATAGACCCCTAGAGCCGCCCGGACGCCTCGGTCGCGGCTCGCAGCCGCCGGCCGGCGGCTGCGGTCGGCAGGCGGTCGAGGCGCCACTTCCACGCGCCGGTGCTCCGGCCGGGCGTGTTCATCCGCGCCTCGGAGCCGAGCCCGAGGACGTCCTGCATCTGCGCCATCGCGACGCGCGCGCGGGACGCGAAGGCGAGCCGGATCAGCGACCAGTGCGGCTCGCGCTCGCGGACGCCGTAGGCGTCGATGTCGGCGTCGACCTCGGCGCGGACGGACGCGGGCAGCGCGTCGTACCACCCCCGCACCGTGTCGTTGTCGTGCGTGCCGGTGTAGGCGACGACGTCGTCTGCGTGGTTGCGCGGCGTGTGGACGTTCCGCGGGTCGCCGGACCCGTAGCCGAACTGCAGCACGGCCATGCCCGGCAGCCCGAGCGAGCGGCGCAGGCGCGTGACGGCGGGGGTGATCACGCCGAGGTCTTCGGCGATCAGCGGCAACTCGTGGCCGAGGTCGCGCGCCGCGGCGTCAAACGGGGCGCGGCCGGGGCCGCGGTGCCAGTGGCCGCTAAGCGCGTGACGAGAGCCCTTCGGGACCGACCAGTAGGACACGAAGCCGCGGAAGTGGTCGATCCGGGCGGCGTCGTAGAGCTCGAACGTGCGGCGGAAGCGCTCGGTCCACCAGCGGTAGCGGCGCCGCCGCAGCGCCGGCCAGTCGTACAGCGGGTTGCCCCACAGCTGGCCCTTGTCGGTGTAGGCGTCCGGCGGCGTTCCCGCCACCGCGCCGTCGGCGAACAGCTCGGGGTGCGCGCGGTGATCGGCCGACCCGGCGGCGACGTAGATCGGCACGTCGCCGATCAGCTTCACGCCGCGCTCCTCGGCGTGCGAGCGCAGCGCTGCCCACTCGCGGTCGAACCGCACCTGGTCGGCCACCGAGCCGCGCTTGGGTGGGCGGGACCAATCTTCTATCCAGAACGCGTTGCGCTCGCGGAAGTCGAGCTCGGCGTCCTTGGACACCGGCGCGCGGGGCTTCTCGAGCAGCCCCGGCCACGCCGCGAACGCCGAAGCCGACTTGTACGGCGAGCCGTGCCGATCCGGCGGTCCGAGCGGGAGCATCTGCCACCACGACTGCCCGGCGTCGGCGAGCCAGTCCACGAACCGGTGCGCCTCGCGGCCGAGCCGCCCGGACGGGAGCGAGGTCGGGTGCAGCTGGACGCCGCTGGAACGAGAGAGGTTCATCGGATCGCGATGTCGGATACTTCCGGCTTCGAATGCCCGCCCCCAAGGGAGCCGAACCTCCGGCGAGGATCCGGATCAACTACCCCGCGCCGACGGTCGACGGCGGACGCTACCCGGCCAAGCGCTGCGTCGGCGACACGGTCACGGTCACCGCCGACGTGTTCCGCGACGGCCACGAGATCCTGCGCGCCGTCGTCCGCTACAAGGCGCCCGACGCCGGCCGCTGGCTCGAGGCGCCGATGCGCCCGGTCGACGCGCACATCAACGGTGTGCTCTGGGAGGGTGAGTTCACGGTCGAGACCGCGGGCCGCTGGGAGTGGACGATCGAGGCCTGGGGCGACCTGTTCGCCACCTGGCGCGACGAGCTGCAGCGCAAGTACGCGGCCGGGCAGGACGACCTGGCGGGCGAGCTGTCGGAGGGCGTCGTGCTGCTCGAGGACGCGGCGGCGCGCGCCGGCAGCGGCGAGGACCGCGCGACGATCGAGCGCTCGCTCGACGCGCTGAAGGCCGCCGCCGGGCCCGAGGCCGCGCTCGCGCCCGACCTGTTCGACGCGGTCTCGCGCGCCGGCGAGCGCCACGGCGCGACCCGCCTGGACGAGACGATCCCGCTCGAGGTCGACCGCGTACGCGCCCGCTTCTCGTCCTGGTACGAGCTTTTCCCGCGCTCGTGGGGCGGCCTGAAGGCGGTCGAGGAGCAGATCCCGGCGATCGTCGACCTCGGCTTCGACGTCCTCTACTTCCCGCCGATCCACCCGATCGGGCGCAAGAACCGCAAGGGCCGCAACAACACGCTCACCGCCGGCCCGGACGACCCCGGCTCGCCGTACGCGATCGGCGCCGCCGAGGGCGGGCACGACGCCGTGCACCCGGAGCTCGGCACCGTCGACGACCTGCGGGCGCTGTGCGGCACCGCCCATCGGCACGGCATGGACGTCGCCCTCGACATCGCGCTCAACGCGTCGGCCGACCACCCGTGGCTGACCGAGCATCCGGAGTGGTTCCTGCAGCGGCCCGACGGCACGATGAAGTACGCCGAGAACCCGCCCAAGAAGTACCAGGACATCTACAACTTCAACTGGGACACGCCGGCCTGGCGGGAGCTGTGGGAGGAGTGGCTCCGCATCATGCTGTTCTGGGTCGAGGTCGGCGTGAAGGTGTTCCGGGTCGACAACCCGCACACCAAGCCGTTCCCGTTCTGGGAGTGGCTGATCGCCGAGATCCACAAGGTCGACCGCGACGTGATCTTCCTGTCGGAGGCGTTCACGCGCCGCGCGGTCATGCGCGAGCTGGCCAAGCTCGGCTTCACGCAGTCCTACACGTACTTCACCTGGAAGAACTCGCGCTGGGAGCTGACCGAGTACGTCGACGAGCTCGCATGGGGGCCGGAGACGGAGTACTTCCGGCCGAACTTCTTCCCGGTCACGCCGGACATCCTGCACGCCTACCTCCAGCACGGCGGGCCGCCGGCGTTCGTGTCCAGGCTCGTGCTCGCCGCGACGCTGAGCCCGAGCTACGGGATCTACTCGGGCTACGAGAGCTTCGAGAACGCGCCCGTGCGGGAGGGCAGCGAGGAGTACCTGAACTCAGAGAAGTACGAGGTCCGCGAGCGCGCGCTCGACGGCCCGCTGCTGCCGATGATCCGGCGCATCAACGAGATCCGCCACGACAACCCGGCGCTGCAGATCCTCTCCAACGTCCTCTGGCTCGACACCGCGAACGACGGATTGATCGCGTACGCCAAGCAGGTGCCGGGCAACTCGATCGTCGTCGTGGTCAACCTCGATCCGCACAACGCGCAGGAGGGCGCGGTGACGATCCCCGCCCACCTCGGGCTCCCGCCCGTGTTCGCCGTCGAGGACCTGCTCAGCGGCGACCATCACGACTGGCGCATCGGCTCCAACTACGTCCGGCTGGACCCGGGCGGCAACCAGACCCACATCCTCCGCGTCGTCACGTGAGTCGCAACGACCCCGGCCATTGGTTCGAGGCCGAGCCGCTCTGGTTCAAGACGGCCGTCTTCTACGAGATCCACACGCGCGCGTTCTTCGACGCCAACGGCGACGGCTCCGGCGACTTCCGGGGGCTGATCGAGAAGCTCGACTACCTGCAGTGGCTGGGCATCGACTGCATCTGGCTGCTGCCGTTCTACAGGTCGCCGCTCCGCGACGGCGGCTACGACATCGCCGACTTCTTCACGATCCAGCCCGACTACGGGACCGTCGACGACGTCCGCGACTTCATCGAGGCCGCCCACCAGCGCGGCATCCGCGTGATCGCGGACCTGGTGATGAACCACACGTCGACCGACCACCCGTGGTTCCAGGAGTCGCGCTCGTCGCCGGACGACCCCAAGCGCGACTGGTACGTGTGGTCGGACACCGTGCACCGGTACGAGGACGCGCGGATCATCTTCACCGACACCGAGACCTCGAACTGGACGTGGGACGACGACGCGGGCGCGTACTACTGGCACCGGTTCTTCTCCCATCAGCCGGACCTCAACTACGACAACCCTGAGGTCCAGGAGGCGATGCTCGAGGTCTTGCGCTTCTGGCTCGACCTCGGCATGGACGGCTTCCGGCTCGACGCGGTGCCGTACCTGTACGAGCGCGAAGGCACCAACGGCGAGAACCTGCCCGAGACCCACGAGTACCTCAAGCGCGTGCGCGCGGAGATCGACTCGAAGTACCCCGACCGCGTGCTGCTCGCCGAGGCGAACCAGTGGCCGGGCGACGTCGTCGAGTACTTCGGCGACGGCGACGAGTGCCACATGGCGTTCCACTTCCCGGTGATGCCGCGCATGTTCATGGCGCTGCGCCGCGAGGAGGCCACGCCGATCTACGAGATCCTGCG
>DATDKF010000087.1:0-5495 GCA_036520135.1 Solirubrobacteraceae bacterium
GTCGCCGCGGCCGGCTTCGGTTCGTCGGCGGTGGCGGGTGACTCGGTGGTCGCGGCGGCCGGCTGCGGTTCGTCGGCGGGGGCCGGTGACTCGCTCGTCGCGGCGGCCGGCTTCGGTTCGTCGGCGGGGGCGGGTGACTCGGTGGTCGCGGCGGCCGGCTGCGGTTCGTCGGCGGGGGCCGGTGACTCGCTCGTCGCGGCGGCCGGCTGCGGTTCGTCGGCGGCGGCGGCCGGCTGCGGTTCGTCGGCGCTCGCCGGTGACTCGTTCGTCGCGGCGGCCGGCTGCGCGGCTTCGGGCTGCTCTTCGGGTGCCGGCGTCGGCTCGCGGTGCTCGGAGGCTGGCGTGTCGGTCATCGTGTCGGAACCCTTCGTGGCAGCGCTGCAACGGCGCAGCGCATGGCGATACCAGACGTTCGGCGTGCGGCGCACACGCCGCGGGCACCGGTGTTCTGCCTACCGGGCCGCATGGACTCGCCAGCATAGCGGCGCATGGGTGCCGCGCGATCCGCCGTTGACGACCCGTTCTCTCGGAGCACGCGAACTGGAGCCCGCCGAGATGGCCAGCGGTTGATCTAGCCTTGGAGTCCCATGGCCAACTCGAACGGAGACGCGCCTCGCGAGCTGTTCCTGATCGACGGCAACTCGCTCGCCTATCGCGCCTTCTTCGCGCTGCCCGAGTCGATCGCGACCTCCGACGGGCGGCCGACGAACGCGATCTTCGGGTTCGCGTCGATGCTCGTGAAGATCCTCACGGACTACGGCGAGGTGCCGACCGTCGTGGTCTGGGACGCCGGCATGTCCGGCCGCAAGGAGATCAGCGCGGACTACAAGGCCCAGCGCTCCTCCCGGCCGGACCTGCTCAAGCTCCAGTGGCCGCATCTGCGCCCGCTCGTGGAGGCGTTCGGCTACCGCAACATCTCCGTCGAGGGGTTCGAGGCCGACGACGTGATCGCCGCGCTGGTCGACCAGGCGCGCGAGCGCAACATCCCCGTGATGGTCGTGACAGGCGATCGCGACGCGTACCAGCTCGTCGGCGACGGCGTGCGGATCATGACCACCTCGCGTGGGATCACCGACACGAAGGTCTACGACCGCAACGGCGTCGTCGAGCGCTACGGCATCGCGCCCGAGCTGATCCCGGACTTCATCGGCCTCAAGGGTGACACCAGCGACAACATCCCGGGCGTCCCGGGCATCGGCGACAAGACCGCCGCCGAGCTGCTGCAGCGCTTCGGCGACCTCGAGGGCGTGCTCAGCCACGTCGACGAGATCAGCGGCGCCAAGCGCCAGCAGAACCTCACCGAGCACGCCGACGCCGCCCGCCTCTCCAAGCAGCTCGCGACGATGGTCCACGACGTTCCCGTCGACCTCGACATCGAGGCCGAGTTCACCAAGCGGCCCGACCGCGCGAACCTGCGCAGCGTCTTCCGGGACTGGGAGCTGCGCGACCCGCTGCGCCGCCTCGAGGAGGCGCTGTTCGCCGCCGAGGCCGAGGAGATCCCGCGCCCCGAGGTTGCCGACGCCCGCACCGTGCCCGTCAGGACCGGCCCCGCGTCCGGCATCGCGAGGCTCGAGGGCGACGAGCTGGTCCTCATCGCCGCCCCGCCCGAGGCGCCCGAGGGCGAGCTGATCCCCGCCAGCACGACCTGGCGCTACGGCGCCTACGCGGGCGGTGACTACGCGCTCGCGGGGGAGGTCGACGACCCGGCCGAGCTCGTCGCCGCCGCCGGCGACCGGCCCGTGCTCGCGCACGACGCCAAGGCGCTCGGCGACGTCCCGCGCAACCTCGTGTTCGACACCCAGCTCGCCGCCTACCTGCTCGACCCCGCGCGCCGCGGCTTCCCGCTCGACGAGCTGTGCGAGGAGCGCGGCCTCGCCGTGACGGCCGACGACGAGCAGGCCTCGCGCGCCGTGCTCGTCCACGAGCTCGCCGCGCTCCAGCGCCCGACGCTCAACGAGCGCGGCCTCACCGACCTGATGACCGACATCGAGATCCCGCTCGTGCACGTGCTGCGGGAGACCGAGAAGGTCGGCATCAAGCTCGATGTCCGGCGCCTCGAGGAGGCGGCGAGCCGCATCCGCGTCGACGCCGACCAGCTCGAGCGCGAGATCTGGGACATCGCCGGCGAGGAGTTCATGATCGGCTCCCCGCAGCAGCTTGCCGAGGTGCTGTTCGTCAAGCTCGGCCTGAGCCGCAAGCGCCGCGGCAAGACCGGCTTCAGCACCGACGCCCGCGTGCTGCAGGCGATCCGCGACGAGCACGAGATCGTCCCCAAGATCGAGCGCTTCCGCGAGCTGACCAAGCTCGTGCAGACCTACCTCGAGCCGCTGCCCGCGTGGATCGGCGACGACGGCCGCCTGCACACGACGTTCCTGCAGACCAACGCCGCGACCGGCCGCCTCGCCTCGATCAACCCGAACCTACAGAACATCCCGATCCGCACCGAGACCGGCCGCGTGATTCGCCAGTGCTTCGTCGCCGAGCTGGGCAACGTGCTGATCTCGGTCGACTACGAGCAGGTCGAGCTGCGCGTGCTCGCCCACATCGCCAACGAGCAGGTGCTGCGCGACATCTTCCTGCGCGGCGAGGACGTGCACACCGAGACCGCGTCGAAGGTGTTCGAGGTGCCGCCCGAGCAGCTCGACGTCGGCATGCGCTCGAAGGCCAAGATGGTCAACTACGGGATCGTCTACGGCCTCAGCGCCTACGGCCTCGCCGACCGCCTGCAGATCCCGCAGGAGGAGGCGCAGGAGTTCATCGACCGCTACCTGGAGCGCTTTCCGGCCGTCCACCAGTTCATGAAGGACGCCGTCGAGCAGGCCGAGCAGCACGGCTACGTCTCGACGCTGTTCGGCCGCCGCCGCCAGATCCCCGAGATCCGCGCGCGCAACTGGCAGACGCGCAAGCTCGGCGAGCGGCTCGCGGTCAACTCGGTGATCCAGGGCACCGCCGCCGACATCATCAAGGTGGCCATGGTCCGCAGCCATGACGCGCTCGCCGCCGCCGGCCTGAAGACGCGGCTGATCCTCCAGATCCACGACGAGCTGCTGGCCGAGGGCCCCGCGGAGGAGGCCGACGAGGCCGTCGCGATCATCTCCCGCGAGATGGTCGCGTCCGCCGACCTCGACCCGCCGCTCGAGGTCGACGCCGGCACCGGCCCGAACTGGCTCGAGGCGAAGTAAGTGGTCCCCCGCACGGGCCACGACGTCCCCTGGATCGACATGACCCGCGCGAGGAACCACTGATGGATCGCGGCGCTGCGGTCGTCGTCGCAGCGGTCGTCGGCGGCATCGTGGTCACGCAGGGGCCGCTCAACTCGCAGCTCGGGCGGTCGGTCGGCGGGCTGCAGGCGTCGGTCGTTGCGCTCGGGATCTCGTTCCTGGCGATCCTCGCGCTCGCGGCGGTCACCGACGGCCTCGGCGGACTGCGCCGGATCGGCGACGCGCCGTGGCACGTGGTTGTCGGCGGCGGACTGGCGGGCGCGCTCTACGTGGGCAGCATCGTCTGGACCGTGCGCGCGCTCGGGGTCGGCGGGCTCACGGCCGTGACGATCGCCGGCCAGCTCGGCCTGGCGATCGTGATCGACCATTTCGGGTGGCTCGGGGTCGAGCGCTCGCCGGTGACGGTGTGGAAGGTGTCGGGCGTCCTGCTGCTTGCGCTCGGGACCTGGCTCGTCATCCGGGACTAGCCGCGAGCGAGCGCGGGCGGCTCGCCGCCCGGGATCTCCTTGTAGTCGGGCAGGGTCTTCAGGACCTCCTCGGCGCCGGCCGGGGCGTAGATCGCGAGGATCACCATCGGCTCGTAGCTCGTGTTGATCGTCGAGTGGAACGCGCCCTTCGGGATGTAGACCGTGTCGCCAGGGCGCACGCGCTGCGGCTCGCCGTCGTCGACCATCTGGTCGCCCTCGCCGGCGAGGATGTAGAGGATCTCGTCGGACTCCGGGTGGTTGTGGCGGTCGTGGCCCTTCCCGGGCAGCAGGATCACGTGCATCATGCTCACCGCCGTCCCGTCAGTGTTGTCGGCGGCGACGAGCGGCTTGATCACGCCCCAGTCGAACGTCATGGTCGGCAGCGAGGCGGGATCGACGAACTTGGACGGCACGAAGGCTCCTTTCACGCGGTGGCCGATAGGGCCTTGAACCGCTTCATGTTCTCGGTCATGGCCACCTCGGTGGGCAGCCGCTCCATGCTCGACGCGCCGAAGAAGCCGACGATGCCCTCGGTGCGGTCCAGGACGTACTGCGCATCCTCGGGCTCGGCCAGCGGCCCGCCGTGGCAGAGCACGATGATGTCGTCGCGCACGCGCACGGCGGCGTCGCGCATCGCCTGGATGTCCTCGACGCACTGGTCGAGCGTCTTGGCGGTGTGGGCGCCGATCGTCCCCTTCGTGGTCAGCCCCATATGGGGGACGAGCACGTCCGCGCCCGCTTCGGTCATCGCGACCGCCTGGTCGGGGTCGAAGACGTACGGCGCGCACAGCAGCCCGAGCGAGCGCGCCGTGCGGATCATGTCCACCTCGAGCCCGTAGCCCATGCCGGTCTCCTCGAGGTTGGCCCGGAACGTGCCGTCGATCAGCCCGACGGTCGGGAAGTTCTGCACGCCCGCGAACCCGGCGTCGAGCACCTGGCGCAGGAAGACGTCCATGAGCCGGAACGGGTCGGTGCCGCAGACGCCGGCGAGCACCGGCGTGTCGCTCACGACCGGCAGCACCTCGTTGCCCATCTCGAGCACGATCGCGTTGGCGTCGCCGTACGGCAGCAGCCCCGCCAGCGAGCCGCGGCCCGCCATCCGGTAGCGGCCGGAGTTGTAGATGATGATCAGGTCGGTGCCGCCGGCCTCGGCGCACTTGGCCGACAGACCCGTCCCCGCGCCCGCGCCGATGATCACGCCGCCGGCATCCAGCGTCGCGCGCAGCTTGGCGCGCGCCTCGTCGCCCGTCATCTGCTCTCCTTCACAAACGAATCGAGCTTCTCCACCATCGCGTCGGCGAACGCCTCGTCGTTGATGTTGTCGTCCAGCTCGATCAGCTCCACGTTCGGTCCCACGCCGGCACGGAGCGCCTCGAACAACGCAGCGTCAGCCTCGGCGTCGAGGAACGGCTGGCCGGGCGCGTCGATCATCGATACGCCGCCGAGCGGGACGAACAGCGCCACCGGGCCGGTCGCGGCGGTCAACTTCGCCGCGATCCGCCGCCCCAGCTCCGCGCACTCCTCGGCGGTCGTGCGCATCAGCGTGACCGACGGGTTGTGCACGTAGAGGTTGCGCTCCTCGAACTGCGGCGGCACCGTGTCGCGCGCGCCGAAGTTGACCATGTCGAGCGCGCCGAGCGAGACCACCTGCGGGAGCCCGGCGCGGCCGGCCGCCTCGAGCCGGTCCGGGCCCGCCGAGAGCACGCCGCCCACGAGCTCGTCGCACAGCTCGGTCGTCGTCGCGTCGAGCACCCCGGCCAGGAAGCCCGAGCGCACGAGCCCCTCCATCGCCCGGCCGCCCGTGCCC
>DATDKF010000088.1:0-3095 GCA_036520135.1 Solirubrobacteraceae bacterium
TGCCAGCGAGGGCGTGGCGCGACTGGGCCAAGTCGGATACGTCGCCAAGGGAGTGGCCCTCGGTCTCGTGGGCGGCCTGCTCAGCTATGCGACGGTGACCTTCGACCGCCAGAAGGCGCAAGGGTTGGACGGCGCGCTGCAGACGATCCTGGCGCAGCCGTTCGGGAGGTTCTTGCTCACGGCGGCGGCGCTCGGATTCGTGGCCTTCGGCGTCTTCGCGATCCTCCAGTCGCGATACCGCCGGATGTGACCAGCGGCGGAGCGGCCGAGCGCGTCGCGCGCGAAACGGTACTCGCACGGCGCGACGGTCCGACGTGTCGCAAGCGCTGTGGTACCTACGGTCATTCGAGGCGCTGCGGACAGCACGGCGTCGCCCGGAGAGAAAGGTGCCGCCGCCTCGGGCAGGCCGGTGGCGTGCGCATCGTCCCGCGGCGGCAGCAGCGCAGCCTTCCGCGGGCCCTGCCGCTCGTCCCAGCGACGCTCAGGGCGGATGGCGTCCTCGGCGAAGCGAGGCTGGCACGGCGGTCTCTACGCGTTCATGCGCCGCGTCCTCGCGAGCGAGCACGGCGCAGGGCTCTACCGCCAACGCCAGCCGATGACCGAGCCGGTGTTCGGCCAGACCAAGCACAACCGCGGTATCGATCGCTTCCACCGAAGAGGCCGAGCCGCCGTCCGCTCGGAGTGGCGCCTGATCACCGCCACCCACAATCTGCTCAAGCTTCACCGGCACACGCTCGCGACCGCCTGAAGGCCGCGAGTGATCGCGGCCGCGCCCGGCTGCCCTGAGCCCGTCGACGAACTCGACCAGCCCCGGCAATCTCCCCGGACTTACGCGACAGCGTCCCTGGCCGCCGGCGGCCGCCCCGGAGGAATGAGAATTGCCGCGGCAATTTCAGGCCAGCCTCGCTACGTGAGCGGGTGTACGCTGACCGGCGGCTGGAACATCGCATGCCCGTTCGCGGTCTGAAGCGGCCTGGCTGAGTGGATCCCCCGCAGATTCGGGCGCCACCGGCGATGCGAGAACGTCCCGGCGGTCTACCTGACGATCGACTCGCCGCGCCCGAGGGGAGCGCGGGAGTGCCGGCGGGCGATCACCACGGCAAAGGCGCACAGGCCGGCCAAGCCGCCTACCAGGAGCAGCGCCGGCCACGGGAAGCCGTCGTCGTCCGCGGGCGGTGCGATGGAGTGCCGCGGCTCGGTGGTCGCGGACGGTCGGCTCGCGGTGGGCGCGCTCGACTCGCTCACGGCGAAGGTGCGGGCGTCGACGGTGGCCACGAGCCTGCCCCCGTCGCGGACGTGGATGCCCCGTCCGTCGGCGGTCACGCTGAGTCGTACTCCGGACAGGTCGCTGTCGGACGCCAGCATTTCGAGGTCGATGCAGGCCGCGCTTCGGCCCACGGTGTCCAGCGCGTGGATGAACGTCTCCTCGCCGCCGCCGTACAGCGTGTAGGCCCAGCGGTCGTCTCGGCTCATGACCCGCGTCATCGGCAGGCCGCCCATCTGCTCGTCGGGCTTGCGCGGATCGACGACGTCGCGGGCGGCGAGCCGGCCTGTTTGCGTGTCCAGCGCCCGCACGCGGTAGTCGAGCACGTTGTCGCCCGCGTAATGGATCAGGTACAGCCAGCGCCCGTCTGGCGAGATCGCGTCGACCGTGAAGAACCCCGGCAGCTCGATGCGGCGCCGCACGAGCAGGTGTCGGGTTTCGAGGACGGCGAGCCGCGTGCTCGCGGGCGGGTAATTCCGCGTCGGACGCGCCAGCACCAGTGTGCCGCCGTCGGCGGACAGGCCGGTGGTCGCGTTGTCGAGCGTCACCGCGGGGACGCTCCAGCGGCCACGGATCCGACGCGAGCGCAGGACGCCACCGTCGCTGCGGCTGACGGCAATGACCACGGTGTCGGCACCGGCGCGCCGGGTGAGAAGGCGCTCGGTGCCACCGGGCGCGACGGCGCCCGCCCTGCCGCTCGCCGACGACGGCAGCGGCGGCCCGGCGGCGCCGGCGGCGGGGGCGCAGGCGGCGCACACGAGGGCGCCGAGGAGGAGCCGGCGGCGACGGGTGGTCATGTCCCGGTTACACCTCCGGGTCGCCTCGGGTTCCGCGCGCGGCATTTCCGAGCGTCCGGGCCGACAGTCCGGCAGATCAACGCATCTCAGACCGAGAAGAAGTGACGTGCTCCCCGGCCGTGTTGACAGTTCAGGCCGCTGGGGTTAGGTGGGGTAGTCCTCCATCGTTCCAGGTCGCCGCGACTTCGAGCGGCGTGCGGTAGTCCAGCCGCGAGTGCGGCCGGTGGTGGTAGTGGATCACGTAGGCGCCAATCACCTCCCTGGCCTGGTCGAGGGTCTCGAACTCGTGGCGCCAGACGCAGCGTTCCTTGAGCTTGCCGAACCAGGACTCGATGAACGCCTGGCTCTCCGGGTCGCGGTAGCCGCCGCGGCGGTGCGTGATCCCGAGGCCGATCAGGATGGCCTTGAACGCCCGGGCGGTGAACGCCGAGCCGTTGTCGGTGCCGAGCGTGAGTGTCCCGGGCGCGATGGCGCGCCCGGTCGCGGCGCGCTCGATCAGCGCGATCGCCTCGCGGGCGCGGCAGCGGGTCTCCAAGTGCCAGGCGACGATCTCGCGCGTGCAGCAGTCGATCGCGGCCATCAGGTAGACCCAGCCGTGCTCGGCGACCCAGACACTGGTCATGTCCAGATGCCAGAGCTGATCCGGGCGCTCGACGCGGAAGAACCCCGGCCGGCGCCGACGCCCGGACGGGCGCCGGCGCTGGACCAGCCGCCGCTCGCGCATCACGCGCAGCACGCGCTTGCGGTTGACCGCGCGGCCCAGCCGCCGCCGCACCCACGCCGTGACCAGGCGGTAGCCATCGGTCGGGTTGGCCTCGGCCTCGGCGACGATCGCGGCCTCGACCTCGTCCGCCGGCGGCCGTGCCGGCGCGGCGGGCGGCCGTCTGGGCTTGGGGACGCGGTAGATCGCCTGGCGGCTGATCTGCGCGACGCGCGCCACCGCCGAGGGCCTGTAGCCCTCGGCGACCAGCTCGCGGGACCGGGTGACGCGCATGCCTACTCCCAGTCCCGCAAGAGCTTTCCCGCGATCTCCA
>DATDKF010000089.1:0-2131 GCA_036520135.1 Solirubrobacteraceae bacterium
AGCACGACCAGCTCGAGCTCGCCGCCAACATGACCGGCGCCGAGTTCCTGCCGCAGGTCTCGATCCTGCCGCACGTCGACCTCGTGATCACGCACGGCGGCAACAACACGGTCACCGAGGCGCTGCGCTTCGGCAAGCCGATGATCGTGCTGCCGCTCTTCTGGGACCAGTACGACAACGCGCAGCGCATCCACGAGACCGGGTTCGGGGTCCGCCTCGGCACCTACACGCACGCGCCGGAGGAGCTGACCGGCGCGATCGAGCGCCTGCTCGCCGACGCGCCGCTGCGCGCGCGCCTGGCGGCGGTGTCGGAGCGGCTCGCCGCGCGCCCGGGGACGGTCACGGCGGCCGACCTGATCGAGCGTGCGGCTCGCGATCATCAGTGATACGCATCTCCCGCGCGGCGGCCGCGCGCTCCCGGCCGCGTGCGTGGAGCAGCTGCGCGCGGCCGACCTGGTGCTGCACGCCGGCGACTTCATCGAGGCGTCGGTGCTCGAGGAGCTCGAGGCGCTGGGGCCGCCGGTGTGCGCGGTGCGCGGCAACGTCGACTCGGCGCCGCTGCAGGCGCGGCTCCCGCGCACGCGGATCGTCGAGGCGGGTGGCGTGCGGATCGCGATGATCCACGACGCCGGCCCCGCGGTCGGCCGGCTCGCCCGCCTGCGGCGCCGCTTCCCCGGCGCCGCCGCCGCGGTGTTCGGCCATTCGCACATCCCGCTGCACGAGGAGCAGGGCGGCTTCGCGATCTTCAACCCCGGCTCGCCGACCGAGCGGCGGCGCTCGCCCCGTCACACGATGGGCGTCGCCACGATCGAACACGCCCGGATCACGTTTGAGCTGCTCGTACTCGACTAGGCTCGGCTAGACCAACCAGCAAGGGGGAGGGACCCATGCGCTTGATCCGGTTGTTGACGGCCCTGGCCATCGTCGCTGCCGTCGGCCCACCCGCGGCCGTCGCGCACGACCAGCGCCACGAGAAGCGCCCGCTCGTCATCGGCCACCGCGGCTACGCCGGCCTGCTGCCCGACCACACGCTGCCCGGCTACAAGCTGGCCATCGAAATGGGTGCCGACTACATCGAGCCGGACCTCGTGTCGACGAAGGACGGCGTCCTTGTGGCGCGCCACGAGCCGAACATCGCCGCGACGACCGACGTCGCGCAGCACCCTGAGTTCGCGTCGCGCGAGCGGGATGCCGTCGTCGACGGGGCGACGGACCACGGCTGGTTCGTCTCGGACTTCACGCTCAAGGAGCTCAAGACACTCCGCGCCGTCCAGCCGTTCGCCGATCGCCCGCAGCGCTTCAACGGCAAGTTCGAGATCCCGACCTTCGAAGAGGTGCTCGACCTGCGCGATCGCATGTCGAAGAAGTTGCACCGGCAGATCGGCGTCTATCCGGAGACCAAGCACCCGACCTACCACGAGCGGCTCGGACTGCCGCTCGAGGCCAAGCTCGTCCGCGCGCTCGAACGCCACGGGCTCGACCACAAGCGCTCGCCGGTGTTCATCCAGTCGTTCGAGCAGTCCAACCTGAAGAAGCTCAACACGATGACGCCGGTGCGGCTGGTGCAGCTGGTCGACGCCAACGACGTGAACCCGGACGGCACGCTCGACTACACCGCGCCATTCGACCGGCCGTACGACTGGACCGTGTCGGGGCGCACGGACACGTTCGGCTTCTTCGCCACCGACGCCGGCCTGCAGGAGATCTCGACCTACGCCGACGGCATCGGGCCGTGGAAGCGCTACATCGTCAGCTCGAAGGCGATCAAGCTCAACCCGGACGGCAGCGTGGCCGACGCGAACGGCGACGGCAACGTCGACGAGGCAGACCGCGTGCTGCTGCCGCCGACGGACCTCATCGCCCGCGCACACCGGCACGGCCTGCTCATCCACACCTGGACGTTCCGCAACGAGAACCGCTACCTCGCGTCGGACTACAAGAACGAGACCGACGAGTACCTGCAGTTCTTCGACCTCGGGATCGACGGGGTCTTCTCGGACTTCGCCGGCACCGCGGTCGCGGCGCGGCACCTGTTCGAGCTGGGCCACTGACGGCGGGCGCGAGGGGCGGCGGCGACCCGTCGCCCCTCGCAATCCGCCCGCTCGGGCGCGATCCGGGGTTCATGGGCGTG
>DATDKF010000090.1:0-2725 GCA_036520135.1 Solirubrobacteraceae bacterium
GAGACGCGCTCAGGCGCGCGCCGGCACCCGACTCTCGCGCTCGCTCGTGCGCTCCGCCCGGTAGCCGTACGCGGCCTCGCGCACGGCCTCGTCGCTCTCGAGGCCGGCGCCCAGGCCGCCGGCGATCGTGCCGAGCGAGCTCGCCATCCAGGCGAGGGCCGCGTAGTCGCCGATGCCCGCGTCATGCCCGAGCGCCTGCGCCATGACGCCGCTGTCGATGACCAGCGCCGCCCCCAAGAGCGTCATCGCGAACAGCGCCGCGTAGAGGAACGCGGCGCCCAGCAGCAGCGTGAGTGTCGTTGCGACGTTGAAGAGCACGGTCTGCTCGCGGCTGGCCCGCCCCCGCGGCCGCTCCCACAGGCGGTGCGACACGATCAGCCAGAGCACCGTCGCCCCGACCGACAGCACCATGAGCGCGAGTAGGCGAATCCAGTCGAGCGCGTCCGAGAGCTTCCAGAGGTCTGAGGTCACGAGCGCCAGCGCCACCGCCGCGGCAGCGGCCGCGAGCGCGCGCGAGAGGCGCACGATCAGGCGCCAGGGCCGGTTGGCGCGGATCATGCCGGTCAGTAGCCGAAGGTTCCCGCGCGCGACCGCGGCGACGAAGCGCAGGTCCACGTCGTCGACATCCGGCGCCTCGACCGCGCGGATCGGTGCCGCGAGCTCGGCCAGCCGCCGCCCGACGCGGACGCGTCGTCCCGCCACGCCGTGTCCTGTCTCGAGGCTCTCGCCGACCAAGCCGTCGACCAGCCGGATCACCGCGTCGCGAGCTCGCCGGCGCGTCTGCATCGCCCCGAGCGCCGGCAGCGAGATCAGCGCAACCCCGTGCGTGGCGCTCGCATCGGCCACGATCGGCCGCCTCCCTATGCGCAGCGGGGCGTCGGTCACGCAGACGGCGAGATCCCACCCGTGACGCAGCATGCGCTCGCGACCCAGGTCGATCGCGTCCACGCCGCTCGTCAAGTGACTTGCCTCGGGCTCCGTGAGGACGGGGACGCGCCACGAGACCGCGTCGGTGACGCGCTCCGCGAGCAGGGGCGGCAGCTCGGCCGCTAGCTCCTCCGCGATCTCGGTGGGCAGCCCTGGAGCGGCCAGCAGGCCCAGCACCAGCTCGTCCTTGTCGAGCGGGACCTGGGTGCGGGCCAGCGTGACGGTTTCCTTGCCTACGAGAGCACCACCCCTGGCCTACGTCACGGTTCCGGCGGCTTCGGCATGGCTGGTCGCTCGGGGACCGGACGCCCCCACGTGCAGCCGCCCGTCTCGCAGCTCGACGCGCACACCCTGCCCCGGGTCGATGTCGCCGGCCAGGAGCCGCTCCGAGAGCTCGTCCTCGAGCAGGCGCTGGATCGCGCGCCTGAGCGGCCGCGCCCCGTACTGCGGGTCGAAGCCCGCGTTCGCGAGGAACTCGACCGCCTCGTCCGAGACCTCGAGCTCAACACCCTGCGCGTGCATGCGCCGCTCCACCTTCGCGAGCAGCAGACGCGTGATCTGCTTCAGCTGCTCGCGGTCGAGGGCGCGGAACACGATGATCTCGTCGATCCGGTTGAGCAGCTCCGGCCGGAAGCTCTGGCGGAGCAGCTCCATCAGGTCGTCCTTCAACTCCTCGAACGACTCGTCGCGGCGCGCGTGTGCCTGGATCCGGTCGGCGCCAAGGTTCGAGGTCATGATCACGACGGTGTGCCTGAAGTCGACCGTCCGTCCCTGGCCGTCCGTCAGGCGACCGTCCTCGAGCAGCTGGAGCAGCAGGTTGAAGACGTCGGGATGCGCCTTCTCGATCTCGTCCAGCAGCAGCACCGAGTACGGGCGCCGGCGCACGGTCTCCGTGAGCTGGCCCGCCTCCTCGTAGCCGACGTAGCCCGGCGGAGCTCCCACCAGGCGCGACACGGTGTGGCGCTCCTGGAACTCGCTCATGTCGAGCCTGACCATCGCCTGCTCGTCTCCGAATAGCGTCTCGGCGAGCGCCCGCGCCAGCTCGGTCTTGCCGACGCCGGTCGGCCCCAGGAAGAGGAACGAGCCGACCGGCCGGTTCGGGTCGCCCAGCCCCGCCCGCCCGCGCCGGACGGCGCGCGCGACCGCGTCGACCGCCTCGTCCTGCCCGACCACGCGCTCGTGCAGCTGCGCCTCCAGGCCGAGCAGCCGCGCGCGTTCCTCCTGCGTCAGCTGCGCGACCGGGATGCCGGTGCGGCGTGACACGACCTCCGCGACATCGTCGGCGAGCACCTCCGCGGCGCGCCCCCGGCCGCCCGAGCGAGCCGCCTCGATGTCCTCGCGCAGCTCGTCGATGCGCGGCTTCAGCTCGTTTGCGCGCTCGTAGTCCTCGGCCGCGATCGCCTGGTCGCGCTCGCGTTCGTTGCGGGCCAGGTCGTCCTCGAGCGCGCGCCGGTCCGCCGGCTTCGTCTTGGAGCGCAGCCGCACCCGCGCGGCCGCCTGGTCGATCAGGTCGATCGCCTTGTCGGGGAGGTAGCGGTCGGTGATGTAGCGGTCCGACAGCTCAGCGGCCGCCACGATCGCCTCGGGGCTGATGCGAACGCGGTGGTAGGCCTCGTAGCGGTCCCTGAGGCCGTTCAGGATCTCGATCGTCTCCTCAACCGACGGCTCGTCGATCAGGACCGGCTGGAAGCGCCGCTCGAGCGCGGCGTCCTTTTCGATGTTCCGCCGGTATTCGTCGAGCGTCGTCGCGCCGATCATCCTCAGATCGCCGCGCGCCAGGGCCGGCTTCAGCATGTTG
>DATDKF010000091.1:0-26125 GCA_036520135.1 Solirubrobacteraceae bacterium
CACGCGGTGTGGGACGTCGACGGCTTCCATCGTTTCCTCCTCGAGGTGTCGCTTGAGACCCGTGAGCGTCGCCGCCCAGGGCTCGGCGTACTTGCTCACCCACCGGTCGTGGACGAGCCGGATCGGGACCGGGTTCAGGAAGTGGAGCTTCTCGCGCCCGCGTCGTGTGGTCTTCACCAGACCCGCCTCCTCGAGCACGCGGAGGTGCTTCATGACGCCGATGCGGGTCATCGGATGGCGCTGCTCGAGCGCGCTGAGCGTCTGGCCGTCCTGCTTGAACAGCTCGTCGAGCAGGCTGCGGCGCGTCGGGTCGGCGAGAGCCTTGAACACTGCATCCACACCGCGATGATACGTAACTATATGGTTACATGTCAAGTCGATCACCCGTGGCGGGTGATGACCGATGCCCCTCCCGGCCAGGACGATGGAGGCGTGAGCGGGGTCGAGGCACATCCGACCCAGTTGGGCGGGTTCACCGCACGGTCGCGGCCGGCGTTCGGGCTGCGACCCACGCTGCGGTTCACGCTCGCGGTCTCGTTGACGATCGCGTATCTCGTGTTCGCCGTCTGGGTCTCGCAGCCGTGGCGGTCGGATCTCGAAGCGGAGATCGGACCGGTGATGGCGTGGGCGATCCCGGTCCTGCTCGCGTATATCCCGTGCCTGTTGATCGGGTTCCTCTGCTTCACGCTGCTCCTCACCCGGTACCACCCGCCGCCGCTGGACGGCGAATGGCCGGCGATCACCGTGGTCGTGGCGGCCTACAACGAGGAGCGGGGGATCGAGCGGACGATCGAGCGCATCGCCGCCTCGACGTATGAAGGTCCGATCGAGGTCGTGCTGGCGGACAACAACTCGACCGACCGGACGGCCGAGCTTGGCGAAGCCGCCGCCCGACGGTACGAGCTCGACTACCGGCGCAGCTTCGAACCCGTGGCCGGCAAGCACAACGCGCTCAACACGGCGCTCACCGGTGTGACGACGCCGGTCGTGGTGACGCTCGACGCCGACACGCTGCTGAACCGCGAAGCGCTGAGCTACCTCGTCGGGCGCCTCATGAGCCGGCCGCAGGACCAGCACGTCTGTGCGTGCGCCGGGGCCCTGATCGCCGAGAACGCTCAGCACAACTTCCTCACCAGGATGCAGGGCTGGGACTACCGGCTCGGCATCAACGGCGTCAAGCGCACCCAGGCGTCCTACAACAGCGCGCTCGTCGCGCAGGGAGCGTTCTCGGCCTACTGGACCGACGACATCCGCGCCGTCGGCGGCTGGCCGGATGCGATCGGCGAGGACATCGTCCTCACGTGGACCCTGATGGGCTCGCGGGGCCTGGTGCAGTACGAGCCCGTGGCGCTGGCCGAGACCATCGTGCCCGAGCGGCTGCGTCACTTCATGCGCCAGCGGTCGCGCTGGGCGCGCGGAATGTTCGAGGGCATCCAGATCAACCCGCCGTTCCGGCAGCCGCGCGTCCTGGCCAAGGTCGTCGCGGGGATCGACTACCTCGTCCCGCTGCTCGATGTGGGCTACATCTTCTTCTGGGTGCCCGGGGTGATCCTCTTCTTCTTCGGCCACCCGCTGCTGTTCTCGTGGTGGTCGATGCTCGTGATTCCCCTCACGCTGGGCATCTTCGGCCTGCTGCGGCGCTGGCAGGATCGCAACGTGTTCGGGCGGCTGGACATGATCCTGGAGCATGACCGGCGCGGGTTCTTCGGGTACCTGTTCGCCTACCAGGTGGTCACCTCATCGGCCTCCCTGCGCGGCTACGCCCAGCACATCTTCGGCGCCGCCCGCCGCTGGAAGTAGCTGGACGATCGTCGGAGCCTGCGGCCGGATCGCTCACCGCCAGAACCGACGTGACCCGATGCGGATCGGATGCTCAAGATCCTCGTCACGACCGCACTGGCGATCGCGATGCTCGCCGGCGTGACGACGGAGGCGGAGACGACCCCGCGCTCGGGACCGCTGTTCGGCTTGAACGTGCCGTCGCTCGGCGCCCTCGATGACGCCGAGGCGGCGATCGGCGCGCGGGCGGCGATCGTCGGGACCTTCGCCGACTGGGCGCACACGCCCGACTTCCCGCGCGCGCTGGCGGACCGCGTCAACGCACGCGGAGCGGTGCTGCTCATCTCGTGGGAACCGTGGGACTCGGCGCGCGGCGGCGCAGAGCAGCCCACCTACGCGCTCGACTGGATCGTCGCCGGCGACCACGACGCGCTGATCGACCGCTGGGCCGCGCAGGTCGCCGACTACGACCGGCCGGTGATGCTGCGCTTCGCGGCCGAGATGAACGGTGACTGGCTCCCGTGGTCGACGGGCGTCAACGGCAACGACGCCGGCGACTACGTCGCCGCCTGGCGGCACGTTCGCGAACGCTTCCGCCGCGCGGGCGCCGCGAACGCCGTCTGGGTCTGGAACCCGATCGCCGCCTACGACGGCGCCACCCCGCTCCCGCAAGTCTTCCCTGGGACGGACGCGGTCGACTGGGTCGCGGTCGACGGCTACAACTGGGGCGCCACCCGCGCCTGGGGCTGGCAGAGCTACGCCGACATCTTCACGCCCACGATCGGCGCGGTCCGGCGGCTCGCTCCCGGCGCGCCCGTGATGATCGCCGAGACCGGCTGCGCCCCGGACGCCCGCAAGGCCGCCTGGGTCACCAGCACGATGAACCACGCGCGCGCCGACGGCATCGACGCGCTCGTGTGGTTCGAGTTCGCCAAGGAGACCGACTGGCGGCTCTCCGAGACCCCCGCGACCGCACGGGCCGCCCGCGCGGCGCTGCGCAGCCCCGGATGGCGCCAGGGCGGCGATCTCGCCGCGATCGAGCGGATCGTCAGCCGGTCTCGCTAGACCAAGGAGAGCGCGCGCGCCGGCTCGCCGACGTAGTGCGCCGACGGGCGGATAAGCCGCCCCTCGCGCTTCTGCTCGAGGATGTGGGCGGCCCAGCCGGCCGTGCGGGCGCAGCTGAACATCGGGGTGAACAGCTCGGGCGGGACCTGCGCGTGGTCGAGCACGACCGCCGACCAGAACTCGACGTTGGTGGCGAGCACGCGGTCGGGCTTGCGCGCCCTGAGCTCGGCGAGCGCGGCGGCCTCGAGCGTCTCGGCGACCTCGGCGCGCGGCGAGCCGATCGCCTTGGCCGTCCGCCGCAGCACGCTCGCGCGCGGGTCCTCGGCGCGGTAGACGCGGTGGCCGAAGCCCATCAGCCGCTCGCCGCGGTCGAGCACGTCGCGGACGTAGCGGTCGGCGTCGCCCGTGCGCTCGACGTCGTCGAGCATCTTCAGCACGCGCGCGGGCGCGCCGCCGTGCAGCGGGCCGGAGAGCGCGCCGACGGCGGCCGACAGCGCGGCGGCGACGTCGGCGCCGGTCGAGGCGACGACGCGTGCGGTGAACGTCGACGCGTTCATCCCGTGCTCGGCGGCCGAGATCCAGTAGGCATCGATCGCCTTCACGTGGTCGGGGTCGGCCTCGCCGCGCCAGCGGATCAGGAAGCGCTCGGGGATCGACGCCGCGCGGTCGACCTCGCGCTGGGGCACCGGCGGGCGGCCGACGCCGCGGGCGGACTGGGCGACGAACGACAGCGCCATCACCGACGCGCGGGCGAGGTCGTCGCGCGCCTGCTCGTCGCTGATGTCGATCAGCGGCTTGAGGCCCCACTCCGGCGCCAGCATGGCGAGCGCGGCCTGGACGTCGACGCGCGGGTCGGCGGAGCGGACGGCGAGCGGGTGCGGCTCGGCGGGCGGCAGACCCGGCTCGAACCGGCCGTCCACGAGCAGGCCCCAGACGTGCTCGAACGGCACCTGGCCGACGAGCTCCTCGATGTCGATCCCGCGGTAGCGCAGCGCGCCGCCCTCGCGGTCCGGCTCGGCGATCTCGGTGTCGAACGCGACAACGCCCTCAAGTCCGGACGACGTAACGTCGTCCGCAGGTCGCCGGGTGGGGTTTCCGGTGACTGGAGGACGAAACTCCCTATTCATGTCTCTCCCTAAACCGTCGGGCTTTCGCCTGATTCCCGCACCGAGCCATCGAGCACCAGCGGCGGGCGCCGGCGGGCGAGCGGTCGTAGAAGCGCGCCGAGCACGTGTCCGATCCGCAGATGCGGACGCGGGCGCGCTCGGACGGGATCCCGAGCATGCGCGCGGCGTCGTACGCGACCATGCCGAGCGCCCGGCGTGGAGAGTCGGCGCGCACGCGCTCGGTCAGCACCGGGTGGCCGTCGAGGCCGGTGACGAGCGCGGGTCGCGAGCCGGCGAGGGCGAGCCAGTCGTCGACCAGCGCGACCGCCGCGGGATCGGGCGCCGTGCCGCTCACCGCCGCGCGCACGCCGGCGTCGATCGCCTCGCGCAGCCCGCGCGCCTCGCCGAGGATCGACGCGGGCGCGCGCATCCAATGCGCGAGCAGCCCGGCCCGCACGAGCCACGCCACGACCTCGTCCACTGACAGCAGGCATTCAACGTCGCGGCGCCAGCGCTCCCGGCGCGTGTTGACGAAATCCGTCGCGGGACGGCCGCCAAGCCAGTACCAGTACGGAACGCCGGAAACGGGTGCCCCGTCGGGCAGGTCGCGGTGCATAACCGGATGATACGTCCTCAACCGGTTATTCGCGAGGCAATGGCAGCGTGACCGTTCCAATTCC
Organism: Solirubrobacteraceae bacterium; assembly: GCA_036520135.1. Classification (GTDB taxonomy): domain Bacteria; phylum Actinomycetota; class Thermoleophilia; order Solirubrobacterales; family Solirubrobacteraceae; genus DASSUW01. Next base: position 4,631 of record DATDKF010000091.1, read on the forward strand.
CGTAGGCTGCCGCCGCCGCATGAGCGCTGCCGACCTGATGCTCAAGCCGGTCCCAGAGCTCGCCGCACTGGTCCGCGGCGGGGAGATCTCGGCCCGAGAGGTCGTTGGCGCCGCCCTGCGCCGGATCGAGGACCTCGACGACCGCATCAACGCCTTCGTGGAGGTCGATTCCGAGCGCGCGCTCGAGGCGGCCGACAAGATCGAGCCGGGCGATGAGCGCCCGTTCGCGGGCGTGCCGATCGCGATCAAGTCCAACGTGCCGGTCGCGGGCCTGTGCATGAACTTCGCGTCGAAGTTCCTCTCGGGCCACCGGCCCGGCCACAGCGCCTACATAGTGCGGCGGCTGCGCGACGCCGGCTTCGTCGTCATCGGGACGACGAACATGCCGGAGTTCGGGATCCTGCCGACCACCGAGCCCCGCCACACCGGCGTCACGCACAACCCGTGGGACCTCGACCGCACGCCCGGCGGCTCCTCGGGCGGGTCCGCCGCCGCGGTCGCCGCGGGCATGCTGCCGGTGGCACACGGCAACGACGGCGGCGGCTCGATCCGCATCCCGGCCGCGTGCTGCGGGCTGGTGGGGCTGAAGACGAGCCGCGGCCGCGTCTCGCGCGGGCCCGATCTCGGCGACTCGTTCCTGTCCTGCGACGGGATCCTCACGCGCACGGTCGCCGAGTCCGCGCAGATGCTCGACGTGCTGGCGGGCTACGAGGTCGGCGACGCGACCTGGGCGCCGCGACCCACCGAGCCGTACGCCACCGCGGTCCGGCGCGACCCGGGGCGCCTGCGCGTGGCGATGACGGCCGACAACCCGCTGGGCATCGACGTCGACCCCGAGTGCGTGCACGGCATGCACGTGGCGGGGGAGCTGCTGGCGTCGCTCGGCCACGAGGTCGAGCACGCGTCGCCGTCGCTGCCCGGCGGCGACGTGTTCTCGCTGTTCATACAGGCCTTCGGGCCGGCCGTGAGCCTCGGCATCGCATACGGCGAATTGCTGGCGGGGCGGCCGCCGGAGGAGGACGAGATCGAGCCGCTCTCGCGCGCGGTGTTCGACCTCTCGCAGCGGCTGACGTCGGTCGGCTACCTGGGCGCGGCCGCGCAGCTGCAGGCCGTCGCGCGCGGCGTCGTGGCGTTCTTCGCCGAGTACGACCTGCTGCTCACGCCCGCGCTGGCCGAGCGCCCGCTCCCGATCGGCGAGTGCAACGGACTCGGCGAGGACCCGCTCGCCGACCTCGCCCGCTCCGGCCGCTTCACCCCGTTCACGTCGCTGTTCAACGTGACCGGGCAGCCCGCTATCAGCATCCCGCTCGGGTTCGGCGACGACGGCCTGCCGACCGCGGCCCAGCTGGTCGCCAAGCCGCTCGGCGAGGACACGCTGCTGCAGGTCGCCGCGCAGATGGAGGCCGCCCTCGGCCGCCCCGCGCGCATCCCCGAGCTCTAGGTGTAGTTCCTGACCACGTTGTTCCGCCGGTGAGGTAAAGGACATCCGGTGTCCCCTGGAGGCTGGTCGGTGCTGAAGCCACCAGTCCCAAGGGAGGACACCGGATGAAGGTTCACGCTAACGCTCCGCTCGGTCCGAAGGGCCGCGAGGTGATGGTCTTGCGGGTGCTTGAGCACGGGTGGTCGCGAACGCAGGCCGCCGAGGCGGCCGGCGTGAGCGAGCGGACCTGCTCGAAGTGGATCAAGCGCTACCGCCGGGACGGTCGGGCGGGGCTGTTGGACCGATCCTCGGCGCCGATATCGATCCCGCATCGCACGCCGGACGCGCTCGTCGAGGTCGTCGTCGTGTTGCGCAAGCTGCGGATGACCGGCGCCGAGATCGCGTTCTGTCTAGGAATGGCGCTCTCGACGGTCTCGGCCGTCCTGTTGCGCGTCGGCTTGGGCAAGCTCAGCCGGCTCGAGCCGCCCGAGCCACCGAACCGCTACGAGCGACGCCACGCCGGCGAGCTGCTGCACGTCGACGTCAAGAAACTCGGTCGCATCATCCGGCCCGGACATCGCGTCACCGGCAGTCGCCGCGATCGACGCGACCAAGGCAAGAAGGGCTGGGAGTTCGTCCACGTTTGTGTCGACGACGCAACCCGCCTGGCCTACGTCGAGGTCCTCAGCGACGAGAAAGCCACCACCGCGGTCGCGTTTCTCAGGCGCGCCGTCGCCTTCTACGCCAGTCATGGCATCACCGTCAACGCCGTGATGTCCGACAACGGCGCGTGTTACCGCTCAACGATCCACGCGTTCGCGTGCCGCGCGCTGGGCATCCGACACCTCCGCACGCGGCCCTACCGGCCGCGCACCAACGGAAAGGCGGAACGCTTCATCCGCACCCTGCTCGCCGGCTGGGCCTACGGCGCGATCTACAGCACCAGCCACGAACGCACCACAGCCCTTGACGGCTGGCTATGGACCTACAACCATCGCCGCCCACACGGCGCCCTCAGCCACAAGACCCCGATCGCCCGCCTCACCGAACTGAACAACCTGGCTGGGTCCTACATCTAGGCCTAGGCGCCGACGAAGGCGCGCGCCTCCTCGGCGAGCGCGACCCAGTCGCCGTCGGCGACCACCACCCACTCGCGCAGATCGCGCCCGCCAGACCGGAACGGCCGGCCACCGGCCGCCACGAGCTCCCGACAGCGGTCGGCGGGCAGCTTGACGACCAGCTCGCCGTCGACGCACATCGCGAAGATCTTGCCGTTGATCCGCAGGCCGGGCGAGCGCCAGCCGGTGCCCTGCTCGACGCCGGGCTCGGCGGCGAACCGCTCGATGACCGCGTCGAAACCCATGGCACCCGTTATACACTCGGTGGCCGTACCTCCTCGGCCGCCGAGTCATACAATCCGCTCAATGGCGTACGTGATCGCGGAACCCTGCATTGGCACCAAGGACAACTCCTGCGTTGAGGTCTGCCCCGTCGACTGCATCCACCCGACGCCCGACGAGCCCGACTACGACGCCGTCGAGATGCTGTACATCGACCCCGAGGAGTGCATCGATTGCGACGCCTGCGTCGAGGCCTGCCCGGTCGACGCCTGTTTCGCCGAGGACCAGCTCCCCGAGGAGTGGGCGAACTACACCAAGCTCAACGCGGACTACTACGCCGGGAAGTGATCAGGCCGACTCGAGGGCGACCTCGGCGGACAGCTCGGCGTCGCGGCGCCCGCGGATGAGCAGCGCCGTGGCGGCCGCAGCAGCGACAGCCACAACCGCGCCCACCCACAGGGCGTCCTGGAAGCCGTCGACGTAGGCCTGCGGCGTGCCGTCGCCGAGGGCGGCCCCGGCAGGGACGAGCGCGCCCAGCGCGGCGACGCCGACGGCGATTCCGGCCTGGCGGAACACGTCGTTGACGCCCGCGGCGAGACCGCTCTGCTCGGGCGGCGCCGAGCTCAGCGCGACGTGGCTGATCGTCGGGTTCAGGATCCCGGTGCCGACCATCGCGACGAGCAGGCCCGGCAGGAACAGCCACCACGACGAATCCACGCCCAGCAGCGTGAGGAGCGCCTGGCCGGCGCCGACGAGCGCGAGGCCGGCCGCGATCAACACGCGCCCGGAGACCTTCTGCCCGACCGACGCCATCGAGCCGGCCACGAGGAAGTTCAGCAGCGTCCCGGGCACGTACACGAGGCCGGCCTCGATCGCCGACAGCCCGAGGATCTGCTGCAGGTACAGCGTCATGTAGAACCACATCGCGAACAGCGACGCGGAGATCCCGAACGCCGCCACCTGCGCACCCGTGAAGGACGGGTTGCGGAAGAAGCGCAGCGGCAGCATCGGGTGCGCGACGCGCGCCTCGACGGCCACGAACGCGCACAGCAGCGCGGCGGCGGCGACGAGCGAGGCGACGATCGGCGCGCTCGACCAGCCCTCGTCGTTGCCGCGCAGCAGGCCGTAGACGAGCAGGAAGAGGCCGCCGGTGAGCGTGGCGAGGCCGGGCACGTCCACGCGCGGCGCGCGCGGGTCCTTCGACTCGGCGACGAACCGGCGGACGATCCACAGGCACAGCAGCCCGAGCGGCAAGTTGATCAGGAAGATCCAGCGCCAGTCGAGGCCCGAGGTCAGCGCGCCGCCGACCAGCGGGCCGACGGCGAACGAGCCGCCCATCGTCGCGCCGTAGGCGGCGAGCGCCTTCATGCGCTCTTCGATGCGCGGGAACGCGTTGGAGAGGACGGCGAGCGAGACCGCGAACATGATCGCGGCGCCGACGCCCTGCGCGGCGCGCGCGCCGTTGAGCATCGTGATCGACGGCGCCGCCGCGCACAGCAGCGACGTCGCGGTGAAGATCGCGAGGCCGATCGTGAAGAGCCGGCGGCGGCCGAAGCGGTCGGCGAGCGCGCCCGCGGTGATGACCGTGGCGGCGAGCGGAAGGGTGTAGGCGTCGACGATCCACTGCAGCCCCGAGAGGCCGGTGTCGAGGTCGGCGGCGATCGCCGACAGGGCGGTGTTCACCACCGCGATGTCGAGCATGAGCATGGCCGTGGCCGCGCAGACCACGGCGAGCGTCCAGCGCTGGGTGCGGGTCATGTGACTCCTTGACGATAACTACGGTCCATAGCTAGCGTAGACTATGGAACGTAGCTACGTCAAGGCTACTTGGCCGCGGTGCGGCGGCGCTGATCCGCGATCCAGAGGCTGACCGGGGGAGTCAGCGTGCCGGCGGCGGCGAGCGCGAGGATGGCGAGCATGGTGGGTCCTTGGGGAGGGGTGGGGTAGCCGCGATGATCCGGCAGGGGGCGTCCCCTGCACATCAGGGAAATCCCCATTTCGACCCCCTTAGGCGGCAGAGACGGCGCGGGCCGCCGCCAGCGGCGCGCGCCCGCGGATCAGGTCCGACGCGCGCTCGGCGATCGCGATCACCGGCGCGTTCGTGTTCCCGCGCGGCACGCTCGGCATCACCGACGCGTCGACCACCCGCAGGCCCTCGACGCCGCGCACGCGCAGCTCCGGGTCGAGCACCGCGTGCTCCTCGACGCCCATGCGGCACGTGCCGACCGGGTGATAGATCGTCTGGCAGGTCTGGCGCATGTGGCGCTCGAGCTCGGCATCGTCGTCGGACGCGGGCGCCACGTTCGGCGTCTCCGCGTAGCGCGAGAGCGGCGCCTGGCGAACGAAGTCCATGACCATCCGCAGCCCCGCGACGCCGGAGCGCACGTCCTCCGCGTTGCCGTAGTAGCCGTGCACGATGAACGGCTTGGCCGTCGGGTCCGGCGTCGTGACCGCGACCATCCCGCGCGACTGCGGCTTGAGCACGCAGGCCGACAGCGTGAAGCCGTGCGCGGGCGGCCCGAGCAGGCCCTCCTGCTCGAACACGACCGGCACCATGTGGAACTGAACGTCCGGCGCCGGGAGCCCTTCGCGCGTGCGCACGAAGCCACCGTTCTCGCCGATGTTGGAGGTCAGCGGGCCCTGGCCCTGCATCCACTGGGCGAGGTTCGCCTCGTTGAGCGCGTCCTTGAGTGAGCACTCGTCCTGCGTGAAGAAGGTCACGCCCGCGGTCGGGTGGTCCTGCAGGTTCATGCCGACCTCGCGCGACTCGGCGACGAGGGGGATCTGCAGCAGCTCGAGCTCGTCGGGCCTGCCGATGCCCGACAGCATCAGCAGCTGGGGCGAGTTGTAGGCGCCGCCGCAGACGATCACCTCACGCTCGGCACGCCACTCGAGCAGCTCGCCCGCCCGCTGGGCGACCACACCGGCCGCGCGCGTGCCGTCGAAGGCGACCTTGAGCACGTGCGCGTACGTCTCGATCGTCAGATTCGGCCGGCCGGCCGCCGGGTGCAGGTAGGCGACGGCGGTGCTGGCGCGGCGGCCGTCGCGCTGGGTGACCTGGTACCAGCCGAAGCCGTCCTGCTCGCCGTCGTTGAAGTCGTCGTTGGCGGGCAGACCCATCGCGTCGGCGGCCTCGAGGAAGGCCTGGCACATCACGCTGCGGGCCCGCGGCTCGCTGACCGGCAGCGGCCCGCCCGCGCCGTGGAACTCGCTCTCGCCGCGCTCGTTGTCCTCGGCGCGCTTGAAGTACGGCAGCAGGTCGTCCCAGCCCCAGCCCGTGCAGCCGGCGTCGCGCCAGGCGTCGTAGTCGAGCGGGTTGCCGCGCACGTAGATCATCGCGTTAAGCGACGAGGAGCCGCCGAGCATGCGCCCGCGAGGCAGGTAGATGCGGCGGTTGTTGGCGCCCGGCTCCCAGCCGGTCATGTGGTCCCAGTCGTGCTGGGTGCGGAACAGCGCGCTGAAGGCCGCGGGGATGTGGATGAAGTCGGCCGTGTCGGGCGGCCCGGCCTCCACGAGGAGCACGCTGACGTCGGGATCCTCGCTCAGGCGGTTGGCCAGGACGCAGCCCGCCGACCCGGCGCCCACGATCACGTAGTCGTACATCGCTTCCCTCCTGACTTGAGGGCCATGTGGTCGCAACGCTATCGGCCCGGCGCGCGCCGGTGGCGTACAGTCAGGCTTGATGACCGATGATCTCGATGGCCTCTCGTCGCAGGAGCTGCACGACCTCGCCGTGTCGCGCGCGAAGCACCATGTCGACGTCAAGTTCTTCTGGGAGCTGATGCGCGCCCTGCCGGCCGCCGAGGCCGCCGCCGGCGAGTTCGACGAGGCGGAGGCCGACGTGTTCAAGCTGAGCGCGAAGGTCGACGACGTGGCCGACGCCGGCAAGGGCGAGGTGGGCGACCTGCTGCGGCCGTTCTACCTCGACTACCTGCGCCGCCACGGCGTGACGTCACGGTCGTAGCCGGAACGGCGGGTAGTCGTCGGTCACGAGGATCCAGGCGTAGCCGACGACCCGGTTGTGCCAGCGGATCACGCCCTCGACGTAGTCGAACATCCCGCGCGGGTAGCGGCCGGTGAACAGGATCGCGAACCACGCGAGGATGACGACGACCAGCGCGCCGAGGTACAGGAACGCCAGCACGATGTAGTGCGGGATCGCGAGCAGCCACTTCACGAGCGGCAGCCACCGGTTGAGCCCGTTCTTGGCATCCGGGTAGGGCGTGTCGAGCCGTACTGACTGCTGCTCGTCGGTCGACGGGTAGCGGTCGTCCATCAGCGCCACGTAGATCCCGACGCGGTTGGTAAATCGCAGCAGCTCGAGGTTCCAGTCGAACCACCAGCGCGGGTACTTCTGCCGGAACAGGATCATCAGCAGCGGCGGCAGGAACAGCAGCCCGATGCCGCCGATCACGACCGTGGACGTCCGCTCGGGGTCGTGGTCCCACGACTGCCCGTTGTAGCCGCCGATGCTCCCGAGCACGATCGCGATCGGGATCACCGCGAAGATCCGGAACGCCACGCTCACGCGGTTGAGGTCGCGGTCCGGGTAGTCGACCGCCAACTGGACCGGGTACTCGTCGTTCATGATCGCTCCTCTCGTCAGTCCACGCCCGGAGACGGCGTGAAGGTGATCGTGGACCGTCCCACGTTTCCGGCCTCGTCGCTCTGCTCCGCGGTCGCGGTCTGCTCGGTGTACTCGCCCGTCTGCGGATCGCGCACGCCGCGCACCTCGACCTCGAGCGACCAGGTCCCATCCGCCTGCACGTCGATCGACTGGGTGCCCGCCGGGACGGTCAGCCGGACCACCGGCTGGTCGCCGTCGGCCTGCCCCGCGGTGCCGCTGAACGCGGGCGACTCGTCGGTCGACGCGCCGTTCTCCGGGGCGGTGATCGTGATCACGGGCGGCTCGAGGTCGACCGTGAAGGTCACAGGGTCGCTGCGCCCGGTGTTGCCGGCGTCGTCGTCCTGCGCGGCCTCAGCCGTGTACGTGCCCGACGCGACCGGCTCGGCGCGGACCTCGAAGCGCCCGTCGGCGCCGCGCGTGGCGGTGCGCTGCTGGAGCGGATCGCCGGCGACCTTCGCGCCGTCGTAGAGCAGGACCGCGACCTCCTGGCTGTCGCCGTCGGCGGTGCCCGCCGTTCCGGTCAGGAGGGGCGCGCGCTGATTGGTCAGCTCGTCCGCCGCGAGGGTCGGCCGCGGCGCGGTCTCGTCGCCCGGGGTCGGCGAGGTGGTCTGCGTCGTGGTCGGCGTCGGCGACGGTTCCGGGCCGTCGCCGTCGTTCTCGGTGACCGCGACCACGACGAGCGCCAGCACGACGGCGAGCGCGACCGCCCCGCCCGCGACGCGCAGCGCGCGCGAGGAGAGCGGGCTCGCGCGACCGACGTAGCGCAGGTTGTGCTCGGTCGCCGCGAGCCCGGCCTCGTCGCCGGTCTGCTCGCGCAGCCTCCGTGCCTCGCCGAGGTCGCGCTCCGCGGCCTGCGCGTCCCCGGCGCCCAGCGCGAGCGTGCCGAGCTCGTGCAGCGCCCAGGCCACAGCCCGGGAGTCGGCGAGCGCCTGGGCGGCGTGGAGGGCGACGCGCAGCGTCTCGACGAGCGCGACCAGGCGCGTGGTGAGCGCCAGCAGCCGGGCGAGCACGCGCGCCAGCCGCAGCGTCTCCTTATGCCGGCCGGCGCGGTCGAGGCGGCCGAGCAGCGCCAGCAGGCGGTCCAGCTCGCCGGCGATCGTCGCGACGTCGAGCTCGCCCCTGGCGACTTTCGTGAACAGCGTCGCGGCCTCGTCGACCTTCGCCGCCACCTCGCCGGCGTCGTCGATCGCCTCCTCGGCGGCGGCGAGAGGATGCTCCTCCGCGGCCAGCGCGTCGGCGAGCTCAGGGGGCGGCGTGCCGCGGACGCGGACGCGCTGGATCGTCATCCCCTCGGGGGCGCCGACGTCCATCACGTACTTGCCGACGGTCAGTCCGCCCGTCGAGACTGTCCGGTCAGATCGACCGTCCGCCGCCATCTGGGCAAGCGTAACGTCGCCCGCGCACGTAACGTCGCCCGCAGGTTCCGGGTGGGGTTTCCGGAACCGGAGGGCGAAACACTTAATCCGGCAGCCGATACCACCTCCGTGCGTTTTCGCCCAGCGCGGCAGGGGCGACCTCGCGCACGCGCTCGAGGTCGGCGGGCCGGAACCGGCGCGGCGTGCGCGTGCCCGGGAGGTCGGTGCCGAACAGCAGCCGGTCCGGATCGACCGCGTGCAGGTCGCCTTCGAAGCGCGGCGTCGCCTTCACCATCGCGCCGAGCCGGACGGCGGCGGCCAGCCCCTCGGGGTTCATGCCGAGGTGGTCGACGCACAGGCGGGGCAGGGCGCGCAGGCGGTCCTCGTGCGCCGGCAGGTCGCTCGCGTAGACCTCGGTGTGCCAGCCGGCCAGCTGGTACACCCGCAGCGCGAGGTCGACGTCCAGCGCTCCCCCGCGGCGCAGGTTGAAGCGCACGGCGCGCACGCCGGCGCGGTCGAGCGCGAGGATCTCCTCATCGGACACCGCCGGCGGCAGCTGCGTCACACCGACGAAGCCGGGCCCGAGCCGCTCCAGCGCCTCGAGCAGGTAGGTCTGGTCGAACCCCTGGAACGAGCCCGCCACCACGGCGCCGCCGCTGACGCCCAGCCCGGCGGTCGCGGCGCGGTAGTCCGCGACGGTGAACGGCGCGGGTCGATAGCCCCCGACCAGCGGGAACCGCGGATCGACGATGTGGAAGTGGCTGTCGAAGACCAGCGGGTCAGCCCGCCATCGGCAGGCTCAGCCCGACCGGCTGCGGCGGGCCGACGGGCTGCATGATCGGCAGCTCGACCGGCGTCATCGCCACGATCCCGCGCGCGGCCTGACGGACCGCCTGGGCGGCCGGATCGTCCGGGTTGACCTCAACCAGCGGCACGCCGCCGTCGGCGGTCTCGCGTAGCGGAATGGTCAACGGCACCTTGCCGATCAGCGGCACGTCGAGCTCGTCGGCCAGGAGCTGGCCGCCGCCCTCGCCGAACAGCGCGTAGCGCTCGCCGGAAGGCGTCGTGAAGCCGGACATGTTCTCGATCACGCCCGCGATCTCGAGGTCGACCTTGTGGGCCATCTCGGCGGCGCGGCGGGCCACCTTCTGGGCCACCGGCTGCGGCGTCGTGACGAGCACGAACTTCGCCATCGGCAGGAGCTGGGCGAGCGTCATCGACACGTCGCCGGTGCCCGGCGGCAGGTCGATGAGCAGGAAGTCGAGCTCACCCCACGCGACGTCCTCGAGGAACTGCGTGAGCGCCTTGTGGAGCATCGGCCCGCGCCAGACGACGGCCTCGTCCTCGGCGATGAAGAAGCCGATCGACATGACCTTGATGCCGCGCGCCTCGAGCGGCAGGATCTTGCGCTCGCCGGAGACCTTCGGCCGCTGGCCGCCGAGACCGAGCATGCGCGGGATCGAGTAGCCCCAGACGTCCGCGTCGAGCACGCCGACCTTCTTGCCGTCGGCGACCAGTGCCGCGGCGAGGTTGACCGTCAGCGAGGACTTGCCGACGCCGCCCTTGCCCGAACCGATGCAGATCACGTTGGAGACCTGGGCGAGCGCGCCCTCCGGCAGGCCGCCCGGGCGGCCGAGCTTGCGCTGCAGGCCGGCCTTCTCCTGATCGTTCAGCACGTCGAAGCCGACGTTCACGCGCGTGACGCCCGCGACGCCGGAGACCGACTTGACGACCGCGGTCTGGAAGTGGTTCTTGATCGGGCAGCCGGGAGTCGTCAGCGAGACGGTGACGTCGACCACACCGGCGTCCTTGATGTCGATCGCGCGGACCATCTCGAGCTCGACGATGTCCTTGCGCAGCTCAGGGTCGATGACGGCCTTCAGGGCCTCGGTGATCTGCTCTCGGGTGGGCACGGACCCAATTGTGGCAGCTACCCGGTGCCGCGCCGGTAGCGGGTCAGCTCGGCGCGATCGCTGTCGCCGGACACGCCGATCTCGAGCACCGGACCGACGCCGCGCGCGTAGAGCTTGTACTCGAGCGCCTTCGGCTCGAGCGGGTTGAAGTTCTTCGTGAGGAGCACGTGCTTGAAGTGGCCGAACGGCACCTCGGCCTGCTCGCTGCGGCTGAGGACCTGCGCGCCGTCCAGGGCGTGGCCGGGATAGTGCTCCTCGCGGTAGCGGCGGCCGACGCGCGGGTGGGCGAGCATGACGATGCCGGCGCGCGCGCCGTCCACGCCCGCCTCCCAGGAGCCCGCCTTGGACACCGGCTTGCCGTTCTCGAACTCGGTCGTGTCCTCGCCGAGGTACCAGACGTTGCCCTTGGCGTCCTGCGCGTAGTAGTCGAACGTGTCCTCGACCACTTGGCCGCGCTCTGTCGCCTGGTCGTGGACGACGCGCGCGAGCACACCGGACGCGACCCGCTTGGTCCGGTCGGTGACCGTCACCACGATCCGCTGCGTGGGACCGTGCGGGTTGGTCTCACGGTAGACCCAGCGCGTGCCGGGCTTCATCGGCCAGTACGGGTTGTCGATGTGCGGCCCGGCGGTGAGGACGGCGAGCGTGGCGATCAGGGCGAGCATGCGGCCGACCGTACGCGCGCGCGGTGAGACCGACATGAGAACCGCGCCTTAAAGACCGACGGCCCGCCACAAGGGCGGACCGACGGTTGAGGGAGGAGAGGTGCTGCATCCGCCGGCGAGGTATGAGGCCGACGGATCCCGCCGGCGGAGTATGAGGCCGGCAGGCTTACCCGGGATGCCGCTCCTCCGCGGCGCCGGGGGAAATCGGGAGCTACACGAGCGCGGTGACGCGCTCCTTGGCGACCGACGCGATGCGCGAGCCGGTGGCGACGCTGAGCTGGGCGGCGTCCTCCACGCGGTTCGACACGGTCGCGATCCGGTCACTCACGATGTTAGTGCGTCGCGTCGCCTGGCGCTCCGCGGCGTCGACCTCGCGCTCGACGGCGCGGCGGTTGCGGCGGAGCAGGCGCTCGGCGTCGCGGCGGCGGGTGCGCACCGCGCGCTCGAGGCGGGTGCGAGCCTTGCGGACGTCGCGCTCGAGCTGGTTGCGGGCGGTGGTGCCGCGACGCTCGAAGCGGCGCAGGTCCTTGTTGACCTCGCGCTCGGCGGCCGTGCGGGTGCCGAACTTGTCGACCAGGCCGGTCGCCACGCCGATGACGCGGTCACGCGCCTCGAGCGTCGCGCCGACGTACACGAGCGCGGCGCGCTCGACGACGGTGCGGCCCTCGGCGGCGGTCGCCTTGGCGGCGCGCGTCTGCGCGGCGGCGGCCTCGCGCGTCTCGCGCTTGGCGGTCGTGCGGGCGCTGCGCGCCTTCGTCTTCGCCGGCGCCTTGGCGGCGGTGCGGCGGGTGGTCGCCCGCGTGCCGGTGCTCTTGCGAGCAGCCGGCTTGCGAGCAGCCGGCTTGCGAGCAGTGCTCGGCTTGGTCGTGGTGCTGGTGGTGCTGGTGGTGGTGGTGGCCATCTCGGTAAATCAGCCCCTTCGGCTCTGACCCTTGGAAGTTGTTCGCTCTGTGTTCGAGAGACAGGGTATCCCCTTCGAACACATGTTTGTAAACCTGAGCCGCGAGAGCGTTACAGCTTTGTGCCGTATCTGACGCGATTCCTTGTGAAAATGCGGAGAAACGGTGTCTACTTTGTAACAGATCGAACGCGGGTTCGAAAGAACTGTGATCGGTCGCACAGAGGGGACCGTCCGCCCCTTGACCCCGTTAAAGGGGACTGTCCCCTTAGGCCGCGAGGGGCTCGGTGCGGGCGAGCCAGCTGAGCGGGTCGTCGAGCTCGGCGAGCGTCGGCAGCGAGTCCGGGCCCTCCCAGGCGCGGTTGAGGGCGGCGATGCCGCCGCGGTCGACGACCGCGTCGCAGAACGCCTTGCCGACCTGGTACTGGCGGAGCTTGAGGTCGAGCCCGATTAGGCGCTCGAGCACGCGGAGTAGGCCGGAGCGCTCGGCCCGCCGGCGGTCCATCGCGGCGCGCATCGCGTCGAGGTCGGCCAGCAGGTCGGTACCGACCGCGTCCATCACGTGCTCGGCGTAGCCCTCGAGCAGCGCCATGAACGCCTGCGCGCTCTCCAGCAGCGCGCGCCGCTCCCGGCCGACGGCGAGGAAGGCCAGGCCCTCCTCGCGGACCGAGTTGAGCAGCGCCCGCAGATCGGACACGTCGGGTATCCGCAGCAGCCCGCGGGCGTCGATGTCGATCGCCCCCAGGAGCTGCGTGACGAGCGCGGCGAGGTGCTCGCGCAGCCACGGCACGCCGCCGAACTGCAGCGCGTGCGTGACCTCGTGCAGCGCGACCCAGCGCAGAAGCTGGTCGGGATCGGCGTCGAGCGCCGTCGCGGCATGACCGAGGTTCGGCGCCACGAACAGCAGCCGCGCGGGGCCGGCCGGGTCGAGCACCGCGAACTCGTACTGGCCGAGCACCCGCCCGCCGAGGAAGCCGGAGATCGCCCCGGCCTCGATCGCCAGCAGCGCGCCGGCCGCGCCGCCGACCGGGCCGAGTTTGGCGCCGACGCGATCGGCCACGGGATCGAGCACGCCGCCGATCGCGCGCAGGTTCGCGTCGATCCACTCGGCGCGCCCGACCGCCTCGGGCGGCGGCAGCGGCGCGCCCGCGGTCAGGCCCGTGTACTCGCCGACGAGCAGCTCGCTCTCGGCCGCCGGGCCGGCGAGCGCCTCGAACGGCCCAGGGTCTCCGGCCGGCTGCAGGTTGGCGATACCGCGGGCCACCTGCCCGGCGAGGCTCCAGTCGATCACGCCTTCCAGGATGGCACGCGGGCGAGTTCGCTCAGCCCGGCGGCCGTGCGCGCCGCGACCACCGGTGAGTGCGGGAGCAGGTCCAGTGGCGCGGCGAGCGGGTCCTCGAACGCCGTGAACGCCACCATCCCGCCGGCCTCGCGCACGATCAGCTGAGCCGCCGCGGCGTCGACCGCGCGGCAGCCCTTGAGGGTCAGCATCCCGTCGAACCGTCCGGCCGCGACCTGACACAGCGCGGCGGCGATCGTCCCGATCGCCCGCAGCCGGTGCGCGACCTGCACGAGCCCCTCGGCCGACTGCAGCACCCAGCGCGGGTCGGCCGACTCGAAGCCGACCAGCTCGAGCTTGCCGTCCGACGCCCAGCGCCGCTCGCCCACGCGCGGGTCGAGCGGGATGCCGTTGAGCACCGCGCCCTGCCCGCGCACCGCGACCCACTCCTCGTCGGGCCCGAAGTCCTGGACGAAGCCGAACACGACGTCGGCCATCGTCGGCCCCTCGGCGACGGCGATCGACACGCAGTGGTGCGGCAGCCCGCGCTTGGCGTTCAGCGAGCCGTCGATCGGGTCGACGACCACGACCACGCCGTCGCCCCCGAAGTCGACCGCCCCGCGCTCCTCGCTGACCACCCGGAAGCGCGCCCCCTGCTCGTGCAGCGTGGCCAGCTCGGCGAACACCGCGTCCTCGGCGAGCGCGTCGATCTCCAGCGTCCGGTCCCCGCCCTCCCCGCGCGTGCCCGTCTCGATGACCCGCTCGGCGATCGTCGTGCGCTCCGCCAGCATCGAGCGCAGAGCGGAGGCCGCACGACGCGACGCTCCCAGCCAGTCGGGGCTCATCGCCGCCGTATCCTACGAAGGTGCTCGCCCTGAGCCCCGAGCAGCTCCAAGCCGTCCAGCACGAGGGCGGGCCGCTGCTGATCCTGGGCGGCGCGGGCACTGGGAAGACGACGGTCCTCGCCGAGCGCTTCGTGCACCTGACGCGCGCGGGTGCGCCGCCGGAGTCGCTGCTCGTGCTCTGCTACTCGACGCCGGCCGCGGACGCGATGCGCGAGCGGCTCGAGGACCGCCTGCAGGAGGCCTACGAAGAGCTCGCGGTCACGACGTTCCACGGCTTCTGCGCGCGGCTGCTGCGCGACGAGGCGCTCGAGGCGGGGCTCGACCCGTTCGCCACGCCCGTCAGCGCCGCCGACCGGCTCGCGATGCTGCTCGAGCGGATCGACGACCTGCCGCTGCGCCACCACGACCTGCGCGGCAATCCGAGCGCGACCCTCGGCGCGATCGTCCAGCGCATCGACCGCCTCAAGGACGAGCTGGTCTCCGCCGACGACTACGCGGCGTGGGCCGCCTCGTTACCCGGGGACCGCGCCCGCGAGCGGGAGTTCGCCGCGCTGTACGCGGCTCATGAGCGGATGCTCGCCGACGCCGGCACGCTCGACGTCGGCGACCTCGTTCTGCACGCGTTCCGGCTCCTGCGCACCAAGCCGCACGTGCGCGAGCGGCTCGCCCGCCGGCAGCGCCACGTGCTGGTCGACGAGCTGCAGGACGCGAGCTTCGCCCAGGGCCTGCTCCTGCGGCTGCTGGTCGCCGGCCACGGCGGGGTCACCGCCGCCGCCGACGACGACCAGTCGATCCACCGCTTCCGCGGCGCCTCGACGAAGAACATCGACGACTTCCGCGCCGAGTGGCCGGGCGCCGCGATCGTGCGCTTGGAGCAGTCGCTGCGATCCGGCGAGCAGATTCTGCGCGCCGCGCGCGCGGTCGTCGAGCCGGCGGGCGACCGGATCGACAAGCCGCTGCGCGGCCAGGCCGGCGGGGCGGTCGCGTTCTGGCGCTGCACGTCCGAGCGCGCGCAGGCGCAGGCGGTCGCCGCCGAGGTCGAGCGGCTGGTCGCGCGCGAGGACGTCGCGCCCGAGGACGTCTGTGTGCTCGTGCGCTCGGTGCGCGGCGAGGGCCAGGCGGTCGCCGTCGCGTTCGAGGAGCGCGCCGTGCCGTACCGGCTGTCCGGCGCCTCGGCGTTCTTCCAGCGCGCCGAGGTGCGCGACCTGGTGGCGTGGCTGCGCCTGCTCGTCGACCCCGGCGACGCCGGCGCGGTCGTGCGCGCGCTCGCGCGCCCACCCGTCGAGCTGCGGGCGATCGACCTGGCGCGCGTGACCCAGATCGCCCGCCGCCGCAAGCTCGACATGGTCGCGGCGCTGGGCGCCGCGCTCGAGTCGCCCCAGATCCCGCCCGAGGCGCGCGAGCGGATCACCCACTTCCTGCGCCTGTACCGCGCCGCCGCCGCGGCGATCGACTCCACGCGGCCCGACCTCTACGTGCACCGGCTGATCGAGCGGCTCGGGCTGCGCCGCCAGCTGCTGTTCGCCGCCTCGACCGAGGTCGTCGAGCGCCTGCGCAACCTCGCGCGCTTCGCCGGACTGGCCGCCGACTACGTGCGCCGCACGCCGCAGGCGACCGGGCGCGAGTTCGCGCGCGCGATCGCCGCGGTCGCCGAGGCGGGACTGCAGGAGGAGGGGTCCGCGGACGAGCACCCGCACGGGGTTCGCGTGATGACGATGCACGCCGCCAAGGGCCTCGAGTTCGACCACGTGTACGTGCTCGGCCTGATGGCCGCGCGGATGCCCGGCCCGCGCCGGCGCGCGCTCGAGCCGATCCCCGACGCGCTGATCAAGGAGGCGGTGCCGCCCGACAGCAAGGCGGTCCACGCCGGCGAGATGCGCCGCCTGCTGCACGTGGCGATGACCCGCGCCGGGCGGCGGCTCGTGCTCGCCTTCCCCGAGCGCTCCGAGCGCGGTGCGCTGCAGCAGCCGTCGCCGTTCGCCGAGGAGGCGCGCGCCGCGGTCGGCGGCGAGTGGGAGGAGCGCCACGAGGAGCTGTTCGGGCCGGCCGAGACGCTGCAGGCGACGTTCCGGATGCTGCGCGACGAGCTGCTCACGACCGTCGCGCAGGTCGGCGGGCGGCTCGGCGAGCTGCGGTTCGACACCGACCTCGACGTCTCGCACGCGGTCGTCCGCTACCTCGAGCTGCTCAAGCTCGCGGCGCTGCTCGAGCGCACGCGCGCCGGCGAGGTGGCGGTCGCCGACGTGCTCGGCGAGATCAACGCGCGGCTGCTCCAGGCGGCGACCTCGGAGCAGCGCGAGATCTTCGAGACGAGCGCGCTCGACGAGTACCTGCTCGACGCCGAGCGCGACGAGAAGCTGCGCGCGCGCGCCGTGGCGCAGCGGTCCGAGCCGTCGCTGGAGTCGTTCCTGCCGCGCCGCGGCGACGGGCTGATGCTCAGCGCGTCCGACATCGAGACCTACCGGACGTGCCCGCTCAAATACAAGTTCGCGCGCGTCTTCCGGATCCCGAGCGAGCCGACGCTCAACCAGCGCTTCGGGATCCTCGTCCACCAGGTGCTCGAGCGCTACCACGCCGCCGAGCCGGGCGGCCTTCCGACCCTGCTGAACCTCTTGGAAGCCGGCTGGCGGCGCGGCGGGTTCGGCGACTCGGAGGAGGAGCGCCAGTTCCGCGCCAAGGCGACGCAGGCGCTCGTCCGCTACCACGACCGCTTCCGCGACGACGACGCCGAGCCGGTGTGGTTCGAGCGCTCGTTCCAGTTCCGCATGGGCCCGCACCTGCTGCGCGGGCGCGTGGACCGCGTCGACAAGCTGCCGGACGGCGGCTACGAGCTGATCGACTACAAGACCGGCCGGCCGAAGAGCGCGGCGCAGCTGCGCGACGACGTGCAGCTGTCGCTGTACGCGGTCGGCGCGCGCGAGGCGTGGCAGCTCGAGGCCGCCCAGCAGGCGTACTACTACGTGCTCGACGACGCCAAGGTGCCGGTGCCGCGCTCCGACCAGGACCGCGACTGGATCACCGAGACGGTCTTCGAGGTCGCCGACGGGATCCTCGGCCAGGGCTTCGAGCCGACCCCGAGCTTCGCCGCCTGCTCCATGTGCGACTACCGGATCGCCTGCCCGGCGGCGGAGCGCTAACGCACCAGCTGCGCCGAGCGCTGCCAGAGCTCGGCGGCGAGGTGCTCGTCCTGCGCCTGGGCGCTGGGCGCCGCCGGCCGGCCCTTCTCCAGGTACTTCCCGCGCAGCTCGCCGCCCTGCGGGCCGAGCGCGAGGGCGACCAGGGTCTGCGCGCCGCTCCGCGGCGATCGCAGGAACGGCCCGATCAGCTTCGCGCCGAACCGCAGCAGCGCGCCGTCGTTCCTGGCGAAGCCGCTGCGGACGACGCCGGGGTGGAAGCAGTTGGCGGCGAGGCCGGGGTTGCGGCGCTGCAGCTCGCGCGTGAAGAGCACGTTGCAGAGCTTGCTGGTGGCGTACGCGCGCCCCGGGCGGTAGCGGCCGTTCGCCGACTGCAGATCGTGAAGGTCGAGCTGCCCGCCGCGGTGGGTGTCACTCGCCGTGGTGACCACGCGCGCCGCGCTCGCCGTCAGCCGCTCCAGCAGGAGGCTCGTGAGCAGGAACGGCGCCAGGTGGTTGAGCGCGAACGTCTGCTCGAAGCCGTCGGGCGTCACGTGCCGTGAGCTGAACATGGCGCCGGCGTTGTTGGCCAGCACGTCGATCCGCGGGTAGCGCTCGAGCAGCTCGGCGGCGAGCCGGCGCACCTCGTCCATGCGCGCGAGGTCCGCGACGTGCTCGTGGGCGGGTGGCCCTACTTCGCGCGCGGTCTCGCGCACGCGGTCCGCGTCGCGCCCCACGACCGCCACCTCGGCGCCGCGCCGGGCCAGCTCGACCACGGCGGCGCGACCGATGCCACGCGTGGCACCGGTGACGATGACCGTTGGCAATCAGCCCTCGGCCTGGCCGGGCCCGCCGCGCTGGCGCAGGAAGCGCTGGAACTCGCGCGCGAGGACGTCGCCCGACGGGATCTGGGAGAGGTCGGTCGGCCCCTCCTCCTCGTCGGCGGCCCGCTCGAGCCGCTCGACGAACGCCTGCACCTCGGGGTCGAGCTCGACCGCGCGCGTGACCTGGCGCTCGTAGTCGACCGCCGCGGTCTCGAGGTCCTGCGCGTCGACGGTCACGCCGACCAGGCTCTCGAGCCGGCGCAGGATCGCCAGCGCGCCCTTCGGGTTCGGCGCGACGGCGACGTAGTGCGGCACCGCCGCCCACAGCGACGCGGCCGGCATCCCGGCATCGGCGCACGCGTTCTGGAGGACGCCGACGATCCCGGTCGGGCCCTCGTAGGTCGGCGGCTGCAGGCTCAGGCGCTCGACCAGCGCCGGATCGGACGCGAACGCGGTGACCGACACGGGGCGCGAGTGCGGCACGTCGGCCAGCAGAGCGCCGAGCGTGACGACGAGCTGGATCCCGAGCGCCTCGGCGAGCTCCACCACCTGCGCGCAGAACTCGCGCCAGCGGTAGGACGGCTCGGGGCCGGTGAGGATCACCAGGTCGCGCGGCGCCCGCGGCACCTTGGCCTCGTAGACCTCCCACTCGGGCCACTCGATCGCGCGCGAGCGGCCCTCGACGAGCTTGACCTGCGGGCGGGTGGCCTGGAAGTCGACGAACTCCTCGGGGTCGATCGTCGCGAAGCGCGTGGCCTCCAGCGCGGCGCCCATGAACGACACCGCCGAGGTCGCCGCCTCGCCCGCGTCGTTCCAGCCCTTGAACGCGCACACGAGGGCCGGAGCCCTCAGCCCGTCGGGTCGGCGTTCCCAGCGCAATGGCTGCACCGGTTCACCGTAGCGAGTCGCCGTCCGACGCTGCGGCCATCATCGGGTGCGTGCTCACCGCTGACGCGCCGACGATCGCGACCCTGCGGCCCGGCGACGAGGTCGACGGCGTGTTCGCGTGCGCGCGCAAGGACCGGCTGCAGGCGCGCTCCGGGGTGCCGTACCTGGCGCTCGAACTGCGCGACCGCAGCGGCGCGATCCAGGCGCGCGCGTTCCGCGACGCCGACCTGCTCGCCGGCCGCTTCGAGCGCGGCGACCTCGTGCGCGTGCGCGGGCGCGTGGAGCGGTTCCGCGAGGAGCTGCAGATCGAGGTGCGCGAAATCGCGCGCACCGACGCGGCCGACCCGGCGGCCTTCCTGCCGGTCGCCTACCGCGACCGCGACGAGCTGGAGGGCTTCCTCGAGCACCTCGCGCGCGAGATCCACGACCCGGCGTACGCGGCGCTGCTGGAGCGGCTGCTCGCCGACGAGCCGCTGCGCGCGGCGTTGCGGCAAGCGCCGTGCACGCGCGGCGGGCACCACGCCTACCTCGGCGGCCTGATCGAGCACACGGTCGCGGTCGCGACGCTCGCGCTGGAGGCGTGCCAGCTGCACCCGCGGCTGAACTCGGACGTGCTGCTCTGCGCCGCGCTCGTGCATGACATCGGCAAGACCCGCGAGTTCACGTACGGCGCCGCGATCGAGCTCTCCGACGAGGGGCGGCTGCTCGGCCACATCGTGCTCGGCCAGCAGATCCTCGAGCCGCACATGGGCGGGATGGACTCCGAGCGCCGGCTCGCGCTGCTGCACTGCGTGCTCTGTCACCACGGGCCGGACGCGGCGCCGAACCGGCGCTTCGGCTCGCCGGAGGCGCTCGCCCTGTACCGCCTGAACGCGCTCGACGCGAACGTCAAGGGCGCGCTCGAGCACGGCCTGCCTTAGCGCAACTGCTAGGTTGCGCGTCATGCGCATCCTCGTCCTCGGCGGGACCGTTTTCCTCGGCCGCCACGTCGCCGCGGCGGCGCTCGCGCGCGGGCACGAGCTGACCCTGTTCACGCGCGGCGTGCACGGCACGGACCTGTTCCCGGAAGCCGACCGGCTGGTCGGCGACCGCGCCGGCGACCTGTCGGCGCTGGCGCGCGGCGAGTGGGACGCGGTGATCGACACGTCCGGCTACGAGGCCGAGCACGTCGGGCGGGCGGCGCGGCTGCTCGCCGACCGTGCCGGCCACTACGTATTCGTCTCGAGCTGCAACGTCTATCCGGCGTGGCCGGCCGAGCCGGTGGACGAGGACTCGCCCGTCTGGGACTCCGACGACGCCGACTATGGCCCGCAGAAGGCGGCGAGCGAGCGGGCGGCGGAGGCGGCGTTCGGAGGGCGGTTCGCCACGGTGCGGGCGGGCCTGATCTGCGGACCGCACGACAACGTCTTCCGGCTGCCGTGGTGGGTGCGGCGGATCGCCGCCGGCGGCCGTGTCCCGGCGCCCGGCGACCCCGACCGCTCCGTGCAGCTGGTCGACGCGCGCGACCTGGCCGCGTTCATGCTCGACCTCGCCGAGCGGCGGGTCGCCGGCGCGTTCAACGGGACGGCGCCGATTGGCGAGACGACGATGCGCGAGGTGCTCGAGGCGGCGGTGAGCGCCACGGGTTCCGGCGCCGAGCTCGTGTGGATCCCGGACGCGCGGCTGCAGGCGGCGGCGGTCGAGCCGTGGGTCGAGCTGCCGCTGTGGATCGGGGCCGACGAGTTCCCCGGGACCTGGGCGATCGGCACGGCGCGCGCACAGGCGGCCGGGCTGCGCTGCCGGGCGGTCGCCGAGACCGTCGCCGACGTGTGGGTGTGGCTGCGCGAAGGCGGCGAGGCCGAGTTGGACGCGTGGAGGTCCGAGCACAGACCTCCGTCCATGCCGGAGGAGCGCGAACGCGCCCTCCTGGGTACCTGACGCTACATTTCCCGGCAATCGCGCGACCGCCAGGGGCGTGGCCGTGCGGAGCACCGACGTCCCTCAACGGGAGGCACAATGCGACGTCCTCATCTGCTGCTGCTCGCCGTCCTGGCGTGCGCGTTGGTCATCGTCCCGTCCGCCCACGCGGAGCGGCTGAAGACCAAGGCTGTCGCGCAGAGCAAGGCCGCGGTGCAGCGGTACTGGACGCCCGAGCGGATGCGCAACGCCCGCGCGGCGGACCGGGTCCTGTCCGGCACCTTCGCGCCAGCGGCGAGCCCGGGGAAGAAGCGCACTTCGGCCGTGCAGATCGCGCCGCCATACACGTCCCAGCCGACGAGCACGAACGGCAAGGTCTTCTTCACCGACGACGGCCTGAACTACGTGTGCTCCGGCACCGCGCTGCTGAGC
>DATDKF010000092.1:0-5778 GCA_036520135.1 Solirubrobacteraceae bacterium
CGTGGGGGAACGCGGGGAGCACGCTGGCGCAGAAGTTCACGCCATAGGCCTCGACGCACCACAACAACGCCGACGCTCAAGAGCGGCCAGCCGGGCAAGACGAAAGGCAGCCACGGCGAGCCCGAGGACGCCGTTAGGTGGCTGTGGAAGTTCGTCGACAGCGCCAAGACCGCCGGCGAGCTCTACGGCCGCACGCTCGCCGTGTCCGCCTGCCAGCTCTACGCCGGCGCTGCCGCGGTCGCACCGCGACGTCGCGCGCAAGGCGTTCGAGAAGGCGACCAAGCAGGCGCCGCCGGCCAGCCACCCCGAGCTGGGCCCGGGCGATCGAGTGCGACGCGCACGAGTACCGCGGCCGGATCGCCGCGCTCGCCCCGCACGCCCGCGCCGCGGCGATCGACGACGTCGGCGAGGAGCGCGACGTCGAGCCCGTCGACGACGGTCGTGGCTCCTGCACTGCGCAGGCGAAGCGAGCGCCCGGTCCTCACCGTCGCGGACAATCGCCGCTCGTCCCAAGCGGGCGCGTGTCGCTTGGCCGGGGACACGCTCGCATCCGAGCGAAAGGGGGGCGCGTCAACTCCTCTTTGGAGCCGCTGCGTGGCGGTCTCTGACGAGATGACTGGGCGGATGCTCATCGCTCTCGCGGGTCTCGCTGTATCTGTCACGGGGCTGATCCAATGGCTGCTCGGTATCGGAGCCACCCGCTCCTGGTCGCGGTCGTGTGGGCGGTGTTCGTGACGCCGAACAGCTGGAGCCGCGTCGGCGACCCGCTGCGGCTGGTGCTGGGGCCCGCGATCTTCGGCCGGGCGTCGTAGCGCTGGGCGCCGCCGGCCGCGACTGTCTCGCGCTGATCTTCGGCGTCGTCGTGGCGCTCCACGTCGGCCTGGCTTTCGCGCTGGACCGGCGGTACGGCGTCCCGGCGGCGAGGGATGACGTGACGCCTGCCGGTCCCGCTGCTGATCGGCTTCGCCGCGGGGTGGGTCGTCCAGGCCGTGCGCGCGGTCGCCGCCGGCGACGCCGTGCTCGGCCCCGCAGTCACACGGCAGCTCCTTGACCAGGTCGGCCGCCGCCTCCCCGCGGCCGTCTCGCGCACGCCGGACGAGCTCGCGCAGCTGACCGAGCGCGAGCAACAGGTGCTGCGGATGCTCGCGGCCGGCCTCAGCAACGCGGAGATCTCCGCCGCGCTCGTCCTCTCCGAGGCCACGGTCAAGACCCACGTCTCGAACCTGCTGGGCAAGCTCGGCCGGCGCGACCGCGTCCAGGCCGTGATCTACGCCTACGAGACCGGCCTCATCGCCCCAGGCGAGCGCTGACCAGCCGCTCTCAGCGAGCCGATACGGGGACAGCGCGAGCGCCGCACACGGTCCCGCCCCCCGCTCGGGTCGGCTACCGCCTCGAGGGCGAACGCGAGCGCCGCGCAACCTCGCCACGGCCTTTCCCGTCACGCCCGGTGCTCGTCACTTGCGAGCGTCTCAGCGTTGACGACCGACATGCTCGCTCCCACGGGAGTGACACTCGCAGGCCACCTTGCGTCCCGCGCGCCGGCCGTTCGGGATCACCTCCTTCGGCGCGAAACGGGCAACGGGCCTGACATCACGTGCGCTAATCGCGCCGCAAGATCGATTCGTATCGATTCGAAGAGGTACCTCGCGGCTATACGGGGCGGCGGGCGGCGATGAGTTCCATGCCGGCAGCGGCGACGACCTCATCGACGGCGGGCTGGGCAACGATCACGTCGAGACCGGTTGGAAGGGCGATGACCGCATCCACGGCGGCGACGGGAACGACACGATGTTCGACCTCCCATTCGATCCCGAGATGTGGCCCAGCGACCCGGGCCGCGACAGCATCGACGGCGGTCCGGGCGACGACAGCCTGAGCGCGCTCGATCAGGTCGGGAGTCCCGGAGCCCGACAGCGTCACCCGCGGACCGGGCAACGTCAGTAAGGCACACCAGGTCGTAGGTGCCGTACCCGCAGCGCTTGCGCCAGCTCGCCGCCGCGTGAGCTCCACTGCTCGGGACATAGGAGCAGTCTGCGGGACGTCTGCACACGCATGGGTGACGGTCGACGATGGCCACGCGCATCATGAGCGTGCGACGTCCGAGATCGAACCGCTGCCGGCTGACCGGCCGATACAGCGCGGCGAAGACGTGCGATGCGGTTGCGGATCGGGGCCGCCGGTAGCAGGATGCGGAGTTGGATCCGTAAGGCAAGGGGGGATCAGACGTGAGAACTCGTCTTTTGGCGAGCGCCGTGGTGGCGCTCGCTCTGTCGGGCGTCGTAGCGGTGCGCCCGGCGTCGGCCGCCGGGGCGGTGCCGACGTTCGTCAACGGCCTCTCGCAGGCCGTCTTCTCGACCGACCCCGCCGACTGGTACAGCGGCGAGGTGTGGGTGCAGGCGCCGTTCGACAGCGACAAGGACGGCAAGCTCGACCGCATCCACGCAGACTTCACCGCGCCGAAGGAGGTCCTCACGAACGGCCTGAAGGTGCCGGTGATCTTCGAGGACAGCCCGTATTACGCGGGGACCGCGCCGGAGTACAGCAACTGGGGCGTTGACCACGAGCTCGGTTTCCCGCCCGCCTCGCGGCCGGCCACGCCGTTCTGGGCGGCCGGCAACACGAGCCCGACGATCAGCACCAGGTACGAGTCGACCTGGGTGCCGCGGGGATTCGCGGTGGTGCACGCCGAGTCGCCGGGCACCGGCTACTCCGACGGCTGCCCGACCTCCGGCGGCACCAATGAGACACAGGCGGCCAAGGCGGTGATCGACTGGCTCAACGGCCGGGTGCAGGCGTACACCACGCGCGCCGGCAGTACGCGGGCGCCGGCGACGTGGACCACCGGCAGCGTGGGCATGATCGGCACGTCCTACAACGGGACGATCCCGGAGGCGGCGGCGACCACGGGCGTCAACGGCCTCGAAGCGATCGTGCCGATCTCGGCGATCTCCGATTGGTACGACTACTACCGCGCCAACGGCATGGTGCGGGCGCCGCACTCCTCGTCCAGCCCGTCCGGGAACAACAACGCGTTCCAGGGCGAGGACCTCGACGTGCTCGCCGACGTCGTGTACTCGCGCATCGACGAGACCGGGGCGCGCACGATCTGCCAGCCGGAGATCGACTACCTCGCATCGCATGAGGACCGTGCTTCGGGCAATCGCAACGGGGCCTGGCAGGAGCGCAACTACATGAAGGACGTCGAGAACGTCCACGCCGCCGCGCTGCTCGCCCACGGCAATAACGACTTCAACGTCATGACGAAGAACGCGGCGCAGTTCTATGCCGCGCTCAAGCGCCAGCACGTGCCGCACATGTTCTACTTCCACCAGGGCGGTCATGGTGGCGCCCCGCCGGACGTGTTCGTCAACTACTGGTTCACCCGCTACCTCTACGGGGTCCACAACGGCGTCGAGTCGCTGCCGCGCTCGTGGGTCGTCCGCGAACCGGCATCGTGCCCGCCGCGCCAGACGACCGTGACCGGCGATCAGTCGAACACCGCGACGCTGACCGTGGCGGACACCAGCCCGTTCCGGATCGGCTTCACGCTGACCGTGCCGCAGACCAACGCGGACGGCACGACGACGACCACGACGAGCCTGATCGCGGACATCCCGGACTCGACGCACCTTGTGCTCGCGTCCGCCGTGGCGACGGCGGCCGGGCAGAAGGTGGCCGACGGCACGGTGGTCAGCCTCATCTGCAGCAGCGCCAACCCGACCCCCTACGCCGAGTGGCCCGATCCGGCGTCGCGCGCGGTCACGCTGCATCCGACGCCGGGCGCCCCGGCACGTGGTGGGCTGACGATGGCGCCGGCCGACCCGGATGCCCCGTCGGAGACGCTGACCGACGACGCGTCGATCGCCGGGATCACGTCGGCGAACACGGCCTCCTCGATTGTGCGGCTGATCTACCAGACGCCGCCGCTCGCGCAGCCCGTGCGCATCAGCGGCACGCCGACGGTCGCGTTGGACATCGCGTTCAGCAAGCGCAAGGCGAACCTGACCGCCGCGCTGGTGAGCTATCCGCCGGCCGGCAACGGCACGATCCTCACGCGCGGCTGGATCGATCCCGCGAATCGCCAGTCCGACTGGGCCGACATTCCAGTTACGCCAGGGCGGAGCTACCGCATCGGCTTCGACATGCAGCCGAAGGACAGCGTCGTACCGGCCGGCAATCGTCTGGCGCTGATGGTCCTGTCAAGCGATCGCGACTTCACGATCCGGCCCGCGGCGGGCACGCGGCTCACGCTCGACCTCGCGCGCAGCTCGCTCGCGATCCCGGTCGTCGGGGGCTCGAACGCGCTCGCCGACGCCGTCGGGTAGGCGATCATGGGCGCCGGCCTCGGCCGGCGCCCATCGACCCGTTCTACGCTGGCCGGCCGAGATGTCGAGCCGCGTTGGCAAGCCGCTCGCCGCCGGGGCGTTGATCGCGGTGGCGGTGGCAGCAGTCGTGCTCGCCGCCGTCCCAGACGGCGAGCCGCCGCCGCCTCGCGTCAGTCCCGGCGGCGCGACAGCGGCGTTGCCGGCACCCGATGCGCCGTTGACGCGCGATCCGGCCGAGCTGGCCGCGGCACTGGCGTCGACGTCGACCGCGCTGAAGGCCGCGATCGATCGGTGGCGTCGAAGCGGCGATCCGTCGCGGCGCGGCGTCCCGCGCGACGTCGCGCTGCTCGCGCTGCACCAGCAGCGCATCTACCGGCTGCTCGGCACTCATCCCACCGTGGCCCACGCCACGCTGACGCGCCTGCCGCGAACGTTGCGCGGCTCGGCGCGCGACAACGTCCTCGCCCGCCGCGAGCTCGCCCGGATCACGTCGGTCCGTCACGGCCCGCCGCCCAGGATCCGCATCGGGCCGGCCGAGCCCGCGGACGTCCAGCGCCGCCACGACCGCGCCGCCCAGCGGCGATTCCACGTCAGCCCCGCGCTGCTCGCCGCCGTCAACTTCATCGAGTCGGCGTTCGGCCGCTTGCGCAACCGCAGCATCTCCGGCGCCAGGGGGCCGATGCAGTTCATCCCGGCGACCTGGCGCGCCTACGGCCACGGCGGCGACATCAACGAGCCCCACGACGCGATCCTCGGCGCCGCCAACTACCTGCATGCCAACGGCGCACCGCGCTTCGAGCGCCACGCGCTGTTCCGCTACAACCCGTCGCACGACTACGTCGACGCGATCTCCCGGTACGCCCGCCGGATCCGCGCCGACTGGCGCGCCTTCTACGGTTACTACGCATGGCAGGTCTACGTCGGCGACCGCCGCCTCACCGACCCGCCAGATTAACGGCGCCCTGCCCAACGTACGCACTTCTCGCGTGTCGCGTCGACCTCGCGACGGCTCAGCTGCGCTGACGCGCGTCCCCTACGTCGCTGCGCAGCCAGGTCTCCCCGGAACCCGGGACGGCTCAAGCGTCGCGGCCTACCGCAGCTGCAGTGTGGCGATCTTGTTCGCGGCCATCATCGTGTACCACGGGTCCCCGTTGGACGCGACGGTGATCCCGAATGGGCCGCTGCCCTTGACCGTCTTGCCTTCGGTGATGACGCCGGCGTTGGTGATCCTGGCGGCGTTGCCGTTGGTCTCCTGGGTGAACCACACGGTTCCGTCGGGTGAGGCGGCGATGCCAGAGGGCCCGGTGTTTGTCACGGGGAACAGCGTCACCGAGTTGTTGGACGGGTTGAGGCGCCCGACAGCCTGGGGCGTGAACCGGGCGGTGAACCAGACCTGCCCATCGGAGGCGACGGTGATGCTGCGCGGGGCCACCGTGGTGGAACCGTCGGTGGT
>DATDKF010000093.1:0-10308 GCA_036520135.1 Solirubrobacteraceae bacterium
ACCAAGCGCGCGATCGCGCAGACCGACGCCACCGTCGAGTGGGTCGACTGCAACCTCGGCTCCAAGCTCACGATGAAGTACCCGAGCGTCTACCTGATGGGCGAGCGGGCCCACGGCGAGGTGCTGTCGATCGCCTTCGCCGGCAACGGCCAGCACCAGGACGCCGGCGCGAAGATCTACCACGTCGCGCCGAACACGACGTCGAACATCTTCGCCAAGTCGATCTCCAAGGACGGCGGGCGCTCCTCCTACCGCGGCATGCTCGAGGTCGCCAAGGGCGCCACGGGCTCGCGCTCGAAGGTGGTCTGCGATGCGCTGCTGCTCGACGAGAACTCGCGCTCGGACACCTACCCGACAATCCGCATCGGCGAGGACGACGTCGACGTCGGCCACGAGGCGTCGGTCTCGAAGATCGGCGAGGAGCAGCTCTTCTATCTGATGGCGCGCGGCATCTCCGAGGAGGAGGCCGGCAAGCTGATCGTCAACGGCTTCATCGAGCCGATCGTCAAGGAGCTCCCGATGGAGTACGCGGTCGAGATGAACCGCCTGATCGAGCTCCAGATGGAGGGCTCCATTGGCTGAGGTCACGGCGCTCGAGCTCCCGACCTTCAAGGGCCGGCCAGGCTGGGAGTTCACAGATCTGAGCCGGCTCGACCTGTCCGCCTTCGCCCCCGCCGAGGGCGGCGACATCGCGGCGATCCCCGAGGGCCTGTTCGCCTTCGACGGTACGCGGCTGGACCAGGTCGACGGTGCGGTGTCCGAGGGGGTCGCGGTCGAGGACGGCCCGGTCGTGCTCCCGCTGTCGGTCGCCCGTGAGCGTCATCCCGAGCTGGTCGAGCCGCACCTCGGCCGCGTGGTCGCGGCCGACGACGTCTTCACGCGCTGGAACACCGAGTCCTGGGACGGCGGCGCGTTCGTGTGGATCCCGCGCGGCGTGCGCGTCGAGGCCCCGATCCTGCTCACCGCCGTCACCGCCGCGGCGGGCACCGCCCTGCAGCGGCGCGTGCTGATCGTGCTCGAGGAGGGCGCCGAGGCCGAGGTCTGGGAGCAGTACCTGTCCGGCGACGACGAGTCCGAGACGCTGCTCAACACGGTCGTCGAGCTCGTCGTGGGGCAGAACGCCCGCCTGCGCTACGTCTGCGGGCAGGATCTCAACGAGCGTTCGTGGATCTTCGGCGCGCAGCGCGCCGAGGTCGCGCGCGACGGCTCGCTCGACTGGGTCGTCGTCGGTTTCGGCGGCGCCAACGGCCGCGTCCGCACCGAGACCCTGCTGGCCGGGGAGGGCGCCCAGGCCAAGGTGACCGGCGCCTACGCGCCGCACGGCCGCCAGCACGTGGAATTCGACACCACGCAGGAGCACGGCGCGCCGAACACGACGTCCGACCTCGCGTTCCGCGGCATCCTCGCCGATCGCTCGCAGGCCGTCTGGCGCGGCATGATCAAGGTCGACCGGGGCGCCCAGCAGACCGACGCGTTCCAGGAGTGCCGCAACCTGCTGCTCTCCAAGCGCGCGCACGCGGACGCGATTCCGGGCCTCGAGATCCTCGCGAACGACGTCCGCTGCACCCACGCGGCCGCGATCGCGCAGATCGACAAGGAGCAGCTCTTCTACCTGCGCGCCCGCGGGCTCGGCGAGCCGATCGCCCAGCGGCTGGTCATCGAGGGCTTCATGCAGGAGCTGGTCGAGCGCTTCGAGGAGGGCCCGATCCGCGAGGCGATGTCGGGCGCCCTCGAACGCCGGCTCAACCGCCTGCTCGACTAGCCCTGCGCGCGTAGGCGCGGCGGTTCTTCTCGCGCGAGCCGCAGACGGCCATCGAGCACCAGTGGCCTGACCGGTTGCGCGAGCGGTCGTAGAACGCCCAGCGGCAGGTGTCGCGCTCGCACGTCTTGAGCCGCTCCCAGGTGCCCGCGGCGATCGCGGCGTGCAGGGCGGCGACGATCTTCCCGAGCGCGGCGTCGACGCCGCTCGCCTCGGGCTCCAGCCGCGCCGCCCAGGCGTCGGTCATCACCGGGTGGAGCCGCGCGCGCCGGGCGGCATCGTCGACCGTCGCGGTCGCCGAAGGGTTGTCGCCGTGGCCGGCGTGGGCGGACGCGAGCGAGCGGATCGCCTCGCGCAGCGCGATCGCCCGCCCGTGGTCGGCGGCGGTGACCCGCGCGCCGCGGTCGAGCAGGCCGGCGTCGGCGAGCCAGTCGTGCAGAGCGGCGGGGCCGGCCAGCAATTCCGGGCCGCCCTCGAGATCGACGCTGTTGACGAACCGCTGGACGAGCCGCAGCGGGCCCGGCGCCGGGCTGCGATCGCCGGGCTCGGATGTCACACCGTCAAAACTCATTCGCCGGTATCATGCCGCGAATGAAGGACGGCTTCAAGGCCGGATTGGCGTTCACGATCCCAACGCTCGCGCTGGGCGCGTCTTTCGGCGTCCTCGCCGAGCCCGAGATGGGCGCGACGGCGGCGATCGTGATGTCGATCGTCGTGTTCGCCGGCGCGGCGCAGTTCGCATCGGTGACCGTGCTGGCCGCGGGCGGCGGCGTCGCGTCGGCGGTCTCGGCCGGCCTGCTGATCAACGCGCGCTTCCTGCCGATGGGCCTGGCGCTGGCGCCGGCGCTGCACGGCGGGCCGCTGCAGCGCGCCGCGGAGAGCCAGGCGATGGTCGACGCCTCGTGGGCGATCGCGCAGACCGGCGACGGGCGGTTCAACCGCGAGAGGATGCTCGGAGCCACGATCCCGCAGGCCGCGTGCTGGTGGAGCGGCACGGCGATCGGCGCGCTCGGCGGCTCGCTGATCGGCGACCCCGCGGCGCTCGGGCTCGACGCGATGTTCCCGGCCTTCTACCTCGCGCTGCTGGTCGGCGAGATGGACCTGCGGACGACGCTGCCGAGCGCGCTCTTGGGCGCGGCGATCGCGCTCTGCCTCGTCCCGTTCGCGCCCCCAGGCATCCCGGTCGTCGCCGCGTCGGCGGCCGCGCTGCTGGGGCTGCGCAGGCGATGACCGCCGTCTGGGTCACGATCGCGCTGCTGACGATCGGCACGGTGGCGATCAAGGCGACCGGACCGCTCGCGCTCGGCGGGCGCGACCTGCCGCCGCGGCTCTCCGGCGTCGTCGCCCGGCTCGCGCCGGCGCTGCTGTCCGCGCTCGTCGTCGTCGAGACGTTCGGGCGCGATCGCGCGCTCGGCGTCGACGAGAGCGCCGTCGGCCTGCTCGCGGCCGCGCTCGCACTGGCGGCGAAGCTGCCGATGGTCGCCGTCGTGATCATCGCCGCGGCCGTGACCGCGGGGCTGCGCGCCCTCTAGGACGGGTGGCCGGAAGTTGCGCGTATAAGCCGGCGTAGTCCGGGTCGTGTTTGCCGGTGCACGGCATCCGCGAGCATGCTGGTGGCACGTGACCGGATGCCGGGTGCCGGCAAACGCGGGCCGGGCCCGCCGGAATGCGTGCAACTTCCGGCCGCCCGTCCTTAGATCCGCGGGAGGTCCCGGAAGCGGCTGTGGCCGTCCGGGGACTCGCAGATGCTGCCCACGCGCGGCTCGCAGACCCGCAGCAGGTCGCGCGGGTCCATGCGGATCGAGTGCTTGTGATCGCCCCCGGCGCACAGGATCTGCTCGTGGTAGAGCAGGTGCACGTCGACGATCTCGGGCATCGGCATCATCGAACCGAGCGGCGGCATCGCCCCGACGTCGAACATCGGGAAGTCGCGCTCGAGCTCGGCCTCGCTGGCCAGCCGCAGGTGGCTGGTGGCCCCGAGCAGCTCGCGGACCCGGTGCAGGTCGAGCCGGTGGGTCGCCGGGATCACCGCCATCCGGTAGCCGGCGCGATCGTGCAGCGCCAGCGTCTTGGCCGCCTCGCGCGGCTCGTTGCCCGAGGCCCGCGCCTCGGCCGCCGCGCTGAACGTCGGGCGGTGCTCGACGACGTCATACCCCACCCCCTGGCTCTCCAGGAACGACGTCACGGCGCCGACGCCGTGTGCCTCGGTTGCGCTGGTCATGGCTCCTCCGCGTCCGGTGGCCGACTTGGTGCGGAAGCTACGCCTGAGCGCGCCTCGCGGCAACTGGTGGACATATGTCCGTCTGTCCCCCGAATAGCGGATGCCGATACCGAGAGCAAGTCAGATGGAAGGAACCGCTTGACGATTCGATACGGGATCCGCTGGGACGGACGAGGCAGGCCGCGGCCTGTGCGCCTGGTGGCCCTCTCCTTGGCGCTCGTCGCCCTGCTCGGTCCGGCGTCTGCGCGCGCCGACGACAAGGTCAGCCGCTCGGCGCAGTTGGTCGCCGGCGGCGCCGGCATGCTCGGCTTCAACGGCCCGGATGGCCGCGGAGTCGACGTCGCGCTGGTGGACTCCGGCGTGGTCCCGGTCGGCAGCCTCGCGCAGCCCGGCCGCGTGGTCTACGGCCCCGACTTCTCGTCGGAGCGCTCGGACCCCGACCTCCGCAACCTCGACACGTTCGGCCATGGCACGCACCT
This sequence comes from Solirubrobacteraceae bacterium, assembly GCA_036520135.1. GTDB lineage: Bacteria > Actinomycetota > Thermoleophilia > Solirubrobacterales > Solirubrobacteraceae > DASSUW01. The sequence continues at coordinate 4,460 of DATDKF010000093.1, forward strand.
CGCGGGCCTGATCGCCGGGCGTGACCCGATCACCGGCTTCTCCGGCGTCGCCCCGGCCGCGCGCCTGGTCAGCCTAAAGATCGCCGGCGCCGACGGCGAGACGAGCCTCGCGCGCGTGCTCGCGGCGCTGGACTGGATCCGCCGCAACCACGACGCGCCGGGGTACAACATCCGCGTCGTCAACCTCTCGCTCGGCGTGCCGGGCGACGACTACCGGTCGGACGCCCTCGCGTGGGCGGTCGAGCAGCTGTGGCAGGAGGGCATCGTCGTCGTGGCGGCCGCCGGCAACAACGGCGCCCACGCGCGGATGCTCGATATGCCGGCCGATGACCCGTTCGTGATCGCCGCCGGCGCGTCGGACATGAAGAAGACCGCCGATCCGCGCGACGACCACGTGGCGGACTTCTCCAGCCGCAGCCGCTGGCGCTCGGTCGACCTCGTGGCGCCGGGCACCTCGGTGGTGTCCCTGCGCGTTCCCGGCTCGACGCTCGACCTCGAGTTCCCGAGCGGGCGTGTGGACGGCAGCTACTTCCGCGGCAGCGGGACGTCGCAGGCCGCGGCCGTGACGTCCGGCATCGCCGCGCGGGTGCTGAGTGCCCGTCCCGAGCTCAACCCCGATCAGCTCAAGGCCGTGCTGGTCGCCGCGGCGGTCGACCTGCCCGATCCGCGCTCGGCGGACGGCGCCGGCCGGATCGACCTGCGACGTTCGCTCGCGGTCCCGGCCCCGTCGCCCGAGGAAGCCGAGCAGCACTTCGCCTCCTCGGTGCTCGACCTCGATCGGCTCCGGCGCGAGCTCGACGACGAGGATCTCGGCCCGGGCGCGCAGTGGGCCGGTCGCCGCTGGTCGGGCCGCCGCTGGTCGGGCCGCCGCTGGTCTGGAGTGTCGTGGATCGACAGCTCGGTCGACTGACGCGGCTCACACTGGCAGCGCTGATCGCCGCGACCGGTGTCGCGGCGATCGCGTTGTGGCAGGGCGTCGTGACGGACCTCGTGCCCTACGAGGCCGACGTGCGCATCCCGTGGTGGGTGCTGGCCGCCGGCTTCGCGCTGACCGAGCGGTTCGTGGTCCACGCGCACGTGCGCGGGAGCGCGCACTCGCTGTCGCTGAGCGAGGTGCCGCTCGTGCTCGGCCTGCTGCTGGCCGAGCCGCGGGACCTCGTGATCGCGATGGTGGTTGGTCCTGCGATCGTGCTCGCGTTCACGCGCGGGCACGGCGCGATGCGGCTGTCCTTCAACCTCGCGCAGTTCGGCCTCACCGCCGCGCTGGCGACGATCACGCTCCACGCGCTCGCGCCCGCTCCCGCGGTCCTCGGGCCGGCTGTGTGGGGCGCCACGCTGGTCGCGGTGTTCGCCAGCTCGCTCGCCGCGTCGGTGCTCGTCTTCCTGGCGATCGGGCTCTCCGAGGGCAGGATCCCGTCGCGCCGGCTCGCCGGCATGCTGGGCGCCGACCTCGTCGTCGCATTGACGAACACGAGCGTCGCGCTCGCGGGCGCGACGGTCGTCGCCCACGACCTGCGGGCCGCCTGGCTGCTCGTCCCGCCCGCGGCGATGCTGCTGGTGGCCTACCGCGCGTACGTCTCCGAGCGCGCCAAGCACCGCAGCCTCGAGTTCCTCTATGGCGTGACGCGGTCGCTGTCGCGCGGGAGCGACCTCGAGCCCGAGCTGCTCGACCTGCTGCGGCGGACGCGCGCGAGCTTCCGCGTGCGGGCGGCCGAGATCGTGCTGCTGCCGAGCGAGGGCGCGCTGCGCACGTCGCTGGCGGCCGACGGGCCCGACGAGGTGATGGTCGACGTCGGCTCCGCGGACGCCGCCGCGCTGCGCGCGGCCGTCCAGGCCGAGCACGCGGTGATGGTGGACCGCGACGACTGCGCGCCCGCGCTGGGCGCCTACCTGGTCGAGCGCGGGATCGCCCAGGCGCTGATCGCGCCGGTGCGCAGCGAGACACGGCTGGCGGGCGTGATGGTGCTCGGCGATCGCATCGGCGCGACGCCGACGTTCACCGACGAGGATCTGCGGCTGATCGAGGCGCTCGCGACGCACGCGGGTCTGTCGCTCGAGCTCGACCGGCTCGAGCGCGAGGCGCAGAGCGACCCGCTGACCGGGCTGGCGAACCGCACGCTCTTCATGAGGCGCGTCGAGGCGTCGCTCGCGCGGCCGTCCGGCATGGCCACGGTGCTGTTCCTCGACCTCGACGACTTCAAGGCGATCAACGACCGCGCCGGCCACGCCGCAGGCGACGCCGTGCTCGTCGCGGCGGCGGGGCGGATCGAGGCCGCGGTGCGGCCGGTCGACGTCGCGGCCCGGATGGGCGGCGACGAGTTCGCCGTGCTGCTGGAGGACGTGGACGACCACCACGGCGAGCAGGTGGCGGGGCGTATCCTCGACCTGTTCGCCGAGCCGGTGACGGTCGACGGCGAGTCGACGTGGGTGCGCTCGAGCGTCGGCATCGCGACGGTGGCCGCCGGCTCGCTGCACGCCGACGAGCTGCTGCGCCAGGCCGACATCGCGATGTACCGCGCCAAGGAGGCCGGCAAGAGCCAGGTGCGCGTGTGGTTCCCCGAGATGCAGCCGGCCGCCGAGGGCGGGGAGAGCGGGCGCGAGGAGCTGCTCGCGGCGCTCGAGCTCGGCGAGGTGATCGCGCACTTCCAGCCGATCGTCGACCTCGAGGGTGGTGCCGTGGTGGCCGTCGAGGCGCTGGCGCGGTGGCGGCACCCGCGCCGGGGCCTCGTCGGCGCCGCGTCGTTCGTGCGCGACGCCGATCCCGACCTTGTGGCCGCGGTCGATCGCGAGGTGCTCGCCCGTGCGTGCGCGATGGCGGCGGGCGGCGGCGCTCCGAGCGTGCACGTCAACGTCGCGGAGCTCGACGCGGCGACGGTGCGCGACGTGCTCGCCTCGTCGGGGCTCGAGCCGGAGCGGCTCGTCCTCGAGCTGTCCGAGCGGGCGCTGGCCGAGGCGCCGGAGGCGGGGCTGGACGCGCTGCGCGCGATCGGCGTGCGGATCGCGTTCGACGACTTCGGGTCGGGCCGGCGCGCGCTGGAGGTGCTGCGGTCGCGGCCGGTGGACATCGTCAAGATCGCGCGCCCGTTCGTGGACGGCGCCGCGCGGGTCGGCCACGATCGCGCGGTGCTCTCGATGGTGGTGCAAGCGGCGTCGATGTTCGGCGTACAGGTCGTCGCGCAGGGCATCGAGCGCGAGGACCAGCGCGAGGCGCTGGCCGCGCTCGGCGGCGAGCTCGGCCAGGGCTACCTGCTCGGCCGGCCGCTGCCACATCCGGTCGCCGCGGCGCAGACTGTCATCGGCTGAGTCGTATCGCTACCGTGGGGCGCCGTGATGCGCTCCGCCGAAGCGGCCGTGTCCTGCCTGGCGGTGGGGCCCGACGACGACGTGCTCGTGCTCTGCAACGACGAGCAGCTGACGATCGCCGATGCGATCGTCGAGGCCGCGGCGGGCAAGGCGCGCAGCGCGCGCGTGCTGGCGTTCGCGCGCAGCACGCGGCACGGGGAGGAGCCGCCGCGCGAGGTCGCCGATGCGATGGCCACGGCCTCGGTCATCTTCGCGCCGACGACGTTCTCGCTGAGCCACACTGCGGCGCGCGTCGAGGCGTCGCGCCGCGGCGTGCGGATCGCGACGATGCCGGGGATCACCGAGGAGGTGTTCCGGCGCGCGCTGGCGGTCGACTACCGCGAGCTCAAGCGGGCGGGGCTGCTGCTGGCGACGCAGCTGACTGCGGCTTCGGAGTGCCGGGTGACGTCGCCGGGCGGGACCGACCTCGTGCTGGATCTGTCCGGGCGCGAGGGGATCAACGACGACGGCGACATCGGGACGGTCGGCGCGTTCGGCAACCTGCCGGCGGGCGAGGCGTTCATCGCGCCGATCGAGACGTCGGCCGAGGGGACGATCGTGTTCGACGGCGCGCTCGGCGGGTTCGGTCTGCTGGACACGCCGGTGTCGGCGCGCGTCGTCGGCGGGACGCTGGTGGACGCCGACGGCCGGGCGGGGGAGTGGCTGTACCGGACCCTGGACGCGGGCGGCGAGCACGGGCGCTCGATCGCCGAGCTCGGGATCGGCACGAACGCCGCGGCGCGGCTGACGGGGAACATCCTCGAGGACGAGAAGGCGCTCGGCACGATCCACCTGGCGTTCGGGACGTCGGCCGCGATCGGCGGCGTCAACCAGGCGAGCGTGCACATCGACGGGCTCGTGCTCCGACCCAACCTCTGGCTCGACGGCCGGGCGCTGATGGAGGACGGGACGCTCGTCTCGTGATCGCCGAGGTCGCCTGCTGTCCGGATGACGGCGGGGCGATTTCTGCGGAGCTGCGGTGCGAGACGTGCGGGCGCGAGTTCCCGGTCGTCGAGGGGGTGGTCGTGCTGCTGCCGCGGCGGCTCGCGCACATGACGGTTGGGGCGGGGGGTCGTGCGGCTGCGGCCGGGCCCGACAAGCACGTGCGCTGGGTCGAGGCCGAGATGCAGTGGTGGAACCCGTGGTGGGAGCGGGAGAGCACGCAGCCGCTGTCGCCGGTCGCCGGGCTGCGCGGGCGCTCGCGCGAGAAGAACCTGTTCGCCCGCGTGCGGTCCCGGCTGCCGGCAGTGCCGGTGGTGATCGAGATGGGCGCGGGGTCGAGCCGAACGGTGGCGGGGCTGCTGGGCTCGGCGAGGTACGTCGCCACCGACGTGTCGGCGGAGGCGCTGCGCGCGGGGCGGGCGCTGCTGCGTGCGGATGCGGTGTCCGTGCAGTGCGACGCCGTCGCGTGGCCGTTCCGGGCGGGCGCCGCCGATCTCGTGCTGATCCTCGGCGTCCTGCATCACCTGTCCGATTGGCGGGCGGCGCTCGACGCCGCGTGCCGGACGGTCCGGCCGGGCGGCTTCCTGCTGCTCCACGAGGCGGTGACCAAACCGCGCGTGCTCGGGCGCTGGCGGGCGCGCGGCGTCGACGACCACTGGGTCAGCCCGCACGAGGGCGACGTGCCGCGCTCCGAGCTCCTGTCGTTGCTGGCGGCGCGCGGCGTCGTCGAGCGCGTGCACGGCGAGGAATCGCCGCTGCGGTTCGCATTGTTCCGCTACGTCATCCAGCGTTTCGGGTGGTACGACGTGCTCGAGCGCTCGCGCGCGCTGACCATCACGTTCAACGCGCTCGATCAGCTCTTCGGCCGGACGCTGGGGCGCGTCTTCCCGAGCCTCGGGTTCAACGAGGTGACCGTCGTGTGGCGATCCGGTCCGTGATGCATATGCTCCGCGCTCCCTGATGCCGCCGATCAAGACACAACCGAGCCAAGCCATCGGCGACTACCTCGTCCGCCATTCGCGCCAGGACGAGGTGCTGCGGCGCGTCGCCGCGGAGACGGCGCAGATGCCCGCCTCCCAGATGATGAGCCCGCCGGACGAGGCCGCGTTCATCGGCCTCCTCGCGCGCCTGACCGGCGCTCGCCGGGCGCTCGAGGTCGGCACCTTCACCGGCTACGGGGCGATCGCCATCGCCCGCGGGCTCGCCGACGGCGGCCGGCTGACCTGCCTCGAGCTCTCACCCGAGTTCGCCGACATCGCCCAGCGCAACCTCCTCGCCGCCGGGGTCGCCGACCGCGTCGACATCGTCATCGGCCCGGCCGACGAGTCCCTGCGCGCGATGCCCGAGGAGCCGACCTTCGACTTCGTCTACCTCGACGCCGACACGCGCGCCTACCCGACCTACTACGACCTCATCGTCCCCCGCCTCCTCCCGGGAGGGCTGCTCCTCATCGACAACGTCCTCCTGGGCGGGGACGTCGTCGACCCCCAGGACGACCGCGCCCGCATCGTCGACGACCTCAACACCCGCATCACCGCCGACGACCGCGTCGACAGCGTCATGGT
>DATDKF010000094.1:0-8078 GCA_036520135.1 Solirubrobacteraceae bacterium
GCCGAGCGCAGCTGCCGCCGAGGCGTCAGCGCCGAGCTCGAGGCCTTCCTCGGCGGCGTCGGCGAACAGGTCGTCGGCCTGGTCGAGCTCGCCGGCCAGCCAGTGCGACAGCGCGAGCGCAATGAGCGCGCTCGGCCGGAACTGGCTCCCGCGGGGGACCGTCGCGACCGTAAGCTCCGCGTCTGCGCGCATCCTCGCGACCCCTCGGTCACAGAACTGAGCACGCATGAGCGCCAGCCATGAGTCGATCGATGCGCTGCCGTCGGGCATCGCGCCGTCGTGACTACCGCGCTCGGCAGCATCCGCCCAACGGTCCGCCTCCGCCGGCCTGCCCCAGAGCCCGGCCACGATCGCGCCGATCACGGCGACCGCCGCGTCCGGCTCAGTAGTAGTCCACTGGCCCGCGAGCCACGTCAGCCAGCCTTCGACGGTCGCGGCGCGGCCGCTGTAGTACGTCGGGAGGACGTAGAGCACAACAAGTCGCGCAACTCGGTCGACATCGCCGGCGGCCTGCGCGTACCGGATCGCGGATTCCGGCTGCCCGTTGGCCTCGCACCAGTTCGACGCACGGGTGAGCAGCTGCGGCACGATCTCCGGCTCGCCTCGCTCGAGCTCGGACCGCAGCAGCTCCTGGAAGAGATGGTGGTAGCGATACCAGTGCTCATTGCGGTCCAGGGCAACCACGAACAGGTTGGAGCGCTCGAGCGCCGCCAGCTCTGCCGCCGAAGCGCTCGACTCGAGCACGGCGTCGCAGAGCGGACCCGACATGGGCTCGAGGACGGCGGTCCGGGTCAGGAAGCGGAGCTCCTCGCGCGGCAGCTGCGAGAGAAGCTCCGAGCGCAGATAGTCGGCCACGGAGCGGTCGTCTCCCCGGAACTCGGTCGCGCTCGACACGCCAGCGCCGCTCGCCTTGGCCGAGAGCGCCGCCAGATACAGACCCGCGGACCACCCCTCCGTGTGCTCAGTGAGCTCGGCGACCTCGGCGTGCGCGAGGTCGAGGCCGGCCGCTCGTAGTAGCTGGCGCGCTTCGGCCTCGTCCAACCGGAGCTGGTCCGGCCCGATCACCACTGCCGGGCCCCGCGCGCGCAGCGCTCCTAGCGGGAACGCGGTCTGGCCTCGCGCCGAGAGCGCCAGCTGCGAGCCCTCGGGGACGTGGCCCGTGAGCGCGGCGATGGCGTCCAGGCACGGCGGGCTGTCGAGCAGATGGACGTCGTCGAGGACCAGGACGACCGGCTCGTCCACCTCTGCCAGAGCCGCTCCCAGGCGCGGGACCACCGTTCCCTCGACCGAGGTGCCCGCCGACGCCAGCGCGTCGAACACGTTCGCGTCGAGCGGCGTGACGCGGTCGAGCGCGGCCGCGACATACGTCAGCAGGACGATCGGATCGTTGTCGTTCTCGTCGAGCGATACCCACGCGAACGGTCGCGGCGACCGCGAGCTCCACTGCGCCAGCAACGTCGTCTTCCCCCAACCCGCGCCGGCGGACACGAACACGATGGGGACCACGGCTGACGCCTCCTCCAGCTCGCCGATGAGTGCCCTGCGCTGCACGGCACCCCTGCGCCGCGGAGGTACGCGCAACTTCGACTCCAGCAGCTCGAACGGCGGCGCGAATCTGGCCGATCGCCGCGAGCGACCCCGCGACAACGTACCGACCGACCCACTCACCACGCCGTCCCTGACATCACCGGGCCGCCCGAAGGCTTCGGGACTCGTGCGCCGACGCCTAGCGGCATGGTCCGGAAAGGATTCACGATTCCCGTAGGCTCGTGCGTCGGATATGTGCATCGTACGGAGGGGCGAGCGGCCGGGGCAAGGATGCCGGCACCCCTGGTTTCGTGAGGTGCTGGCGCCCCCAATGGTGCTCGGATGACTTCCGATCGAACGACCGCACGCGTCGCGTTCACCTTCTTCCCCGGCGCTGCCTACCCGATGGCGGCCGAACCTGGCAAGCGCCCCTCAAACCGGGCTGGAGGTCCAGCTCTGCGGCGACACGCATCTGTCCAACGACTGGTGGTCAGGTCGCCGTCGCCGGGCGGGATCGCGCCTTTCTCCTTGATGGCCGTGGCTTCATTCTGCCACGGTGACCGACTCCCGCGCCCGATGCCGATCCGGCCGGACGCACTGTGATAGAAGCAACCGCCACCGTGCGCTGGCCGAGCGCAGTGGGTCAAGACAGGGAGTGACATGGAGTACCAGGAGCGGCTGCGCAGGATGGCGCTCAGCGACGACCGGTTCGTGCGGTCGGTGCTGGGCATGGGGGAGGACACGATCGAGGCCTCGGGACTCGATCCGAAGACGCATGCGATGGTCAGGCTCGCAGCGCTCCTCGCGATCGACGCTGCGGAAAGCTCATACAACGCGAGCGCGGAGGTTGCGCTCGCGTCAGGAGCGACGGTCGACGAGATCGTCGGGATCCTCATCGCGATTGCGTCGGCGGTCGGGCTGGGACGCGTCGTGTCCGCAGCGCCCCAGCTCGGTCTGGCGCTCGGCTACGACGTCGATGCAGCACTCGAGGAGGGCCGTGAGGCCGACTGGAGAAGTGCCGACTGACTGGTGCCGTCGCTGCTCTGGGCGCTCGGCGGGTTCCTCGACCCGCGCCCGCAGCTGGCGAACCTCCGCCGTCGTCGCCGTACCCGACGGAGGGACGGCTACGTCGCGCTTGCTCGCGCGGCCGCGTAGCGTCTGATGCGCTCGCGGCGCACCCGCTCCTCGGTGGCGCGGAGCCGCTGCTCGGCGGCGCGCACCGTGTGGGCCGTCCGCCGCAGCGTAGGGGCGGCGAGGCCGCCGAGTATCGCCAAAGACAAGAGCGTCCCGGCGCCCGGGACCTGTCGCGTGCTCGGCCCGGCGACGCCCAGCACCGCCTCCCGCAGCGCGATCACGCCGAAGCCCGCGCCGGCGCCGGACACGCGCAAGCGCATTCCGCTGATCCGCCGGGCGGCCTCGTACGCGCCGTCGGCGGCGCTCAACAGCAGGACGACGGTGAGCAAGTTCACCTGATCGCGCGACATGCCGAACACGCGGTTGAGCGCCCGGTAGCGCAGATGGTTGAGCACCGCGAGGGCGAGCCGGGAGTCGGCGTGCAACAGCTGTGCAGTGCCGAACCCGGCGCTGGGCTCCGGTCCGCGGGTCATGGCACCGCGTATCCGCTGCGGTCCTGCACGACGTAGGCCATGATCAGCGAAAGCGGAAAGAACAGAAGACTCAGCAGGAAATACCCGAGGAAGCTGTGCCCCTTGCGCCCCGCAACGCGCGCGGGCCAGAACGCGATAGCGATCCAGATGATCACGCCGACGATTCCCAATCCCCACCACAACATGTGATCCTCCATTGTTCGGTTGGAAGGAACCCTCATCTTCGGCGGAGCCGGCCACGCTGTCATCGCCCAATCGGCATGAGCCGGCCGGGCACCGGCATTCCTAGAGCAGCGCGAGCTCGCGGGCGCGGTCGACGGCGTCGTTGCGGGATGCGACGCTGAGCTTGCGGTAGATCGCCATGGCGTGCGACTTCACGGTGTGGCGAGAGAGGTACAGGCGCTCGCCGATCTCGCGGAAGGAGAGGTGCGTGGCGAGGTAGGGCAGTAGGCGCAGTTCCGCTTCGGTCAGGGTCGAGGCACCGGGCGCCTGGGCGTGCATGGTCTTGAGGCTGTCGCGTAGCTCCTCCACCTGGGCCGGGAGGACTCCGAGGTCTGGTCGGCGGCGCAGGACCGCGTCGGTCTCGCGGAGCATCGTCGCGGCGCCGCCCGCGTCGGCCAGCGTCAGGAAGGCGCGCGCGAGCTCCAAGCGGGTCTGGACGGCGTAGTACGGCAGCGCGTACGTGAGACGCGGCCGTAGACGCTGGGCCCGCGCTAAGAGCTCCTGGGCGCCGCGCGCGTCCCCACGGTGGACCGCGACACGGGCCGCGACGGCATAGGCGAGCGCGCTGGTCGGGTACTCATCCAGCAATGACTGGTGGATGACCCGGAGCGCCCGGTCCGCGAGCTCCTCTGCCTGGACCCATGCACCTCGTCCGAGCGCGATGGCGGCACGCTCGCCCAGAGCCAGTGAGGCAGCGTTGGCCGCTCCGAGCTCGAGGGCTTCCTCGGCGACGTCGGCGAACATGTCGTCGGCCTGGTCGACGTCGCCCGTCAGCCACAGCGCTATCGCGTGCATGACGCGGGCGTTCGGCCAGAACAGGCTCCCGCGGGCGAGCGTCGCAACCGAGAGCTCCGCATCTGTCAGCATGCTCGCGGCCCCTCTACGGCAGTGCAGCACCCGCATGAGGGCCAGCCACGCCCCGATCGAAGCGGTGCCATCGGGCAGGGTGCCGTCATAGCTTGCGTGTTCGGCGAGATCAGCCCACCGCTCCGCTTCCGCCGGGCGGCCCCAAACCGGAGCCAGCAGTGCGGCGACCACGGCGACCGATGCGTCCCTCTCGATTGCCCCGTGCGCGTCCAGCCAGTCAATCCAGCGTTCGAACGTCGCAGCCCGGCCGCTTTGGTACGTCGGGAGAAAATTACGCGCTACGAGGCTCGCGACCCGCTCGACGTCGCCGGCCGCCTGCGCATACCGGATCGCCCTCTCCGGCTGCCCGTTCGCCTCGGACCAGTCGGCCGCACGCGCGAGTAAACGCGGCACGAGATCCGGCTCCAGTCGCTCGAGCTCCGAATGGAGCAGCTCTCTGAAGAGATGGTGGTAGCGATACCACTCCCCGGTGCGGTCGAGCGGCACCACGAACACGTTGGAGCGCGCCAGCGATTCAAGCTCTGCCGCGGAGCCGCTCTCCTCGAGGATCGCGTCGCAGAGCGGACCCGACATGGGCTCGAGGACGGCGGTCCGGGTCAGGAAGCGAAGCTCGTCGCGTGGTAGGCGCGAGAGGAGCTCGCGGACGAGATAGTCGGCCACGAAACGGTCGTCGCCTCGGAACTCGGTCGCGCCCTGCACACCGGCGCCGCTCGCCTTGGCAGAGAGCGCTGCCAGGTACAGACCCGCGGTCCAGCCCTCCGTGTGCTCCGTGAGCTCGGCGACCTCGGCCTGCGTGAGGTCGAGGCCGGCTGTTTGCAGTAGCCGGCGCGCTTCGGCCTCGTCCAGGCGAAGCTCGTCGGGCCCGATCTCCGATGCCAAGCCCCGCGCGCGCAGCGCTCCTAGGGGGAACGCGGTATGGCTTCGCGAACAGAGCGCCAGCTGCGAGCCCTCGGGGACATGCCCGATGAGCGCGACGATGGCATCCAGGCACGGCGGGTTGTCGAGCAGATGCACGTCATCGAGTACCAGGACGAGCGCCTTGTCCATCAGCGCCAGCGCCGCCCCCAGGCGCGGAATGACCGTTCCCTCGACCGAGGTGCCCGGCGACGACAGCGCGTCGAATACGCTCGCGTCGAGCGGCGTGACGCGGTCGAGCGCGACCGCGATATACGTCAGCAGGACGAACGGATCGTTGTCGTTCTCGTCGACCGATACCCACGCGAACGGTCGCGGCGACTGCGAGCTCCACTGCGCCAGCAGCGTCGTCTTCCCCCACCCGGGGCCGGCGGACAGAAACACGACCGGCGCCGCGGCCGATGCCTCCTCCAGCTCGCCGATGAGTGCGCTGCGCTGCACGGCACCGCGGCGCACCCGAGGCACGCGCAACTTCGACTCCAGCAGCTCGAACGGCGGCGCGAATCTGGCCGATCGCCGCGAGCGACCCCGCGACGACGTACCGACCGACCCACGCATCACGCCGTCCCTGACATCACTGGACCGAGACCGGCGATCGCGTCGCGTACGACCGGCGCGGGGCGGCGCCGCCCCGCGGGGCGGAGATGTCGCTTGCGAGACCGGTATGGCGACCGTGGGGACACTCATGTGCCGACTTCAACAGGTCGCCGGATCGCCTGCATCCCCCAATCAGGACGAAGCGGCAGTCCGCCAGTTCATCCCTTCGGGGGTGCGCTGCGGCGTGCCGCGGTGGTTCGATGCCGCCCGCGCTGTCGGCGGGGTCGGCCCGCGTCCGCGGGTGCGCTTCGATCCGGCTGTCGTGGCCCAAGGTCTTCGTCATGCGGAACTTGCCGTTGCTGGTCCGCGGGTTCGTGTCACATCGGTTGGGGCGCTCTCCATCGGTGGGGCCTCGTCGCGCGGGTGGTGCTCGTACCAACGGGCGTAGCGGCTGGCGAGCGGGGCGGCGCTGAGGCCGTGGGCGAAGACCGAGAGCCCGACGGTGAGGTAGATCGCGAGCACGATCAGGTGCTCGTGCGGCAGGTTGGATTCTTCGATGACGATCACCGCGAACACGATCGACGCGAGACCGCGGGGACCGAACCAGCCGAGGAAGCCGAGGGTCGGTGCCCGGGCGCGCGACCCCAACATCGCCGCTGCGACGGGCAGCATCCGCACGAGCGTGAGGCTGAGGACGGCGTACAGGGCCAGCTCCCAGCTGAGCTCGCCGAGCGCGGGGCCGAGCAGGATCGCACCGAAGAGCAGGAAGGTGATGCCGTTGAGAACGCTGCCGAGTTGCTCGCTGAACTCGTTGAGGGTCTGGGGGTCGCGCTTGAGGGCGAGTCGGAAGGTCATGCCGGCGACGAAGGCGGCGATGAAGCCCGATCCGTCGAGCGCGGCTGCCGTGCCGTAGGCGAGCGCCGCGCCGGCGGCGGGGATGACCTGTTGCCACTGGCCGGCGATCAGGTTTCGGCGGCCGGCATGGATGACGATCGCCGCGACCACGAGCCCGCCGATCACCCCGCCCACGATTCCGTAGCCGACTTCTTCGAGCAGCAGCGTGGCGGGGCTGCGGCCATCGGAGATCTCTGATTCCACGTCGGCCACGGCGACGGCCGCGAACAGCAAGGGCACGCAGATGCCGTCGTTGAGCCCGCTCTCGACGTTGAGGCCCTGCCGGATCCTGCTGGGGATGCGCGGCTCGGTGACGACGGCCTGCCCGAGTGCGGCATCGGTGGGCGCCAACACGATCGCCAGGATCACTGCTTCCTCGATGCTCAGCTGGTCGAAGAGGACCGCCGCCGCGACGGCGCCGAGCGCGATCGTCAACGGCAGCCCGATCCCGAGCAGCCGCAGCGGTACTCCGGCCGCGCGGCGCAGCTGCCGGGGATCGATGCGCGAGGCATCGCAGAACAGCACCAACGCCAGCGTGGCTTCCGCCAGCGTTCGCACGGTCGCGCTCGAGCTCTCGAGATCGATCTCGCCGAGCACCTCGGGTCCGACCAGGAACCCGACGACGACGAACACCATCGCTGCCGTGACCGGCGTCCCTGACAGGCGCCTCGAAATCGCCGCGACACCGAGCAGCGTGAGCGCCACGATGGCAAGGGCCCACTCCATCAACGCCCTCGCGCGTTCGACATCACCCAAGCTACGTCCACGCGACCATGGTCGCCCACGACCGATGCTCCGGCATCGTCCCGACGGCATGAGTCGGCTCGCCCACGCTCGCGAGCCGTCCCCGCGGTCTCCGACACGCCGATCTGGTCCCGAACGGACGATGCGGACGATCGGACGCGATGATGAACTCGGGAGCGGAGTGGCGTGAGGAGATCGGTCGCAGCACGAACTGATCCCGGTGTGCGTCCCAGGCAAGTCAAGGAGAACCCTGATGAGCACAGCGACCGCGACGGACAATGGGCCCGCGAGCGACTTCGCCGGCTTAGGGGGAAGGCGCCGAGCGCCGGTGGGGCGCATCGAGCACTTCACGCTGGCCGAGCGAGCCGCGCGTGGCAAGGCTGCGCGCGCCGAGGTGCCGCGCTCGTCGCACGCGACCTGGGAGCCGGCTCCCGGCCGCCGTGACCCGGTCGACGTTCTCGAGGCGCAGGCACAGACGCGGGTGCCGGAACTGGTTCCGATCCGCTACGGGCGGATGCTCGTCTCGCCGTTCACGTTCTACCGCGGTGCCGCCGCCCTGATGGCGGCGGATCTCGCCGGCTCCGCGCGGACCGGGTTGCACGTACAGCTCTGCGGTGACGCGCACCTGTCGAACTTCGGCGCGTTCTCGGCACCGGACCGGCGGCTCGTGTTCGGCGTCAACGACTTCGACGAGACCCTGCCCGGACCGTTCGAATGGGACGTCAAGCGCCTGGTCGCGAGCTTCGCGGTCGCCGGGCGCGACCG
>DATDKF010000095.1:0-8237 GCA_036520135.1 Solirubrobacteraceae bacterium
GCGTACGAGGCCGACCTGTCCGGCCGCCACGACCGGCTCGCCGGCGGCACCGCACACGTCGCCGCCGCGGTCGCGACCGAGGACCGAGCGGCGGTCATGGACTCGCTGATCCTGTGCAAGTTCCTTCGCGGCGTGTTCGAGGACCCGTTCCCCGAGTGGGCGCGGCTGCTCGCGACCGTCACCGGCTGGGACGTCGACGGCGCCGAGCTGGAGGCGACCGCGCGCCGGATCGTGCTCGCCAAGCGCGCGTTCAACGCCCGCGAGGGGTGGACGCGGGCGGACGACACGCTGCCCGACCGCTTCCTCGAGGAGCCACTCGAGATGGCGTCCGGCCGGAGAGCGAGCCTCACGCGGGACCGGCTGGATGCCATGATCCAGGGGTACTACGAAGCTCGTGGCCTGGACCGGTCCGGCCTGCTCGCGACGGAGCAGATGGCGGATCTCCGGCTCGAGCCCGCACTGATCGAGTAGACGCCGTGGCCATCTCGACCCCCGCACCGACCGAGACCAGGACCGTCAGCCTGACGATCGACGGTCGCGAGGTCACCGTGCCGGACGGCACGACCATCTGGCAGGCGGCGAAGGACGCCGGGATCGAGATCCCGGTGCTGTGCCACGACGAGCGCTACGACCCTGTGGGCGTCTGCCGGCTGTGCGTGGTGGACGTCGGCGCGCGCGTGTACGCCGCGTCGTGCGTGCGCCCGTGCGAGGACGGTATGGAGGTCAGGACCGACACGCCCGAGCTCGAGCGCAACCGCGCGCAGCTCACCGAGCTGCTGCTCGTCGACCAGCCGCCCACGGCGGAGGACCCGAAGGAGACGACGACCGCCGACAGCGAGCTGCACGTGCTCGTCCGGCGCTACGGGCTCGATCAGGACGCCTCCGCGCTCCCTCGCGGACAGGGGCGCGGCGAGGACCGCTCGAACCCAGTGATCGCGGTCGACCACGACGCGTGCATCCTTTGCGACCGCTGCGTCCGTGCGTGCGACGACATCCAGGGCAACGACGTGATCGGCCGCTCTGGCAAGGGCTACGCGACACTGATCGCGTTCGACCTGAACGACCCGATGGGCGAGTCGTCGTGCGTGACCTGCGGCGAGTGCGTCGCCGCGTGCCCGACCGGCGCGCTGACGAACAAGCCGATCAACAACGTCCCGATCCAGCCGCGCGAGGAGCTGCGCCAGGTCGAATCGGTGTGCCCGTACTGCGGCGTCGGCTGCGCGCTGACGTTCAATGTCGACGACGAGCGCGGGGCGATCGCTTACGCCGACGGCCGCGAGCAGCCCGGCTCGAAGGGGCGCCTCTGCGTCAAGGGGCGCTACGGCTGGGACTACACGTTCTCCAAGCAACGCCTCACGACGCCGCTGATCCGGCGCGAGTCGAGCTACCCGAAGGGCCCGCTGAGCTCGGACGTGCGCGGGGACGAGCGCCAGCGGCGGCGCAAGCCGGGCGGGCTCGTCGACTACGACGAGGTGATGCCGCACTTCCGCGAGGCGACGTGGGAGGAGGCGCTCGACCTCGTCGCGTCGCGGCTGAAGGCCATCCACGAGGAGAACGGCCCGAAGGCAATCGCCGGCTTCGGCTCGGCGAAGTGCACCAACGAGGAGGCCTACCTCTTCCAAAAGCTGATCCGCGCGGGCTTCGGCACCAACAACGTCGACCACTGCACGCGCCTGTGCCACGCGTCAAGCGTGGCGGCGCTGTTCGAAGGCGTCGGCTCGGGCGCGGTCTCGACCACCTACGGCGACGTCGTCAACGCCGACGTCGCGATCCTCGCCGGCACGAACACCACGGCGAACCACCCCGTTGCGTCGTCGTTCTTCAAGCAGGCCCGGCGCCGCGGCACCAAGCTGATCGTCGTCGACCCGCGACGCGAGCGGATCGCCGACCACGCCGACGTCTACTGCCCGATCAAGCCGGGCACCGACGTTGCCTTCTACAACGGCGTGATGCACGAGGTCATCAGGCTCGGCCTCGTCGACCGCGAGTTCATCGCCGACCGCACCTCGAACTACGACGCGCTGGTGAAGCTGCTCGAGGACTACACGCCGGAGCGCGCCGAGCAGATCACCGGCATCGACGCCGACACGATCCGGCTCGTCGCGCGGCTGTGGGGCGAGGCCGGCGCGGGCGTCATCTACTGGGGGATGGGCATCTCCCAGCACACGACCGGGACCGACAACGCGCGCTGCCTGATCGCGATGTGCGCGATCACCGGGCACGTCGGCCGGCCGGGCACCGGGCTGCACCCGCTGCGCGGGCAGAACAACGTTCAGGGGGCCTCCGACGCCGGGCTGATCCCGATGTTCTATCCGGACTACCAGCCGGTCGACGCCGAAGGCGCGCGCGGCCGCTTCGAGGCGGCGTGGGGCCGCGAGCTGGATCCCGAGCGCGGCCTGACGGTGACCGAGATCGTCGCGTCCGCGCTCCACGGCGGCGTGCGCGGGATGTACATGATGGGCGAGAACCCGTTCCTCTCGGACCCGAACATCAACAAGGTCCGCAAGGCGCTAGGCGCGCTCGACTTCCTCGTCGTGCAGGACATCTTCCTCACCGAGACGGCCGAGTTCGCCGACGTCGTGCTCCCCGCGACGAGCGCACTCGAGAAGGACGGCACGTACACGAACACCGATCGCCGGGTGCAGATCGGGCGCAAGGTCCTCGACCCGCCCGGTCAGGCGCGCCCCGACTGGCAGATCGTGCAGGACATCGCCAACCGCGTAGGCCTGCCGATGGACTACGCCGACCCGAGCGAAATCTTCGACGAGCTCGTGTCGCTGATGCCCAACTACGCCGGGCTCGGCTACGACAACCTCGGGCCGAGCGGCAAGCTCTACCCGAACCCGGACCCCGAGCACAGCGACGGCACGGTCGTCCTGTTCGACGAGCACTTCGGAACCGACGACGGGCTCGCGCACCTCGTGCCGGCCGAGTGGATGCCGGCCAAGGAGCTGCCCTCGGAGGAGTACCCGTTCATCCTCAACACCGGCCGGCTGCTCGAGCACTGGCACACGGGCTCGATGACGCGCCGCTCGTTCGCGCTCGACTCGATCCAGCCCGAGGCGCACGTCTACATGAACCCCGACGACGCGCGGGAGATGGGCGTCGCGGACGGCGACTTCGTCCGCGTCAGCTCGCGCCGCGGCACGATCGAGCTGCGCGCGCGGCTGTCGCATCGCGACACGCCCGGGACCTGCTTCATCCCCTTCCACTTCCGCGAGGCGGCGGCCAACCTGCTCACGATCGACGAGATCGATCCGTTCGGGAAGATCCCCGAGTTCAAGTTCTGCGCCGTAAGGATCGAGCGGACCGGCGGCGCGGCCGTGCGCGAGGCGCAGAGCGCGCGCGAGGGCGCGTAGATGGAGGTCGTCCAGCCGCGCTACCCGGGCACCGAGGCGCGCGCGGGCAAGTTCCCCGGCCCGAGCCTGATCCCGGCGCTTTACGCGATCCAGCGGCGCTGCGGGTGGCTGCCGCGCGACGAGCTCGTCGCGCTCTCGCGCGAGGTCCGGCGCCCGCTGTACGAGATCGAGGGCCTGATCTCGTTCTATCCCCACTTCCGGACCACTGAGCCGAAGGCCGTCCAGATCGCAGTCTGCCACGACCTGACCTGCTGGCTGCACGGCTCCGACGAGCGGATCGCCGAGGCGAAGGCCCGCTACGGCGACGACGTCGAGGTCGAGCTCGTCGAGGTCTCGTGCCTCGGGCGCTGCGACGTCGCGCCCGCGGCGGCGGTCGACGAGCGGCCGCTGGCGTTCGCCGACGCCGCCGATGCTGTGGAGGCCGCGCGGGCCGGGTCGCACCGCGACGTCGACGCGAAGCAGGGAGGGGAGCCGCGCCCGAACGACCCGTACGCCGCCGGCGAGGCGCGCTACCGCATCCTCCGCCGCGCGCTCGCCGGCGACCTCGGCGCCGACGCGATCGTCGCGACGCTGAAGGAGTCCGAGCTGCGCGGCATGGGCGGCGCGGGCTTCCCGACCGGCCAGAAGTGGGAGATCGTCGCGGCCCAGGAGCCGACGCCGAAGTACACCATCTGTAACGCCGACGAGTCCGAGCCCGGGACGTTCAAGGACCGTCAGATCCTCGCCGAGCAGCCGCACCTCGTGCTCGAGGGGATGCTGCTCGGCATGCTCGTGACCGGCTCCGAGGAGGGCTGGGTCTTCATCCGCCACGAGTACGGGCCCGAGGAGGAGGTGCTGCGCGCCGAGATCGAGGCGCTGCGCTCGGAGGGCCTGCTCGGCGACGACGCCCTCGGCTCCGGCCGGCGGCTGCAGGTCGAGATCTTCACGTCCCCCGGCGGCTACATCCTCGGGGAGGAGTCGGCGCTGCTCGAGTGCATGGAGGGCCACCGCGGCGAGCCGCGCAACAAGCCGCCATTCCCCGGCCTCTACGGCCTGTGGGGCAAGCCGACGCTGATGAACTCCGTCGAGACGTTCGCCGACGTCCCGATCATCCTCGAGCGCGGCGCGGAGTGGTGGAAGGAGCAGGGCGTCAACGGCGCGACGGGGCTGAAGTTCTTCGCGGTCTCGGGCCACGTCGAGCGGCCGGACGTGTACTGCGTGCGCGCCGGCTCGACCGCGCGCGACCTGGTCGAGGTCGCCGGCGGCGTGACCGGCGGCCGCGAGGTCGGCGCGATCCAGCCCGGCGGCGCGTCGTCGAACTTCCTCGGGACCGGGCAGCTCGACGTGCCGCTCGATTGGAAGCCGCTCCAGGAGGCCGGCTCGATGCTCGGGTCGGGCGCGGTGATCGTGATGGCCGAGGGGACCGACCTGCTCGCCGCGGGGACGAACGTGCTGCGGTTCTTCCGCAACGAGTCGTGCGGCAAGTGCGTCCCGTGCCGGGTCGGCTCGGCGAAGGCGCACGCGATGCTCAGCGAGCTGCTCGAGCGGGGCAAGGGCGCCGAGGACGTCCCCGGCGAAATCACGCAGCTCGAGGAGACGCTGCGCAAGACGTCGATCTGCGGCCTCGGCCAGGTCGCGCTCGGGCCCGTGCTCAGCGTGATCGGCATGGATCGCGGCGGCGCCGCGGCGCGCGAGCATCCGAAGGACCGCGAAGACACCGAGACGTAGGGCGCGCATGGCTGACGCGGCGACCCAGCGCGAGTTCTTCGCCGTCAAGACGGTGGCCGAGACGCTGGCGGGCTTCCGGCCGGCGCGGCGCACACCGGTGGAGACGGTCGGCCTCGACGCGGCGGCCGGCCGCGTGCCGGCGGCGCCGGTGCGCGCGCCGCACGACCTGCCCGGCTTCGCCCGCTCGACCGTCGACGGCTACGCGGTCCGCGCCTCCGACACGTTCGGCGCGTCGGAGGGCCTGCCGAGCTACCTCGAGGTGGCGGGCGCAGTCGCGATGGGCACGGCGCCGGAGGTGGCTGTGGCGCCCGGCGGCGCCGTCGCGATCCCGACCGGCGGCGTGCTGCCGCCCGGCGCGGACGCGGTGGTCATGGTCGAGCACACGCAGGAGGCGATGCCGGGGACGATCGAGGTGGTGCGGCCGGCCGCGCCCGGCGACGGCATCGTGCGCGCCGACGAGGACGCCGCCGCGGGCGCCGAGCTCGTGCCCGCCGGGCGTCCGCTGCGGCCGCAAGACCTCGGCCTGCTCGCTGCGGCCGGCGTCACCGAGGTTTCGGTCCACGTGCGGCCTCGGGTGGCGATCGTGTCGACCGGCGACGAGGTCGTCGAGCCCGCGACCGCCGAGCTCGCCGCCGGACAGGTCCGCGACGCATGCGCCGTCGCTCTGGCCGCGCTCGTGCGCGAGGCGGGCGGCGAGCCCGACCCGCGCGGGATCGTGCCCGACGACCGCGACGCGCTCGCGGCCACGCTGGGTGACGCAGTCGCGACGTGCGACGTCGTGGTCGTGTCGGCGGGCTCGTCGGTCGGCGCGCGCGACGAGACCGCCGCCGTCGTGGCGGGGCTCGGGGAGCCCGGCATCTGGGCCCACGGCATCGCGCTGCGCCCCGGCAAGCCGACGCTGCTCGCCGAGTGCGACGGTGTGCCGGTCATCGGGCTGCCGGGCAACCCGCGATCCGCGCTGGTCGTCTTCCGGCTGGTGGGGATGGGCGTCGTCCGCCTCGTCGGCGGCGTCACGCGGCCGCCGCCGGCGCCGTCGGTGCGCGCCCGGCTGGCCCGCGACGTGCCATCGGCCGCCGGGCGGCTCGACATCGTCCAGGTCACCGTGCGCGACGGCGTCGCGACGCCGCTGTTCGGCGCCTCGGCGCTGCTGTCGATCCTCACCGCCGCCGACGGCTACGCCGTCGTCCCCGACGCGGCGACGGGGCTCGACGCGGGCAGCGACGTCGAAGTGACGCTCTACGGCTAGATGGCCACCACGCCGTTCATCCGCGACGTGCCCGCGGCCGAGGCGCTCGCCGCCTGGAGCGCGGCGTGCGCCGCGGCCGGCTGCCCCGGCCGAGTCGAGGCGGTGCGGATGGGGCTCCACGAGGCGGTCGGCCGGGTCACGGCCGAACCGGTCTGGGCGACGCGCTCGTCGCCCTCATTCGACGCGTCGGCGATGGACGGCATCGCCCTGTTCGCGGCAGAGACGATCGGCGCGAGCGAGAGCACGCCGGTGCTGATCGACCCGGGCCGCTACGTCGTCGTCGACACCGGCGACCCGCTGCCAGAGGGCTTCGACGCGGTCGTGATGCGTGAGCACGTCCACTACGACGACGCAGGCCGGGCGGAGCTGCGCGGCGCGGTGGCGCCGTACCAGCACGTGCGCTCGATCGGCGAGGACGTCAGCGCCGCGGAGCTGCTGCTGCCCGTCGGCCACCGCCTGCGCGCGGTCGACGTCGCCGCCGCGGCGGCCGCCGGTGCGACCGACGTGCTCGTGTGCCGCGCGCCGGTCGTCGCCGTGCTGCCGACCGGCGACGAGATCCGCCCGGTCGGCACCGAGCCCGCCACCGGCGTGATCCTCGATACGAACTCGCTGATGCTCGTCGCGCAGGCCGAGGCCGCCGGCTGCGACGCGTGGCGCTCCGACATCGTGTCCGACGACCCGGCCGCGATCGCCGCGGCGGTGCGCGACGCAGCGGCGCGGGCGGACCTGGTCATCGTCGTCGCCGGCTCGAGCGCGGGGCGCGACGACCACACGGCCGCGATCGTCGAGCGGCTCGGCACGCTGGCCGTCCACGGCGTGGCGGTCCGGCCGGGGCATCCCGTCGTCCTCGGCGCCGTCGACGCCACGCCCGTCCTCGGCGCTCCCGGCTACCCCGTCTCGGCCTCGCTGACGTTCGACATCTTCGCCGTCCCGCTGCTCGCGGCGCTCGAGGGCGCGGCGCCCGCCGAGCGCCCCCGCGCCCGTGCCCGCCTCGCGCGCAAGTACGCGTCGTCGATGGGCATGGACGACTGGGTGCGTGTCCGACTCGGCCGTGTCGGAGGCGAGCTCGTCGCGACGCCGCTGCCGCGCGGCGCGGGCGTGCTCACGTCGCTCGTGCGCGCCGACGGCCTGCTCGTCGTGCCGGCGGGGTTGGAGGGCCACCACGCGGGCGAGTCCGTCAAGGTCACGCTGCTGCGCGGCGTCGGCGCGATCGGGCGGACGATCGTCGCGGTCGGCTCGCACGACCTCGTGCTCGACCTCGCCGCCTCGGAGCTGCGCGCCGTCGACCCCGGCATCACGCTCGCGTCCTCCAACGTCGGGTCGCTCGGCGGGCTCGTGGCGCTGCGCGACGGGCTCTGCCACGTCGCGGGATCGCACCTGCTCGATCCGCCGAGCGGCGAGTACACGCTCCCGTACGTCGATCGCGTGCTCGGCGGGCACGACGTCGCGGTCGTGCGGCTCGTACATCGCGAGCAGGGGCTCATCGTCGCCGCCGGAAACCCGCTCGGCATCGCTGGGATCGAGGACGTCGCGCGCGCCGGCGTGCGCTACGTCAACCGCCAGCGCGGCGCGGGGACGCGCGTTCTGCTCGACCACGAGCTCGAACGCCGCGGCATCGCGCCCGACGTGGTCTCCGGGTATGGGCGCGAGGAGCACACGCACCTCGCCGTCGCGGCCGCGATCGCCGCGGGGCGAGCGGACGCCGGCCTCGGCATCATGGCCGCGGCGCGCGCTTTCGGGCTCGACTTCGTCCCGGTCACGCGCGAGCCCTACGACCTCGTGCTCGCAACCGAGACGCTCGACGACCCCGTGACGGCGCCACTGTGGGCGCTGCTCGAGGAGCCTGCGTTCCGGACCGCCGTCGAGGCGCTCGGCGGCTACGGCACCGAGGAGATGGGCAGCCGGATCCGCTAACGGCGTCTCAT
>DATDKF010000096.1:0-17515 GCA_036520135.1 Solirubrobacteraceae bacterium
CGGACGAAGATGTTCTGCGGCTGCGGGCTGAGCTTCGGCGAGGAGCCCAACACGCGCACCTGCCCGGTCTGCCTCGGCCTGCCGGGGACGCTGCCGACCGTCAACGCGCAGGCGATCCAGTACGGCCTGATGATGGGCCTGGCGCTCGACTGCGCGATCGCCCCGCGGTCGATCTTCCACCGCAAGAACTACTTCTATCCCGACCTCGCCAAGGGCTACCAGATCTCCCAGTACGACATCCCGCTGTGCAGCGGAGGGCGCCTGGGCGACGTGCGGCTGCACCGCATCCACCTCGAGGAGGACGCGGCCAAGCTCGTGCACATGGGCGAGTCCGGCCGCATCCACGGCTCGGCGTCGTCGGTCGTCGACTACAACCGCGGCGGCACGCCGCTGGCCGAGATCGTCACCGAGCCCGACATCCACTCGGCCGAGCAGGCCCGCGAGTGGCTCACGCTGCTGCGCGAGACCCTGCGCCAGCTCGGGGTCAGCGACGTGAACATGGACGAGGGGTCGCTGCGCTGCGACGCCAACATCTCAGTGCGCGAGGCCGGGACGACCGCGCTCGGTACCAAGACCGAGCTCAAGAACATGAACTCGTTCCGCTTCCTCGAGAAGGGGATCAACGCGGAGATCGAGCGCCAGAAGGCGCTGGTCGAGGCCGGCGAGCCGGTCGTGCAGGAGACCCTGCACTTCGACCCCGTGTCGGGCGGCCTGAGCTCGCTGCGCTCCAAGGAGGAGGCGCACGACTACCGCTACTTCCCCGAGCCCGACCTCGTGCCGGTCGCGCCGACGCCGGAGATGATCGAGGCCGCGCGCGCGGCGCTGCCCGAGCTGCCGGCCGCGCGCGCCGAGCGCTACGAGTCCGAGTTCGGCCTGCCCACGGACGCGGCGCGGCTGTTTGCGTTCGACCCGCGCTGGGGCGACTACTTCGAGCGCGTGGAGGGCGATCCGCGCACGGTTGCCAACTGGGTCACTGAGCTGCGCGCGCGGGCAGACTCGCCGGACGCGGTCGACCCGGCCGCGCTCGCCAAGCTCGTCGCGCTCGTCGACGCCCGCACGGTGACGGCCGGCAACGCCCGCGTCGTGCTCGACCGCCTGGTCGCCGACGGCGGCGACCCGGCTGAGATCGTCGAACGCGAGGACCTCGGCGCGATGGGCGACTCCGGCGAGCTCGCGGGCATCGTCGCGAAGGTGATCGAGGACAACCCGGACGTCGTCGACCGGATCCGCGGCGGCAACGCCAAGGCAATGGGCGCGCTCGTTGGCCCGATCATGCGCGAGACCAAGGGCAAGGCGGACGGCGGCGAGGTCAACCGGTTGATACGAGAGCAGCTCGGGGTCTGACCTCCCGGACGTCGACCAGCCCTGCAATGCGGTCGATCAGGCCGCGCCGCAGACGGTCGTCCACGTCCACCGTCAGCTCCAGCTCCGCGGTGCCGTTGGCGCCGCCGCGGTCGAACGTGAGCGCGAGCACCGCGCCCTGGCGGCGGCAGCACGTGGCCATGACCCGCTGGGGGACGTCGGGGCGATCGGAGACGACGAGATTCAGGGTGAGCATGACGCTCCTTTCCGTCCCCGAGCCCGCGCTGTAGCCCTGCCGCCGCAGGCCCGAAGACGATCGAGCCTGCGAGGTGTTCGCAGGTGCTAGGCGGTAATGACGATGCGGACGGAGTGCATCTGCGCGGAGCGTACCATTGCGAGCATGGCCAGATTGATCCGCATGGACGAGACGGGGCACACGACGCTGGCGGAATGGACGGCGGCCGACGAGCAGGCGGTCGAGGCGGCGGTGGCGGCGTTCCGTGCGCAGCTCGACGCCGGGTTCTACGCGGTCGTCAGCGAGGGCGAGGGTCGCGCCCGGCAGGTCGACGAGCTGCCGGTCGACGCCGACCTCGTGATCCTCCGGCGGCCGATCGCCGGCGGGTGAGCACGCAGGTCCTGCCCGAGACCGCGGCCGTCTACTGGCGGCCGCGGATCGACGAGCGCGCGCTCGCGCGCCGCGGCCGGGTCTGGACCATCACGACGATCGCCCACACGGTCCCGTTCGTCGTCGCCGCGGTCGTGCTGTTCGCGCTCGAGCCGCTGTCGGCGCCGGTCGGGGCGATCCTGCTCGCGCACGCATGGGCGATCCCGGAGCTGTACGCCAAACGCGGCGCCACCGTGCTGCGGCGCCGGCCGCGACGCGGCGAAGGCGCCGAGGCGACGGCGGTCGGCCTGCTCGGCGACCTGATCGGCCACGACGCGCGCGAGCTGCACGCCCGCACCGGGCTCGTGCTCGAACGCGCGGCGCTCGGCACCTGGGTGGTGGGGGAGGCGGGCGCGCTGCTCGTGCGCGGCCGGCGCGTGTTCTGCTGGTGCGTGCACGTCGACGATCCTTCGCTGCCGGCGGCCGACCGGATCGCCCACCTGCTGCTCGCGCTGCGCACCGACGAGCAGGGCTTCGCGACCGTCGCCAACCTCGCCTTCAGCGGGTCGTGGCGGCGCGTGCGGCGCCGGCTGGCGCCTCAGCTGCGGCCGGCGCTCGACGCCGCTCGACCGTAGGTCGAACCCGCCGGGCGCGATCTCATCCACTGGGCCATGTGAGAACCGCGCGGGAGAGCGCACCATGCCGTCATGGACCACACCTCCGCTCCCCAGCAGATCCGCCGCCTCGTCCTCGTGCCCGCCACCGCCAGCGGCCGCGGCGACGAGCTCGTCCGCCGCTACCGTCTCGCTCGACTCCGGCTCGCCGGCCGCGAGGCCGCGAGGGGTCTGACCCCCGCAGGCGGGCCGGGGCCTTCAAGTGGCGGCGGGGGTCAGAGCCTCCGCACGACGTAATCGCGCGGCCGCGCACCGCCTCACTCCTCCCCCCGGCGCGCGGCCGCCGCGTTACCCTTTGGTCATGGATGAAACCGCCGGCGGTCTGGGTCGCCGAGTCCTCGCGTGGGTCATCATCATCGCCGTCGCGGTCATCGCGCTGAAGATCGCGTTCGGCATCGTCTTCGGCCTCTTCCAGGCGCTGATCTCGATCGCCCTGCTGGTCGTGGTGGTGATGGGCGTCCTGTGGGCGCTCCGCCACATCTGATGCCGTATCTGATCATCTGCCTGTTCTTCGGTTTGGCCGGCGGCTACATCGGCCGCGTGAAGGGTTCCTCGTTCGTCCTGTGGTTCGTGATCGCGGCCGCTGTGCCGGTGCTCGGGCTGCTCGCCGCGGTCCTCTACCGATACGAGAGCGACGAGGTCCGCCGCCAATGCCCGCGCTGCGGCAAGGTGGTCAAGCTCTACGACCAGGTCTGCATGGGCTGCGGCGAGGATCTGGAGTTCCCGGAGACGGCGATCGAGCCCGAGTCCGCGGCCGCACTGCGGCGTTAGACTGCCTGCTCTCATGCGAGCGGTCGACGCGGTGATGGAATGCCTCAAGGCCGAGGGCGTCGACGTCGTCTTCGGCTACCCGGGCGGAGCGAACCTGCCCACCTACGACGCCTTCGTCGATGCCGGGATCAGGCATGTCCTCGTACGCCACGAGGCCGGCGGCGGCCACGCCGCCGAGGGCTACGCCAAGGCCTCCGGCCGCGTCGGCGTGGTGTTCGCCACGTCCGGCCCGGGCGCGACGAACATCGTGACCCCGCTGACCGACGCGATGATGGACTCGGTGCCGCTCGTGGCCTTCACCGGCCAGGTCCGCACCGACCTGCTCGGGACCGACGGCTTCCAGGAGGCGGACACGTTCGGCATCACCATGCCGATCGTCAAGCACTCGTTCATGATCCAGCACCCGACGGAGATCCCGCGGGCCGTGCACGAGGCGTTCCACATCGCCCGCACCGGCCGGCCCGGGCCGGTGCTGATCGACATGCCGGTCGACCTCACGCGCGCGGAGATCGACTACCAGCCGGTCGGCGACGTGCGCCTGCCCGGCTACCAGCCGACGACCGAGGGCAACTCCAAGCAGATCCGGCTCGCGGCGAAGGCGCTCGCCAACGCCCGCCGGCCAGTGATCTACGCCGGCGGCGGCGTGATCAACGCCGACGCCGCCGAGGAGCTGTACGACCTGGTCACCAGCGACCGCCTGCCCGTCACCTGCACGCTGATGGGCCTCGGCGGCTTCCCCGCCCCGCACGAGCAGTGGCTGGGGATGCTCGGCATGCACGGAACGCGGACGGCCAACTACGCGATGGACGAGGCCGACCTGATCGTCGCGGTGGGCGCCCGCTTCGACGACCGCATCACCGGCAAGCTCGCCGAGTTCGCCCCGCGCGCGAAGTTCGTGCACATCGACATCGACCCGGCCGAGATCTCCAAGAACGTCCCCGCGCACATCCCGATCGTCGGCGACGCCAAGAACGTGCTCGCGCGGCTGACCAACGAGTACCGCGCGATCGGCCCCGACCCCGCCCGCCTGGCCGGCTGGTGGGAGCGGATCGAGCAGTGGCGCGGCCAGTATCCGCTGCGCTACGAGCAGTCCGCCGACGGCGAGATCAAGCCGCAGTACCTCGTCCAGGCGCTCTACGAGGCGACGGGCGGCGAGTGCATCCTGTCCTCGGACGTCGGCCAGCACCAGATGTGGGCGGCGCAGTACTTCCACTTCGCCAAGCCGCGCCGCTGGATCAACTCGGGCGGCCTCGGGACGATGGGCTTCGGCCTGCCGGCGGCGATCGGCGCCGCCGTGGGCAACCCCGAGGTCCCGAGCGTGCTGCTGACCGGCGACGGCTCGTTCCAGATGAACACCCAGGAGCTCGCCACCTGCAAGGAGCACGACATCCCGGTGAAGGCCGTAATCATGAACAACGGCTACCTGGGCATGGTCCGCCAGTGGCAGGAGCTGTTCTGGGACAGGCGCTACTCCAACGTGGACATGGGCCGCTGGCCCGACTGGGTCAAGCTCGCCGAGGCGTACGGCGCCACCGGCGTGCGGCTGACCGACAAGGCGACGCTGGTGGAGGATCTGCGGAAGGCGATCGCGACGCCCGGCCCCGTGGTGGTCGACGTCAAGGTCACCCGCGAGGAGAACACGTACCCGATGATCGCCCCCGGCGCCCCGGCCCGCGAGATGGTCGGCTGATGGGCGAGCCCGGGACCAAGGACCCGCTGACGCTCGAGGAGCTCGAGGCGACGACGGCCGTCCGCACCGGCCGCAAGCACATCCTCTCGATCCTCGTCGAGAACAAGCCGGGCGTGCTGACCCGCATCGCCGGCCTGTTCGCCCGCCGCGGCTTCAACATCGACACGCTCGCTGTCGGCCCAACCGACGACGAGTCGCTGTCGCGCATCACGCTCACGCTCGACGGGGCGATGCACCCGATCGACCAGGTCACCAAGCAGCTGCACAAGCTCGTCAACGTGATCAAGATCCGCGACCTCGAGCCGGCCGAGACGGTCGCGCGCGAGCTGGCGCTGTTCAAGGTCACGGCCGACGGACCGGCACGCGGCGAGGTGATGCAGATCGTCGAGATCTTCCGCGGCAAGATCATCGACGTCACGCGCCGCTCGGTGATCATCGAGGTCACCGGCACGTGGGAGAAGATCGAGGCGTTCGAGCGGATGGTGCGCCCGTTCGGGCTCGTCGAGATGGCGCGCACCGGCGAGATCGCGATCTCCCGCGGTCGCAGCGAGACCTGATGCGGGCGGTCGCCGCGGCGGCGCTGCTGGCGCTGGCGTGGCCGTCGGCCGCGGAGGCGGCCGACTATGGCGGCGGCGGCGCCGGCGCGCGCGTGACGCTGCTGACCGTGCGCACGCGCGCGGACGGGACGGCCACGGTGCGGGCGGTCATCCAGGCGCGCTGCGGCGTCGCGCGCGCCGGGCGGCCCGTCACGCCGGCGGCCGAAGGCTCGTTCGCGTTCACCGCGACCGCGCGGACGCGGACCGGCGAGCGCGGCGTCCGCCAGATCGCGCGCGTCACCGTCGCAGGGCGCCTCGTGGGGAGCACGGCGTCCGGCACCGCGACCGCGCGGATCTCGTTCCGCGGTGGCGGCCGGGTGGTCGAGCGCTGCGCGTCGGGCCGGCGGCCGTGGCAGGCGCGCGCAGCGGCGGCCGAGACGGTCGCCGGGGCGCCGCGCCCGAACGGCGCCTATCAAGGCCTCACGAGCCAGACCGCCGCGCGGCCGCGCGCGCTCGTGCTGCGCGTCGACGCGACCGGCCGCCGCGTGACGGCGGCCGCGTTCCAGTATCGCGACGTGTGCGAAAGCCGCGCCTTCGAGAAGGAGAACCTCACGCCGGGCGCGGCGATCGCCGCCGACGGCTCGTTCCGCCTGCGCGAGCGCTTCACGCTGCGCTTCGCGGACGCCACCGAGCGCTTCCGCGTGCGGGTCGACGGACGCTTCACGCCGGCCGGGGTGAACGGGACGCTGAGCGTCACGTCGGTCGCGCGGTCGCCCGGCGGCGCGGTCTTCGACCGCTGCGCCACCGGTCGCCTGACCTTCGCGGGGGCGCTGTGAACGTCGTCCTCGCGCCCGCCTCCGGCGCGCTGCGCGCCCGCTGCGAGCGCGCGGTGCGGCGCGCGCGCCGCACCGGCCGCGAGGTGCTGCTCGCCTTCACCGTGCCGGTGGCGCCGGACGTCGACCCGAGCGCGACCGTGTTCGCCTCGCGGCGCGCCGGCGAGCCGTGGTTCTGCTTCGAGCAGCCCGACCGCTCCGGGGCCGCGCTCGCGGCGCTCGGCTGCGTGCGCCGGATCGCCGGCTCCGGCCTGGCGCGGTTCGCGGACGCGGCGCGGGCGTGGCGGGAGCTGGCGGGCGCCGCCGAGGCCGACGCGCCGGACGGCCCGCCCGGCGCCGGCCTCGTGGCCGTCGGCGGATTCGCGTTCGGCGACGACGGCGGCGGCGCGCCCCACTGGGCGGGCTTCGAGGCCGCCGACCTCGTCGTCCCGGAGGTCGCGCTCGCGCGGCGCGGGGGAGACGTCCGGCTGACGCTGGCCGCGCTCGCCGCGCCCGACGACGTGCCCGAGGAGCTGGCCGCGCGGCTCGAGCGGCGCGCGGGCGAGCTGCGCGGCGGCCCGCTGCCGCTGCTCGACCCGGCGCCGGCTGGGCGCTTCCACATCGCCTCGATCGCACCGCCCGAGCATTACGAGGCAGCCGTCGCGCGCGCCGTGGAGCGGATCCGCGCGGGCGACTTCGAGAAGATCGTGCTCGCCCGCGAGGTCGCCGTCCACGCGCCCGCCGCGCACGACGCCGCCGCCGTCTTCGGCGTCCTGCGCGCCGCGTTCGAGTCCTGCTACGTGTTCTGCGCGGGCCGCGGCGAGGCCGCGTTCATCGCCGCCTCGCCCGAGCTGCTCGTGCGCCGCGAAGGGCTGCGGGCCTCGACCGTCGCGCTGGCGGGCTCGACCCGCCGGTCCGCCGACCCGGCGGTCGACGACCACCTCGGCGAGCAGCTCATGCGCTCGGACAAGGACCGCGAGGAGCAGGAGATCGTCGCCCGCCGGATCGCCCGCGCGCTGCGCCCGTACTCCGTGTGGGTCGCCGCGCCGGACGAGCCGGCGATCGTCAAGGTGGCGAACATCCAGCACCTCGCCACCCCGATCCGCGCCCAGCTCACGCACCCGCGCAGCGCGATCGAGCTGGCGGGGCTGCTGCACCCGACCCCGGCGGTCGGCGGCGAGCCGCACGCCGCCGCGGCCCCGCGCATTCCCGCTTTCGAGGGCCTCGACCGCGGCTGGTACGCCGGGCCTGTCGGGTGGACCGACGCCAACGAGGACGGCGAGTTCTGCGTCGCGCTGCGCTGCGCGCTCCTGCGCGGCCGCGAGGCCCGGCTGTACGCGGGCGTCGGCGTCGTGCGCGACTCGGACCCGGCCGCCGAGCTGGCCGAGACCGAGGTCAAGCTCGGCGCGCTGCTGCCCGTGCTCAGCGGCTGAAGCGGCGCTTCCAGCGCCGGCCCGCGCGCTTGGCGTGGGTCTCCAGCGCGCCGCGCATCCCGTGGTGCGTGGGGAGGTCCTTGGCCTCCTCGGCGCCGATCGTCAGCGTCACGCGCCGCGCGGTGATGCGCGCGACCTCCGGGGCGTCGACGAAAACGCGCCCCTCGGGCGTGGACACGACGATCCCGTCGAAGATGTGCTCGCGCGCGTTGTCTTGGACGCGGTGCACGGTCCCGAGCTCGACGCCGTCGGAGGTGACGACGGGCACACCGCGCGGCAGCGCCTGGTAGCCGATCTGGTGGTCGTCCTCAGAATCCGACATGCGGCTTACTCGCACTCGCAAGCTCGTGCGAGCGCCTTAGTTACGTGAGGCCAACGATAAGGCGAAGAGCTGCCGATCGTCGGTGAACCACTCGGCCAGCTCGAGGCCGGAGGCGGCGTAGTCGGCCTGCAGGCGGGCGCGCGTGAACTTGGCCGAGATCTCAGTGCGCAGCTCCTCGCCGCGCGCGAAGTCGACCTCGAGGTCGAGCGCGCCGACGCGCACGTGGCAGGCGCGGCGGGCGCGCAGGCGCATCTCGATCCACTCGCGGTCGGGGTCGAAGAACGCGACGTGTTCGAAGTGCTCGGTCGGGAAGTCGGCGTCGAGCTCGCGGTTGAGGACGTGCAGCACGTTGCGGTTGAACTCGGCGGTGACGCCCGCGGAGTCGTCGTAGGCGGCCTCGAGCACGTCGATGTCCTTGACGAGGTCGGTGCCGAGCAGCAGGTAGTCGCCCGTCGACAGCAGGCCGGCCAGCGACCGCAGGAAGCGACGGCGGGCGCCGGGCGGGAAGTTGCCGATCGTGCCGCCGAGGAACGCGACGACGCGCGGGCGGCCCGGCTCGGGCCGCGGGAGCTGCGGCAGATGGCGCTCGAAGTCGCCGACGATCCCGTGGATCGCCATGCGCGGGTACTCGTCGGCGAGCGCGGCGGCGCAGTCGCGCACGGCCTGCTCGGCGACGTCGAACGGCACGTAGCGCGCGAGCGTGCCGGCGCGCTCCATCGCCGACAGCAGCACGCGCGTCTTGGCGGCGGTCCCCGAGCCGAGCTCGACCAGCTCGGCCATGCCGGTGCGGCGCACGATCATGTCGGCGTAGCGATGCAGGATCGCCCGTTCGGCGCGCGTCGGGTAGTACTCGGGCAGCTCGCAGATGCGGTCGAACAGCTCGGCGCCGCGGGCATCGTAGAGGTGCTTGGGCGGCAGCTCCTTGAACGGCCGCGTGAGGCCGTCGAGCACGTCGTCGGGCAGCGAGCGCTGCGAGCCGACGCCGACGTGGACGTCGATCCGCAGGTCGCCGGTCGTCGTCACGCGTCCCATGCCAGCCTCACTCCCGCGAAGATCTGGCGCCGCTGCGGCAGGTCCCAGTTGCGGAACGTGGGGGTCGCGACCCGTGCCCGCGTGGCCCACGAGCCGCCGCGCAGGACCTTGTAGTCGCTGCCGAAGAACACCTCCGAGTACTCGCGGTACGGATGGGCGACGAAGCCGTCGTAGCCGCGGAAGTCGCTCGCCGTCCACTCCCACACGTCGCCGAGCATGCCGAGGGCGCCGCAGGGGGCCGCGCCGGCGGGATAGGCGCCTGCGGGCGCCGGCCCGAGCAGCCCGTGGTCGAGGTTCGCGCGGCGCGCGTCCGGCTCCTCGTCGCCCCACGGGTAGGGGCGGGCCCAACCCGACTCCTGGTCCCAGGTCGCCGCCTTCTCCCACTCCGCTTCGGTGGGGAGCCGTGCCCCGTGTGCTCGCGCGAGGGCGTCGGCCTCGAACCAGGAGACGTGCACCACGGGCTCGTCCGGGTCGATCGGCTGCCAGCCGTCCATCGTCCAGCGGCGCCAACCGGTTCCACCCGGCCCGCGGGCCCAGCCCTGGGGGTGGGTGATGTCGTACTCCTCCTTCCACGCCCACGCCTCGTGGCTCCACCACGGGCGGCGCCGGTAGCCGCCGCCCTCGACGAAGCTCAGGAACGTCGCGTTGGTGATCGGCGTGCGGCCGATGCGGAAGGCCGGGACGTCGGCGGCGTGGCGCGGGCGCTCGTTGTCGTAGGCGAAGCCGTCGTCGGGCGCGCCGATCACGAACGGGCCGCCCGGCACCTCGACGCTCTCGAGGCCGGTGTGGCCGCCGGGCGCGCCCGGCCGCTCGGCGCGGGGGACGGCGGGCGGCGGGGTGAGCCTGGCCAGCTCGATTGCCTGCAGCATCGTCTCGCCGTGCTGGTGCTCGTGGCGCAGGACCAGCTCGTGGATGAAGCTGTCGCCGTCGGGCACGCGGCGGCGGACGTCCTCGAGATAGGCGAGCGCCTGCGCGCGGTCGAGCAGCGGCAGGTCGCCGCGCACGGCGCGGGGAGTCTCGAACGCGTCGTACATCGCGGCGAGCTCCGGGCGGGACAGCGGCTCGCCGCCGTGGCGGTGCACCAGCCACAGCTCCTCGTAGGCCGCGATGTGGGCGAGATCCCACACCAGCGGGCTCATGATCTGCGTGTGCTGCGTCTCGACGTCGGCGTCGGAGAGCGGCTCCACGAGCGACAGCGTTCTCGCCCGCCCCTCGGCCAGGGCGTCCGTGAGGGGCGGGGAGGCCATCTCCTCGAGGGTACAGATCCGGGGTCGCCGGCTTGCTACGCGGCCGGCCGGCGGGCCTTGCGCCACACCTCGACGACCTCGCGGACCGACGCGGTGCGCCAGGAGATCCGCGAGTCGAGCGGGCGGACCGCGAGCTCGAAGCGGCCGGACTCGCGCTGCTCGAGCTCGGTCACGAGCGCGTGGAAGCGCCGGCCCTTCTTGTCGACGAGCACGATGTCGCCGGCCCCGATCGTCTTCGAGGTCGTCCGCTTGGCGGGCGGCTCCTCTTCCGCCTGGACGTCGATCAGCGTGCCCTGGTCCACGTCCTGGACGCTAGGCGGCGGCCCGGACGGACCGGGCGACCTCGTCCCAGACCGCGCCGTGCAGCGCGACGTTCGCCGCGCGACCGGTGTGGACGGCGACGATGCTCGTGCGGTCGGCGGCCAGCGCCCGGCCGAGGGCGGCGCGGAACTGCTCGACGTCCGCCGCTACCTCGTAGCCGAGGCCGAACAGGGCGGCGGCATGGGCGAAGTCGAGCCCGTGCGGGGTGGCGACGTGCTCGACGTAGTCGGCGCCCTCCCGGCTCACCGGCAGGAAGTCGAAGATACCGCCGCCGTCGTTGTGCAGGAGCACGATCGTGAGTTTGAGGTCGAGCCGCGAGGCGGCGAGCAGGCCGCCGAGGTCATGGATCAGCGCGATGTCGCCGATGAGGAGCACTGCGGGGCCGTCTCCAGTCGCGGCGCATCCGAAGGCGGTGGAGACGGTCCCGTCGATGCCGTTGGCGCCGCGGTTGGCGAGCACGCGCGGAGGCCGCTCGCGCGCCGGGAAGAACGTCTCGGCGTCGCGCACCGGCATCGACGACGCGACGATGACGGTCGCCTCCGGCGGCAGCGCGGCGCCCAGCTCGGCCGCCACGCGCGGCTCGCTGAGGCCGGCGGGGGACAGCGCGCGGGCGATCGCCGCCGCGGCCGCGCGGTCCGCGCGGTGCCAGCCGTCCAGCCACGCGGTGTCCTTGCGGCGTTTCATCCGGCCGCCGATGGCGTCGATCGTGCAGCGCGGGTCGGCGTCGAGGATCGTCGCGACCGCCCCGGCCGGGTCCTGCCACGCGTTCTCCGGGTCGAACATGACCTGGAGCGTGTCGTCGAGCCCGTGCAGCCAGCGCCTGAGCGGCTTGGAGGTGGGCAGGTCGCCGACGCGGATCACCAGCTCAGGGGCGTGGCCGGCGGCCCAATCGCCGTCGCGCAGCAGCGCGTCGTAGTGCGCGATCGCGGCTGTGCCGCGGCGGGCGCCGGACAGCGGGTCGGCGAGCAGCGGGATCGCGGCCCACTCGGCAAAGCCGGCGAGCGACGCGGGCAGCTCCGGGTCGCGCTCGCTCCGGCCGGCCACGATCACCGCCCGCGGCCGCGCCTCGAGCTGCTCGCGCAGGCGGTCGACGAACGCCGGCGGCGGCTCGGCGGTCGTCCGCGGCCGCGTCACCCACGGCCGCCCGCCGTCGCGGCCGCTCGCGTCGTCGGGGGGCAGAGGCTCGTCGAGCACCAGCGGCTCGCGCAGGCTGAAGTTCAGGTGCACGGGGCCGGGCCGGCCCTCGAGCGCGGTCCAGAACGCGCGGCAGGCGAGCTGGCGCAGCCAGCGCAGGCGCTCGGGCGTGGCCGGGTGCTCGTCGACCTCGAGGTACCACTTCGCGGCGGTGCCGTAGAGCTTGACCTGGTCGACGGTCTGGCCGGCGCCGAGGTCGCGCAGCTCGGGCGGGCGGTCGGCGGTGAGCACGAGCAGCGGCACGCGGGCCTCGTGCGCCTCGATCACGGCCGGCGCATAGTTGGCCGCCGCCGTGCCGGACGTGCAGGCGAGCGCGGCTGGGACGCCGGTCGCCTTGGCGAGCCCGAGCGCGAAGAAGCCGGCGCTGCGCTCGTCGACGTGCGAGGTCGCGCGGATGCGCTCGTCGCGGGCCAGCGAGAGCACCAGCGGCGTCGAGCGTGACCCCGGCGAGGTGACGGCGTGTCTGAGCCCGCAGCGCGCGAGCTCATCGACGAACGCCCGCAGGCCTCTGTACTTGTCAACGGTCATGATCTCGGGGCGTGCGCCTGATCCTCCTCCACGGATTCACGCAGACCCGGCAGAGCTGGAGGCGCACGATCGCGGCGCTCGGCGGCGGACGCTATCGCGCGCTGGCGCCCGACCTCCCCGGGCACGGCCAGGCGAGCGAGCGGCGGCCCGCCTCGTTCGCCGCCTGCGCGGCGTACGTGCGCGCGCTGGCCGACGGGCCGTGCGTGCTGGTCGGCTACTCGATGGGCGGCCGGATCGCGCTTTACACGGCGCTGGCGCTGCCGGGGCTGGTTGAGCGGCTCGTGCTCGTGGGGGCGAGCCCGGGGATCGCCGACGCGGCCGAGCGCGAGGAGCGCCGGCGGGCCGATGCCGCGCTCGCCGACCGGATCGTGGAGATGGGGATTGACGCGTTCGCGGCCGAGTGGGGCGCCCAGGAGCTGTTCGCCGGCCAGGACGAGCGGGTGGCCGCCGCGGCGCACGCCGACCGGCTGCGCAACACCGCCGCAGGGCTCGCGGCCGCCCTGCGCGGCCTCGGCACCGGAGTGATGCCGCCGCTGTGGGACCGGCTCGGGCAGCTCACGGTGCCGGTCACGCTCGTCGCCGGCGAGCGCGACGCCAAGTTCCGCGCCATCGCCGGCCGGATGGCGCCGGCGATCCCGGACTGCCAGGTGGCGGTGGTCGACGGCGCCGGCCACGCGGCCCAGCTCGAGCAGCCGGAGATCGTCGCGGCGGCGATCAGGGGTACGCCATGAGCAGCACGCAGTGCGTCCGCTCGAGCGCCTCGTACCGGTGCGGGACGTCGGCGGCGAAGGTCACGAGGTCGCCCGCCTGGAGCTCGACCGGCCCGGTCTCCGGTCCGGCGCGCAGGTGGCCGACGACGACGATCAGGTGCTCGACGACGCCGGTGTGGTGGGGGTCGGCGTGGCGCGTGGTGCCCTGCTCGAGGTCGAGCGTGTAGAGGTCGAAGGTCCCGCGGCCGTGCGAGGTCGCGAGCAGGCGGCCAGCCCAGCCGGGTGCCTCGGCCGAGTGCATCGCGGGTACGTCCCGCGCGCGCACCACGCGCAGCGCCGTCCGCTCCTCCTCGACGAGCCGGGCGAACGGGACCTTGAGCGCGGCGGCGATGGCCCACAGCGTCTCGACGCTGGGGTTCGCCTTGCCCGACTCGAGCTGCGCGAGCGTCGACTTGCCGAGCCCGGCCGCGCTCGCAAGGTCGGCGAGCGTGAGCCCGGCGTCCATCCGCAGCGCGCGAACGTTCGACGCGACGGCGCGAACGAACGTGTCGACCGATTCTATTTCGCTGGACAAACTGTCCATTCCTGTGGAATACTCCATCATCATGGAAGCAAGTTCCATTATGCCGGACCGAATCCTTGTCCGCCATCGCCGCCGCAGCGAAGTCGTCGCCGGCATGCGCGCGGTCGCCCCGATCGCCGTCGCGGTGCTCGTCTTCGGCGCCTCGTTCGGGATCCTGGCGCGCGACGCCGGGATGGGCATCGCCGCTCCGATCGTGATGTCGCTGACCACGTTCGCGGGGTCGGCCCAGTTCGCGGTCGCCTCGGTGCTGGAGTCCGGCGGCGCGGTGGCCGCGGCGATCGTCGCCGCGGTGCTGCTCAACCTGCGCTACATCGCGATCGGCATGTCGGTAGCGCCGTCGCTCCGCGGCGGGCCGGTGCGGCGGCTGGCCGAGGCGCAGCTGGCGGTCGACGAGTCATGGGCGGTCTCGCAGCGCGAGGGCCGCGTGGACCGCGACCGCCTGGTCGGCGCCGGCCTGGTGTTGATGAGCTGCTGGTGTCTCGGCACCGTCGCCGGGGTGCTCGGCGGCAGCGCGATCGGCGATCCGGCCGACTACGGGCTCGACGCGATGTTCCCCGCGCTCTTCCTCGCGCTGCTGGTCGGCCAGCTCGACGGCCCGCGCGCCCGCACGGCCGCCGTCGGCGGCGCGCTGATCGCGCTCGTGCTGACGCCGGTCGTGCCCGCGGGGCTGCCGATCGTGGCGGCGCTCGGCGGGGCGGTCATCGCCCTGGCGGTGAAGCGATGATCGCCGCCTGGATCGCCGTCGCGGTTGTCGGCGTCGCCACGATCGCGATCAAGGGCGCCGGCCCGGTCGTGTTCGCGGGCCGCCCGCTCCCCCGACCGGCCGTCGCGATCATGCCGCTGCTCGCCCCGTGCCTGCTCGCGGCGCTGGTCGTGGGCCAGACGGTCGCGGACGGCCGCGCGCTGGTGGTCGACGCGAGGCTCGCGGGTGTGGCGGCCGCGGGCGTGGCGCTGCTCCTGCGTGCGCCGCTGCTCGTCGTGCTTGCCGTTGCCGCCGGAGTTGCCGCTGTGGCGCGGGTCCTGGGCGCCGCCTAGGGACGAGACCTCGGCTGGGTAGGGAGGCGGTGAAGTGGGCGCGTGGCCGCTCGTCCGCGACCGTCTGGCGAGTTGACCTTCGCTATGCAGGTCAACTCGCCAGGGACCACCGGCGCGGCCGGTCCCGTCGTCTCCTTACCCAGCGCCGTTGACGTTCGCCGGCGCCACCACGGCGTGCCGCTCCTCCAGCCGCTCGGCGAGCGCCAGCGTCCCGGCATCGAGCGCACCCCCCACGAGCTCGAACCGCCGCCCGTACGCCTCCAGCACCGCCCGCTCGACCGCGTCCACGGTCACGCCGGGCAGGCCGTCCTCGATCGCGCCGGCCGTCGCGCGATCCCACTCGAGCTCCAGCGGCTCGTAAACAACCGAGAGCGCGTCGCGCAACGCGGCGCCGCCTGTCACGGCCACCGACGCGGCGAGCAGCGACGCGTGGCGGACCACCCGCTGCGCGGTGCCGACGACCTTGACGCGCCCGCCCGCGTTGACCGTGAAGTCGCCGGGGCAGAACTCGCCGGCGACGCGGCCGACTCGGGCGTCGACGCCGAGCGTGCGCAGCGCCTCGGCCAGCAGCTCGCCCGAGCGGGCGAAGCGGTCCTGCATGCCGGCGATCGGGTCGGCCTCGGGGATGACCTCGTCGATCCCCAGGCAGCCCTCGTGGTACGCGACCGCGTGGCCGCCGGGCGCGCGCAGCACGGGCTCGAACCCCGCAGCGCGGGCCGCCGCGGCCGCCGCCACGTAGCCCGGCCGGAGCGCGTCGAGCCGGCCGAAGGCGAGCGTCGGCGCCGGCCGGTAGAGCCTCACCACGGCGCCCAGCGCGCCCGCGTCGACGCGGTCGACGAGCGCGTGCGAGACCGCCACTTCGAGGGCCGGCCTGCGGGGGGATGACTCGCGGATCACGAGCGCGCGCACGCGCTCCATGATGGCGAGCCGGTCCCGCGGATCCCGGCGGGCGCCGAGCGCCGGATCGTGGCGTGTGAACGTTATGCCGCGCGGCGGGCCTGGAAGTGGTCGCGAGCGCGTCGGGTGCCGAGCCGGATGCGGCTCTTCGCCGTCCCGAGCGGCACGCGGGTGGCGCGTGCGAGCTCGCCGTCGCTGAGTCCGCCGACGTGATGGAGGAGCACGGCGGCGCGCTGGCCGTCCGGCAGGCGGTCGAGCGCGCGGAGAACGGCACGGGCGCTGTCGCGCCGGATCA
Organism: Solirubrobacteraceae bacterium; assembly: GCA_036520135.1. GTDB lineage: Bacteria > Actinomycetota > Thermoleophilia > Solirubrobacterales > Solirubrobacteraceae > DASSUW01. The sequence continues at coordinate 15,987 of DATDKF010000096.1, forward strand.
CGGTCTCCGACGGAGGCTCCACGGCGGTCGGCCGGACGCGCGCCTCGACCGCCCCGCGGTTCAGGGCGGCGGTGGCCGCCGCCCGCGATCGCACGCGGTCCAGCGCGCGGCTGCGCGCCATGACCTGGACGAACGCGGTGAGCGAGCCGCGCTCAGGCTGATAGGCCTCGGGCCGTGTCCAGATCGCGCAGAAGACGTCCTGCACGACGTCTTGCGCCGCCTCGGCGTCGCGCAAGACGGACATGGCGACCGTGTGGGCGAGCGGCGCGAGCCGCCGGTAGATGGCCGAGAAGGCCTTCGGATCTCTCAGGTCGTAACGGGAACTGTGGCGCATTGCCGTGACCTCTGGCGCATTCCCACTGTACAGAGATCCTGCAGGGTTTGCAAAGTGTCTGTGTAATCGTTTACTGTGCGCGTTCACATGTCCGGCACGCCACTCGGGGTTCGGATCGGCGAGTTGAGCCGGCGCGTCGGCGTTGCCCCGGAGACGCTGCGGGCGTGGGAGCAGCGGTACGGGGTCCTGGAGCCCGCCCGCACGCCCGCCGGCTATCGCGTCTACGGCCGCGCGGACCAGCGGCGCGCCCGGCGCATGCGCGAGCTGATCGACAGCGGGTGGGCGGCGGGCGAGGCCGCGCAGGCCGTGCTCACGGCGCCGGCGGAGCCCGCGCCGCCGCAGCCGGCGGTCGACGGCGTGGCCGAGGAGCTGCTCGGGCGCCTGCTGGCGTTCGACGCCGAGGCCGGCCAGGTCGCGTTCGACCGGCTGCTCGGCGGCCGCTCGCTCGACGCCGCGCTGCGCGACGTCGTCCTCCCGGTCCTGCACGAGGTCGGCGAGCGCTGGGCGCGCGGCGAGATCACCGTCGCCCAGGAGCACTTCGCGACCGAGCTGATCACCGGCCGCCTGCGCGGCCTCGCGCGCGAGTGGGACCGCGGCCTCGGCCCGCGGGTCGTGATGGCGTGCCCGGCCGGCGAGCGCCACGACATCGGGCTGCTGTGCTGCGGCCTCGCGCTCGACCGCCGCGGCTGGCGCGTCACCTACCTCGGGCCGGACACGCCGGCCGATGCCCTCGAGAGCGCGGTGCTCGCGCTCGATCCGTCGCTGGTCGTGATCGGCGCGGTGCAGCCCGGGCCGCTGCGGTCCGCGGCCGCCGCGCTGTCGCGGTTGGCCGATCGGGTCGAGGTCGCCGTAGGTGGGGCGGGGGCGACCGCAGAATTGGCGGCGGCTGCGGGGGCGAGGCGGCTGGCCGGCGATCCGGTGGCGGCCGCGGGGGTGTTGACCGAGGCCGCGCGGTAGTGGCGGTCGAACTTCAACTGCGGCTGGGTAGGGGAGCGGTGAGGTGGCGCGTGGCCGCTCGTCCGCCGACCGCTTGGCGAGTTGACCTTCATTACGGAGGCGAACTCGCCAGGGACCGCCGACGAGGCCGACCTCGTCGCTTCCCTACCCAGCCCGAAGTTCGCCGAGCCCGCCGACCAGACCAGGCCCTGACGGCACGGCCACGGCCCCGTCGACCGCCGCGAAGATCCCGTCGAAC
>DATDKF010000097.1:0-2619 GCA_036520135.1 Solirubrobacteraceae bacterium
GAGAACCGCCCCGGGAACGTGAGGATCCGGCGCACGGCCGACGGGTCACGGCCGGCCGCCGCGGCAGCCTCGTCGATCACGCGGTTGGGCTCGGCCAGCGTCGGCGGCCCCCCCGGCAGGAACAGGCGGATCGGCACGGACCAGCCATCCGCCCTCCGCCCGACGAGGCGAAGCATGCGTGGCATCCCGGCCCCGACCCAGATCCCGACGTCGTGCGCCGGGGCCGGTCCGCGCGGCGCTCCCCAGGCGCGGTAGTGCTTCCCGTCCAAGACGACACCGCCCGGCTTGTCCGCGGCCCAGACGTCACAGATGATCGTGATCGCCTCCTCGAGCGCCTCGACGGCCTCGCCGGGGGTGCGGCGCGGCCCGCCCATCGCCTCGGTCGCGTCCCACATCCGCCCGGCACCGATCCCCAGCTCGAAGCGACCGCCGGAGAGCAGGTCGACCGAGGCGGCGGCGCGGGCCAGCATGACCGGCGGCCGCAGCGGGAGGTTCAGCACGTTGTGGCTGAGTCGAACCCGCGAGGTGCGCGCCGCCACGTACGTGAGGAGGGTCCACGTGTCGAGGAAGCCCGGCTGGTACGGGTGATCCTGGAACGTCACCAGGTCGAGGCCGGCCCGGTCCGCGACCCCCGCCAGCTCGACGGCGTGATGAGGTCGCTGCGCAGCCGGCGTGATGAATGTCCCGAAGAGCAGCTCGTGTCCGTAGTCCATGGAAATCCCCCGGGTTACTTGTCCGTGTTCGTGGCGACGTACTTTGCTACAACCCGACAGCCGGCTCGCGGTAAGGGCGTCGCGCGCAGTGCGTCCGCGAGCACGAACATCGCGGCCAGGATGGGTGCCGGCGCTGCCAAGCCACTGCCAGCCATGGCGCCGCCGCTGCCATCGAGGCAGTCCGCCCGCGGCACCGTGCGCGACTCAGGTGCATCCGTGGCGGCGAGGAGTGCGGCAATTGGCTGAGCCCGCCGACCTGAGGGCGTCGCAACGCTCGTTCGAACGAGTCGCTGTCGTAGACCTCACGCGCGCGGCAATCAGGGCCGCCGGCCAACTCGGCGCTCCCGACAGCTTGCCGGAAGACGGTTCGCAGAGGAGCTCCGCCTCGCCGCGACCGACGAGTAGGCCCGAAGGTGTGCACCCTCGGGGCTGGTGCCGCCTCGGGCGGGATGGATGAAGACGACCGGCCTTTTGACAGAATCGCGTGCATGCGCGCGATGACCGTGGTGCCCGGCGAGCCGGGAACGGCTGCTGTCGATGAGGTCGCCGATCCGGCGCGGGAGACTGGTGGCTTACTGGTGCGGGGTCTCCTGGTTGGAGTGTGCGGCACCGACCGCGAGATCGCCGAGGGCGCGTACGGGGAGGCGCCCTCCCGTCAAGCGAAGCTGATCATCGGCCACGAGGGTCTCGGCGAGGTGCTGCAGGCGCCCGAAGGCTCGGGCTTTCAACCGGGCGATCTGGTCGTCGGGATCGTGCGGCGCCCCGATCCGGTGCCGTGCCCGGCGTGCGCCGCCGGCGAATGGGACATGTGCCGCAACGACCGGTTCTGTGAACGCGGAATCGTCCGCGAGCATGGGTACGGAAGCGAGCGGTGGCGCGTCGAGCCAGAGTTCGCGATCGCGATCCCGAGAGAGCTCGGCGAGCTCGGCGTCCTGCTAGAGCCAGCGTCGGTGCTGGCCAAGGCGTGGGAGCAGGTGGATCGAATCTCGCAGCGCGCGTTCTTCCTCGGTCGACGTGCTCTGGTAACGGGAGCAGGCCCGATCGGGCTGCTGGCATGCTTGCTCGGCGTGCAGCGCGGCTATGAGGTGCACGCGATCGACCTCGCGCAGGGCGGCCCGAAGCGCGAGCTCGTCGAGGGCCTCGGCGCGCACTATCACGCCGGCGACGCCGCGGACGTCGACGCCGATGTCGTGATCGAGTGCACTGGGATCGGAGCCGTCGGGCGTTCGGCCGCACGACGGGTCGTCAGCGGCGGAATCATGTGCCTGACCGGAATCATGAACCTCGATCCGAGGCTCGATACCGACGCGACAGCCTTGAATCGCAATATGGTGTTGCACAACCAGGTCCTGTTCGGCACCGTGAACGCCGGGCGGCGTCACTGGGAGCAGGCTGCCGTTGCACTCGCGTCTGCCGATCGCACCTGGCTGGCAGGTATGATCACGCGCCGCGTGCCGCTCGCCGGCTGGACCGAGGCGCTCGACCGCGAGCCCGACGACATCAAGGTCGTCGTCGAACTGACGGGATGACTGGGCCTGCGACCCACAGGGCTGGTTCTGGGCTGTGGTACGGAACGCCAACTTCCGGCTTCGACCGCATGCTGCGCGTGAGATGCTCGCACCGATATAAAGGCGCACGATCCCCCCTCGCCGGAAGGCTTGCGGTGACGAGCAATGCTGTAGCCAGTTCGACCGAGCAGACCCTGCTCGGTGAAGGTGTTCGGTGGGATGCCCGCCGCGACGAACTGCTGGGGGTGGACATCCTAGCCGGGCGCCTCTACCGCGCTCGGGTCAGCGACGACGGTGGTCTCCTACTTGTTCGCGATTATCGGCTGCCCGGAACCGTCGGCGCAATCGCGCCGGTGGAGGGTGACGACGGTTGGCTACTGGCCGCCGGCCGGGGCTTC
>DATDKF010000098.1:0-5587 GCA_036520135.1 Solirubrobacteraceae bacterium
GCTGGGCGAGTTCCTCGCGCTCGCGGTGTCGCTGGAGAAGGCGGGCGCGACGGATCTGGCCAACGCGCTCGACGCCGCCACGGGCACGCTGCTGGAGAACGGCAAGTCGCCGTCGCGGCGGGTCGGCGAGCTCGACAACCGAGGCAGCCACTTCTACTTGGCGCTGTACTGGGCGCAGGAGCTGGCGGGGGACGGCTACGGCACATTGGCCGAGCGACTCGCGGCCGACGAGGAGCAGATCGTCGCCGAGCTCAACGGCGTCCAGGGCGAGTCCGTCGACCTCGGCGGCTACTACTTCGTGGACCGCGACAAGGCCACCGAGGTCATGCGGCCGAGCCGGACCTTCAACGACGCGATCGGATCGCTGTAGACCAGTGGTCGGCGGTCAGCTTCGCCGGCTCGGTCGTGGCACAGAAGTCGATCAGCAGCGCGGCGAAGCGCTCGGGGTCGGCGTCGTGGGGCATGTGGCCGGCGTCGGGGAAGACCTCGAAGCGGCTGCCGGGCATCGCGTCGTGGGCGGCCGCGCCGTGCTCGACCGGGATGATCGAGTCGTCCTCGCCCCAGACGATCAGCGACGGCAGCAGGCCGGCCAGATCGAGCCGGTCGCGGGCGCTCACGCGCTGCCCGCTGGGCTCGATCACCGATCTGACGGTGTGCAGGAACGCCTGCCGTGAGCCGGCGTTGTCGAGCGAGGCGAAGCCCTCAGCCAGCACCGCGAGATCGCCGCCCGGCGCGAGGCGCACGCGCCGCAGCAGGCCGCCGGCCCGGCGGCCGATGCCGAGCAGCCCGGCCGACGTGAGGGCGGGCAGGACGTAGTCAGCGCCGGGGAGCGCGGCGGCGCGCAGCAGCAGGTGGACCTCACGCCCGAGGCCGCCGCTGGAGACGAGCACCAGCCGCTCGCAGCGCTCGGGGAACTGGTACGCGAACTGCATCGCGACGCCGCCCCCGAGCGAGTGGCCGACGACGGTCGCGCGCTCGATGCCGAGCGCGGTCAGGACGTCACGGGCGCCGCTGGCGTGGGCGCCTAGCGAGTAGTCGCCGCGCGGCGTCGCCGACTCGCCGTGGCCGAGCAGGTCCGGCGCGATCAGCGTGAAGTGCTCCGCCAGGCTGGGGGCGACGCGCTCCCATGTCGCCGAGGAGTTGGTGACACCGTGCAGCAGGAGCAGGGCCGGCCCTGCGCCACCCTGCCGGTAGCTGACCCGATGCCCGTGCAGCGCCATCTCGTGCGCCGTGAGGGCGTTGGCCATCGCCACCATCATGGCGCGTGACGCGCCCGTCCGCTCCGACGCCTACGGTGGCCGTCAGATGCTGCACGTCCACCGATCCGAACGCGCCGACGCGCTTGTCGCCGCGCTGACCGCGCTGCTCGCGGATCCGCTGCCGGATCCGTTCGCGCGCGAGGTCGTGTCCGTGCCGACGCGCGGGATGGAGCGGTGGCTGAGCCAGCGGATGTCGGCGGGGCTCGGCGCCGCGCCCGGCCGCGCCGACGGCGTGTGCGCGAACGTCGACTTCCTGACGCCGGCGCGGCTGGTCGGCGACGCGGTGGCGACCGCGTCCGGGATCGACCCCGACGCCGATCCGTGGAAGCCGGAGCGGGCCGTGTGGCCGCTGCTGGAGATCGTCGACGCGTCGCTGGCCGAGCCGTGGCTCGAGCGGCTCGCCCACCATCTCGGCGACACGTCCGACGAGGCGCGCCGCGGGCGGCGGTTCGCCAGCGTCCGCCACCTCGCCGACCTGTTCGACCGCTACGCGCTGTACCGGCCGGCGATGCTCGCGGATTGGGCGGCGGGCGGCGATGGCGGCTGGCAGGCCGAGCTGTGGCGGCGGCTGCGCGCGCGGCTGCCCGTGCCCGGTCCGGCCGAGCGCGTGCAGGCGGCCTGCGCCGCGCTGCGCGACGACCCGGGCCTGGTCGACCTGCCGCCGCGGCTGGCGCTGTTCGGGCTCACGCGCCTACCCGCCGGCCGCCTGCGCGTCCTCGAGGCGATCGCCGCGCACCGCGACGTGCACCTGTTCCTCCTGCACCCGTCGCCCGCGCAGTGGGAGCGGCTCAAGGACCACCCGCCGGTCGTGCGCCGCGAGGACGTCGCCAAGCGCGCGACCAACCCGCTGCTCGCATCGTGGGGCCACGACTCGCGCGAGCTGCAGCTCGTCCTCGGCGCAGGCCACGAGGACCACCTGCACCCGGTCGAGCACCGCGAGGACACGCTGCTCGCGCGCGTCCAGCACGACGTCCGCACGGACCGCCGCGAGACCCACGCTGCCGACGCCAGCATCCAGGTGCACTCCTGCCACGGCCGCGCCCGCCAGGTCGAGGTCCTGCGCGACGCGATCCTGCACCTGCTCGCCGAGGACCCGACGCTCGAGCCGCGCGACGTGATCGTCATGTGCCCGGACATCGAGACGTTCGCGCCGCTGATCCAGGCGACGTTCGGCGCGGGCGCCGCCGACGACGAGGCAGAGCCCGCCGACGGCGCGCCGCCCGACCTGCGCGTCCGCCTCGCCGACCGCTCGCTGCGCCAGACGAACCCGATCCTCGGCGTCGTCGCCCGGCTGATCGAGCTGGCCGGCGAGCGGCTGACCGCCTCGCAGGTGCTCGACCTCGCTGACCGCGAGCCGGTGCGCCGCCGCATGCAGCTTGACGACGACGACCTCGCCCGGCTGGAGGAGTGGGTGCGGGCGAGCGGGATCCGCTGGGGGCTCGACGCCGCCCACCGCGCGCCGTTCAAGCTCGACGCGCTGCCGAGCGGCACGTGGCGCGCCGGGCTCGACCGCTTGCTGCTCGGCGTGACGATGAGCGAGGACGAGCAGCGGCTGTTCGAGCGCGTGCTGCCGCTCGACGACGTCGAGAGCGGCGCGATCGACCTCGCCGGCCGCTTCGCCGAGCTGGTCGACCGGCTGCAGGCGGCCGTCGACTCGCTCAGCCGGCCGCAGCCGATCGGCGACTGGGCCACCGCACTCGCCGCGGCCGCCGACGCGCTGACCGAGGCCGCGCCGCGCGACGCCTGGCAGCGCGCCGAGCTGCAGCGGATCCTCGACGACGTCGTCAGCGAGGCCGCCGGCAACACCGCCGAGCTCGCGCTGCCGGAGCTGCGCACGCTGCTCGCCGACCGCCTCAAGGGGCGCCCGACGCGCGCGAACTTCCGCACCGGCCACCTGACGATCTGCACGCTCGTGCCGATGCGCTCGGTACCGCACCGGGTCGTCTGCCTGCTCGGGCTCGACGACGGCGTGTTCCCGCGCAAGGCCCCGCGCGACGGCGACGACCTGCTGCTCGACGACCCGCACATCGGCGAGCGCGACGCCCGCACCGAGGACCGCCAGCTGCTGCTCGACGCCCTGATGGCCGCCACCGACAAGCTGATCGTCACCTACACCGGGAACGACGAGCGCACGAACCTGGCGCGGCCGCCGGCCGTGCCGGTCGGCGAGCTGCTCGACCTCGTCGGCCGCGACGTCGTCGTCCGCCACCCGTTGCAGCCGTTCGACCAGCGCAACTTCGAGCCCGGCGCGCTGATCCCCGACCGCGTCTGGAGCTTCGACCGCGTGACGCTGCGCGGCGCCCGGGCGCTCACGCACGAGCGCCGGCCGCGCGCCGCGTTCCTGCCCGAGCCGCTGCCGCCGCTCGACAGCCCGCTGATCGAGCTCGACGACCTCGTGCGCTTCGTCGAGCGCCCGGTGCGGGCGTTCCTGCGCCGCCGGCTCGGGATGACGGTCGCGGACTACTCCGACGAGGTGAAGGACGCGCTGCCCGTCGAGCTCAACGGGCTCGAGCAGTGGGAGGTCGGCACGCGGCTGCTCGAGGCGCGGCTGGCCGGGATGGACCGGCGCGCGGCGATCCTCGCCGAGATCGGCCGCGGCGCGCTCCCGCCCTACGAGCTCGGCATGCCGGTCATCCACAAGATCGACCCGGTCGTCGACGAGATCGTCGAGCGTGCGCCGCCGGGGGAGAGCACGTCGCTCGACGTCCGCGTCGCGCTCCCCGACGGGCGCGTGCTGACCGGGACGGTCGCCGGCGTGGTCAACGACGTGCTGCGGACGGTCACCTACTCGCGCGTGAGCCCGCGCCACCGGATCGCCGCGTGGGTGCGGCTGCTGGCGCTGCAGGCCGGGCACCCGGCGCGCGAGTTCGAGGCCGTCACGGTCGGCCGCGGGGCGGACGGCGTGACCGTCGCGCGCGCCGGCGGGCTCGACGCGGCGCTGGCGCTCGACCACCTCGCCACGGTCGTCGACCTCTACGACCGCGGCATGCGCGAGCCCGCGCCGTTGTACTGCCTGACGTCGGCCGCCTACGCGGCCGGCGCCGACGCGCGCGCGGTCTGGGAGTCGGCGCGCTTCCCCGGCGAGGACGCCGAGCCCGACCACGAGCTCGTGCTCGGCGGCCGGCGCACGTTCGCCGAGCTGACGGCCGCGCCCGCTCGGCCCGACGAGCGCTGGGACATGGACGAGACGCGGCGCTTCGGGCGCTGGGCGCGGCGCCTCTGGGATCCCGTCCTGGAGCACGAGCGATGACGCGCGAGTTCGACGTCTGCGGCCCGCTGCCGACCGGCGTCACCGTGCTCGAGGCGAGCGCGGGGACCGGCAAGACGTGGACGATCGCGGCGCTGGCCGCGCGCTACGTCGCCGAGGGCACGCCGCTGGAGCGGCTGCTGCTCGTGACGTTCACGCGGATGGCGACCGGCGAGCTGCGCGAGCGCGTGCGCGAGCGGCTCGTGCGGGATCTCGGGACCGAGCAGGACGCCGTGCGGCGCGAGCGGCTGGCGCGCGCCGTCGCCGACTTCGACGCGGCGACGATCGCCACCACCCACGGCTTCTGCCAGGAGGTCCTGTCCGGGCTCGGCGTGGCCGGCGACGTCGAGCGCGACGCCGAGTTCGTCGAGGACGTCGGCGACCTCGTCGAGGAGGTCGTCGACGACCTCTACGTGCGCCGCTTCCACCGCGGCGGCGGCCCCGCGTTCACGCGCGAGGAGGCCGGCCGGATCGCGTCGATCGCGGTCGCCAACCCGCTCGCCCCGATCGAGCCGCGCGGCGCCGACGAGGCCACGCTGCCCGCCATGCGCGCGCGCCTCGCCGGCGCCGTCCGCGACGAGCTCGACCGCCGCAAGCAGCGCGCCGCCGTGATGACCTACGACGACCTGCTGACGCGCCTGAACGCGACGCTCGAAGGCCCGGGCGGCGACGCCGTCGCGGCCCGGCTGCGGGGCCGCTTCCGCGTCGTGCTCGTCGACGAGTTCCAGGACACCGACCCGGTCCAGTGGAACATCATGCGGCGCGCCTTCGGCGGCGGCACGCTGGTCCTCATCGGCGACCCGAAACAGGCGATCTACGCGTTCCGCGGCGCCGACGTCTACGCCTACCTCGACGCCGCGCGCCAGGCGGCGACGCAGGCGACGCTGGAGGTCAACTGGCGCAGCGACCAGGGGTTGATCGACGCCTACGACGCGCTGTTCGGCGGCGCCCGGCTCGGGCACGAGGGCATCGTCTACCGCCAGGTCCGCGCGACCGATGCCAACCAGCGCCCGCGCCTGACCGGCGCGCCGATCGAGGCGCCGCTGCGGATCCGCGTCGTGCACCGCGAGGACGTCGCGAC
>DATDKF010000099.1:0-49232 GCA_036520135.1 Solirubrobacteraceae bacterium
GCGGCGCCCCGTCCTGGTTGGGAATCGAACTGCTTCGGCTGTCGCCGATGCGCTAGTCGGAGGTGGCGACACCCAGCTCCTCCTCGATCGTCGCGACCGAGCCGTTCTCCGGATCGAAGAACTCCGAGCGGACCTTGTCCCAGCCGCCGAACTTGTCGATCTCGAAGAGCTTCTTCGGATCGGGGTAGGTCGACTTGTCGACCTGCTCGGGGATGATGCTCCGGTAGCCCTTGGAGGCGTAGATCTTCTGGGCCTCGGGCGTCTTGAGGAAGTCCAGGAACGCCTTGGCCTTCTCGGGCGACTTGGCCTTCTTCGTGACCGCGGCGGGGTTCTGGATCAGGATCGTCTCGTCCGGGATGATGTAGTCGAGGTCGACGTCGGCCTTCTGCGCGGTGATCGCCTCGTTCTCGTAGGAGATCAGCACGTCGCCCTTGCCGCCGGCGAACGTCTGCAGCGCCTCACGGGCAGACTTGTCCTGCACGACCGTGTTGGCGAGCACCTTGTGCAGGAAGTCGGTCGCCTCGGCGGGCGACTTGCCCTGCGCGATCTGCGAGCCGTAGGCGGCCATCAGGTTCCACTTCGCGCCGCCGGACGTGAACGGGTTCGGCGTGATCACTTCGACCCCGGGCTTTACGATGTCCTCCCAGCCCTTGATGTTCTTGGGGTTGCCCTTGCGGACCGCGAGGACGACGACCGAGTTGGTCACGAAGCCGTCGGTCGGCAGCTCCTTGGCCCAGTTGGCGTCGACGATGCCGGGCTCGACGAGCTTGTCGACGTCGGGCGCCAGCGACAGCGCGACGATGTCGGCCGGGAGCCCGCTGGCCACCGCGCGCGACTGGTCGCCGGACGCGCCGTAGGACTGCGTGAACGACACGCCCTTGCCCGCGGTGGTCTTCTGGAAGGCCGGGATCAGCTCGCCGTACGCCTCCTTCGGCGTCGAGTAGGCGACGAGCGAGAGCTTGGCCCCGCTGCCGTCGGCGGCAGCGGCGCCCTCCTCGGCGGGCCCGCCGCAGCCCGCCGCCACCGCTGGAAGGAGGAGGGTCAGGGCGGCAGCGAGCCGCGACAGGCGCTTCGACATATGCACAATCTCCATCGGGTTGGTCAAGTTCAATCGCGAGCATTATGCACCATGCCGGTCAAGAATGTCCGGATTAGGACTGCGAGGGGTCCTGCGAGAGCGGCAGAAGCCGCGTGGCGGTGGCCTTCCAGGTGGCCACGGCGAGCTGCCCGGGCACCACGCGCATCGCCCGCACCGCCGGCTCCGTGAGCTCGGCGGTGAGCGGCTGCGGCGCGGCGAGGCCGACCCGCACGCGGCCCCCGACCGCGGTCACCGACAGGACCTCGACGTCGAGGTGGTTGCGCGCCGAGCCGGGATCGACGCTGCCGCGCGGCGCCAGCGCGATGTCCCACGGGTAGACCGTCACCGCGACGGGACCGGCGGCGGGCTCGGGCGAGGTCACCTCTCCCCCGCCGTCGAGCCGCACCCGCGTGAGCCCGTCGGCGGCCGGCATCGCGGTGCCGGTCAGCACGATCGCGCCGGTGAAGTCGGCGACGAACGGCGAGGCGGGCATGGCGGCCAGCTGGCCGGCGGAGCCGACCTGGACGATCCGCCCGCCGTCGATCACCCCGACGCGGTCGCCGAGCAGCGCCGCCTCCTGGAAGTCGTGCGTCACCAACAGCGCGGGCACCGCCGCCGCGTGCAGCACGGCCGCCAGCTCGCGGCCGGCGGCGGCGCGGGTGCGCGCGTCGAGAGCCGAGAGCGGCTCGTCGAGCAGCAGCGCGTCGGGCTCGACCGCCAGCGCCCGCGCGACGGCGACGCGCTGGCGCTCGCCGCCGCTCAGCGTGCGCGGCCGGGCGTCCGCCTGCTCGGCGAGCCCGAAGCGCTCGAGCAGCGCCAGCGCGTGGGCGCGGCGCTCCCGCCGCGGCACGCCCCGCAGGCCGTAGGCGACGTTCTGCCACGCGCTCAGGTGCGGGAACAGCGCGTAGTCCTGGAACACGTAGCCGCAGCGCCGCGCCTCGGGCGGCAGGTCGACCCCGCGGGCGGTGTCCAGCCACACGCGCTCGCCGCACCGGACGGTCCCGCGCTCCGGGCGCACGAGCCCGGCGATCACGCGCAGCACGCTCGACTTCCCGGCGCCCGACGGGCCGGCCAGCGCCAGGCACTCGCCGGACGCGACCTCCAGCTCGACGTCCAGCGAGAACGCGCCGAGCGTGGTCTCAGCGGCGATCCGCAGCATCCCAGCCGCCGACGAGCTTGGCCGTGAGCAGGATCGCGGCGGACACCGCGACGAGCACCGCGGACAGCGCGAGCGCGTCGTCGAAGTCGCTCGAGAAGCGCTCGTAGATCGCCAGCGGCGCGGTCTGCGTGACGCCCTGCAGCGAGCCGGCGAACATCAGCGTGGCGCCGAACTCTCCCAGCGCGCGGCCGAACGCGAGCGCGCCGCCGGCGACGAGCCCGGGGACGGCCGTCGGGATCGCCACGCGCGCGAACGTACGCGCCTCGGAAGCGCCGAGGGTGCGCGAGGCCTCGAGCCAGCGCGGGTCGAGCGCGCCGAAGGCGGCCTGGCCCTGGCGGATGTAGAACGGCGCGGCCACGAACGTCAGTGCCACGACGACCGCCGAGGTGTGGAACGTCAGCGACGGGCCGATCGCCGCCAGCAGCGCGATCCCGGCGACCGCCGGCGGGAGCACGAGCGGCAGCTCGACGAGCGTGATCGCGAGCGCGCGGCCGCGGAAGCGGCGCGTGGCGAGCAGGTACGCCGCCGGGGTGCCGACCGCGACGATGATCGCCAGCGCCGTGACCGTCGTGCGCAGGCTAAGCCACAGCGCGTCGAGCGCACCCGGCTCGCCGAGGCTGGCGAGCACGTCGGCCGGCGGGCGGTCGACGAAGATCGCCACGACCGGGACGGCGAGGAACGTCAACGCGACCGCCAGCGCCGCGGCGAGGGCGAGCGGGAACCAGGCTCTCACGGCGCGCCGAAGCCCGCGGACTTCAGGGCGTCGGCGCAGGCGCCATCGGTCAGGCCGTCGAGGTACTGCTGGGCGAGCTCGGGCTGCTTGGCGCCCTTCACGACGCCCGCGCCGTACTCGACCACCGGCTGCAGGTCCTCGGGCAGCGTGACCGCCTTCAGGCCGTCGACGAGGTCGGTCCGGTACACGAACCCGGCGTCGGCCGCCCCCTGTGTGAGCTTGCCGACCACGCCCTTGACGTCCGGTTCGTTCGAGCGCACGTTGGCCAGGATCTTCTTCTCCTGGTCGGAAGGCAGCCCGCCCAGCACGTCGCGAGTGTAGGCGCCGACCGGCACGGTCTCGGAGCCGATGACGAGCTTGACACCCGGCTGCGCGAGGTCGTCGATCGAGCTGACGTCGCTGTCCTCGGGCACCGCGATCACGAGCTCGTTGGTCGCGAACGTGACCGGCGTCTCCAGCAGGCCCTCGTCCGCGAGCTGGTCCGGCAGCTTGGTGTTGGCGGCCGCGTAGACGTCGGGCTTGACGCCCTGGCGGATCTGGGCCGCCAGCTCGTCCGAGCCGGCGAACGAGAGCTTGACGTCGGCGCCCTCGAAGTCCTTGCTGCACGCGGTGAGCGCGTCCGTGAGCGACGCCGCCGCGGACACGACCAGCTGCTGGTCGCCACCGCCTCCCCCGCTCGAGGCGCCCGTCGAGTCGTCGTCCCCGCACCCGGCGACCGCCGCGAACGCCAGCGCGAGCGCGATCAGCCACCTCATGACCGGCTCACCATCACCGAGGTCGCCTTCACCGCGGCGGTCGCCTCGACGCCGGGCGCGAGGCCGAGCTCCTCCACCGAGTCGCGCGTGACCGCTGCGATCACGAGGAACGGCCCGGCCTCGATCTCCACCAGCGCCATCACGCCGTCGACCTCGACCGACCGCACGACGCCCGGGAAGCGGTTGCGGGCCGACAGCGCGTCGCCTGCCTCGTGGCGCCGCGGGTGATGCGTGAGCCGCTCCACCTCGCCCTCGGGCACGCGCCGGCGGTTGCGCGCGTCGCGCACCGTCGCGAGCTTCCCGGCGCGGTCCCAGCGGCGCAAGGTGTCCGCGCTCACCCCGATCGCCTTTGCTGCCTCTCCAAGCGTCAGGTCCATGTGCCTAAGCATTGCATAGGCACAGCTACGTCGGCGGGAGCGTCCCCTCCACTCGGCGACGATCCCCGCCGCTGACCTCGACCTTCCAGATCGGCGCCTCCGCCTTGACGCGGTCGATCAGCGCTCGGGCGCCGGCGAACGCCTCGCCGCGGTGCGGGGCCGACGCGGCGACGATCACCGACGGCTCGGACAGCGCGACCGTGCCGGTGCGGTGCTCGATCGCGACCGCGCAGAGCCCGTGCCGGTCGGCCTCCTCGGCGGCGATCGCCTCGAGCTTGGCGACGGCCATCTCCGCGTAGGCCTCGTAGTCGAGCTCGCGCACCTCGCGCGTGACGCCCTCGAACAGCACCACCGCGCCCGCCGCCGGGTCGCGGACGGCGCCGGCCAGCGCCGCGAGGTCGAGCCGCTCGCCGGTCACGCGCACGTGGATCTGCGAGCCGCCGCTCACCGGCGGCACGAGTGCGACCTCGTCGCCGGCGCGCACGGGCTCGTCGGCGCCCGCGTACTCGCGGTTGACCGCCACGACGCACTCGCGGTCGCGCAGCGCGCCGACCGGGGTCGCCGCCATCGCGGCGAGCACGTCCTTCACGCGGGCGTCCTCGGGGAGCTCGACCTCGAGCCGGTCGGTGCCCGCGCGCTCACGCAGGCCGGCGAACAGGCGGACTGACACGCGCATCGCCGTCCGATCCTAGTCGCGTGACGTCGGCGACCCACCCGGCGCCGCCGGTCGCCGCGGTCTCGAGCGCGTCGACGGCCGCCGGGCAGAGACCGGTGCCGCGCTGCTCGCGAACGATCGCCAGGGCCTGCTCGCGCGCCATCGCCGCCCGGTAGGGGCGGTCGGCGGTCAGCGCCTCGAAGACGTCGGCGACGGCGAGGATCCGCGCCGGGCGCGAGAGGTCGCGGGCGGTCAGGCCGCGGTGGTAGCCCCTGCCGTCGAGCCGCTCGTGGTGGTTCGCCGCGGTCTCGACGATGCCGCGCAGGCAGGCGACCCGGTCGAGGATCTGCTGCGTGTAGCGCGGGTGCTCGCGGATCGCCGCGAACTCGTCCGCGTCCAGCCGGCCGGGCTTGTCCAGGATGCGGCTGGAGACCGCGAGCTTGCCGATGTCGTGCAACAGGGCGGCGCGGTGCAGGTCGCGCAGCTCGTGGCCGGTGAGGCCGAGCACCTCGCCGGTGGCGACCGCCCAGCGGGCGACCTCGGCCGAGTGACGGGCGGTGAACGGCGACTTCGCGTCGATCACGCGGGCGAACGCGTCGGCGACGCGGTCGAGCCGGTCGTCGTCGGCCGTGAGCACGCGGTCGGCGGGCTCCCAGGCCGCGACCGGCGGCACGCGGCGCGCGTCCTCGAGCGGCGCCCAGAACGCGCGGTCGTCGCGCACGGCGAGCAGCGCGTCGATCAGCGCCGGGTCGAACCAGCGGCCGCGGCGCTTGAGCGCCATCGCCAGCGCCCCCTGCAGGCCGACCGTGCGGATGAAGACCTCGAGCGTCTGGGCGAGGCAGAGCATGCGCGCGAACAGCGGGATCTCCTCGCCGCGCAGCCCCAGCGGCCGGCCGGCGCCGTCCCAGTGCTCGTCGAGCGCGCGGATCGCCTGGGCGGTGTCCTCAGGCAGCTCGAGCATGCGCGCGATCTCGGCGCCGCGCTCGCAGCGCGTCCCGATCAGCTCGCGCGTCACCTCGTCCTCCTGCGTGATCCGGCGCATCTGCCGCGCCTTGGCGACCGGCCCGCCGCCCGCGGCCACCGCGCGCCACGTGTAGAGCGCGAGCGGCCCGCTCCGGGACCAGTCGGTGACCTTCATCGCGCGCTTGGCCGGCTGGTCGTCGGCCGCGAACAGCGACGACAGGCGCGACGCGTTGCTCGAGCAGCCCGCGTCCTTGAGCAGCAGCGCATAGAAGAGCGCCGAGCGCTCCTCCTCGGCGAGGCCGACCTGCTCGGCCAGCCGCATGCCGATGGCGGTCGTGCGGACCGCGTGGCCGGGCGGCTCGCCCTCGGTGATGTCGAGCGCGTACGACAGCGCGCCGAGGACCTCCGAGAGAGCGACCCGCATCAGTCGCCGCCCTTGGTGGGCCGCGCAGTAGACGCCATGTCCGGTGGATCGGCGCGGGGCCGGGCAAACTGAAGGCCTAAGATTGGGGGCGATGGAGGGATCGCTCACGCATCTCGACGCCGCGGGCCGCGCGCGGATGGTCGACGTCAGCGCCAAGGCGGCGACCGAGCGCTACGCCCGCGCCCGCGCCGTGGTGCGGATGTCGCCGGACGCCGCCGCGCGGGTGGCGGCAGGAGACAATCCCAAGGGCGACGTCGCCGCGGTCGCGCGGATCGCCGCGATCCAGGCGGCGAAGCGGACCGACGAGCTGATTCCGCTCGCGCACTCGCTCCCGCTGACCCACGTCGCGCCCGAGATCGCGGTCGACCCCGAGGCCGGGACCGTGACGGTGGTGGCCGAGGCCCGCACCACGGACCGCACCGGCGTCGAGATGGAGGCGATGGTCGCCTGCTCGGTCGCCGCGCTGACCGTCTACGACATGGTCAAGGGGATCGAGCCCGGCGTGGTGATCGAGCGCGTGGAGCTGCTCGAGAAGACCGGCGGGAAGGCGGATTACCACCGGTCCCGGACGACTAACGCGGCCTCCGATCCGGCGAGCCCGGATGGCGAGCGGAGGCCAGCGTGAGACCGCTTGTCGACGGCCACGGACGCCCGATCGGGGACGTGCGGATCTCGGTCACGGACCGCTGCAACTTCCGCTGCCAGTACTGCATGCCGGCCGAAGGCCTGCCGTGGCTTGACCGCTCGGCGCTGCTCACCTACGAGGAGATCGAGCGGCTGGTGCGCCTGCTGTCGGCCATGGGCGTCCACGACGTGCGGCTCACAGGCGGGGAGCCGCTGGTGCGCCGCGAGCTGTGGCGGCTGGTCGAGCGCCTGGCGGCGATCGAGGACGTCCAGGACCTGTCGCTCACCACCAACGGCTACCTGCTCGCCAAGCAGGTCGAGGACCTCGTGGGCGCCGGGCTGCGGCGCGTCAACGTCTCGCTCGACTCGCTGGCGCCCGACCGCTTCTTCCAGCTCACCCGCCGCGACTCGCTGCACCAGGTGCTGGAAGGGCTCGAGGCGGCGCAGCGCCACGAGCAGCTGCGGCCGATCAAGGTCAACGTCGTCGCGCTCAAGGACTTCACCGAGGACGAGGTGCTGCGATTCGCCGAGTTCGCGCGCCAGAACCCGTACGAGGTCCGCTTCATCGAGTTCATGCCACTCGACGCCGACCACGCCTGGACGCGCGACAAGGTGCTGCCGAACGCCGAGATCGTGCGGCTGATCGACGCGGTGTACCCGCTCGAGCCGGTCGGCCGCGAGCGCCACGGCACGGCGCGGCGCTACCGGTTCGCCGACGGCACTGGCGAGATGGGCTTCATCTCCCCCGTCACCGAGCCGTTCTGCGGCGACTGCAACCGGATCCGGCTGACCGCCGAGGGCGAGCTGCGGACGTGCCTGTTCTCGATGACCGAGACCGACCTGCGCGAGCCGCTGCGGTCCGGCGCGTCGGACGCCGAGCTCGAGGAGATCATCCGCGACGCGGTCTGGCGCAAGGAGCTCAAGCACCACGTCAACGACCCCGGGTTCGTGCAGCCGGCGCGGACGATGTCGCGGATCGGCGGATGATCTCGATCGAGCGCGCGCTCGAGCTCGTCCTGGACGGGCTGGAGCCGCTGGGCGCCGAGACGATCCCGCTGGCGGACGCCGCGGGGCGCGTGGCGGCCGCGCCGGCGGCGAGCGCGGTCGACCTGCCGCCGTTCGATCGGTCGGCGATGGACGGCTATGCGGTGCGCGCGGCCGACACCGCGCCGGGCGCGCCGCTGCGGCTGGTCGGCGGCGTGGCCGCCGGCGAGGTCGCCGCCGCCGCGCTCGAGCCGGGCACCGCCGCGCGGATCTCGACCGGCGCCGCGATCCCGCCCGGGGCCGACACCGTCCTGCAGTCCGAGCTGGCCGAGGAGCGCGACGGCTCGGTGGCGCCCGAGCGGGCGCTGGCGCCGGGCACGCACGTCCGCTACCGCGGCGAGGACCTGCCCGCGGGGTCCGTGCTCGCCGCGGGGGGCGACGTGCTGACGCTGCCGCGGATCTCCGCGCTCGCGTCGGCGGGCGTCGGGCAGGTCACCGTCCACCGGCGCCCGCGGCTGCACGTGATCGTCACCGGCAGCGAGCTGCTGCCGCTGGGCGCGCCGCCCGAGCCGGGCCGGATCCATGAGTCCAACGGGCTGATGGTGCGCCTGCTCGCCGAGCGCGCGGGCGCCGACGTGGTCGACCACGGCGTGATCGGCGACGACCGCGAGGCGACGCGGGCGGCGGTGGCGAAGGGCCTGGAGGGCGACGTGCTCGTCGTGTCCGGCGGCGTGTCGGTCGGCCCGCACGACCACGTCAAGCCCGCGTTCGAGGCGTGCGGGGTCGACGAGCTGTTCTGGCGCGTGCGGATCAAGCCCGGCAAGCCGCTGTGGTTCGGCCGCCGGGGGGACACGCTCGTGTTCGGCCTGCCCGGCAACCCGCTGTCGACGATCGTCTGCTTCTCCGTGTTCATCGCCCCCGCCCTGCGCCGCCTGGCCGGCGAGCGCGACGCGCGCCCGCGCTACGAGGCCGGGCGGCTGACGACGCCGGCGCGCGCGTCCGACGGGCGCACCGAGTACCTCACCGCCGCGCTGCGCCCGGGCGCCGACGGCGTGCTCGAGGCGACGCCGACCGAGCGCCAGGGCTCGCACATGACCGGCGCGCTCGGCGAGAGCGACGGGTTCGCGATCGCGCCGGAGGACGCCGGCGAGCTGCCGGCCGGCGCGCCGGTCGACGTGCTCAGGCTGTAGCGAGCGCCTCGATCTGCGCGAGCGGGTCGGCCGCCGGCCACAGGTGGATTTGCTGCGCGCCGGCGTCGGCGTAGGCCTGGATCCGCTCACGCACCTGGTCGACGGTGCCGACGGCACACCACGGCGCGAGGTCGGCGGGATCGCGACCGAGCAGTGGCGCCAGGCGCGCGACTGCCCGCTCGGCGGCGGCGCGGTCGGCGGCAATGAAGAAGAACAGCGTCGCGACGATGTTGCCGAACGCGGTGGAGTCGCGGCCCTGCGCGGCCAGCAGCTCGCCCAGCCGCTGCCAGTGCTCGGCGAACTGCTCCGGAGTGGTCTTGTACGCCGACGCGACCCAGCCGTCGCCGAGGCGGGCGACCCGCCGCAGCCCGGCCGCGCCGCCCCAGCTCGCGACCCAGATCGGCGGGCCGTCCGGGCAGCGCTCCCGCAGCTCGGCGATCGCCTCCTCCAGCGCCGCGCCGCGGCGGGCGAACGGCACGCCGCCGATCGCATGGTCGGCGGCGTGCGAGCCGATGCCGACGCCGGCGGTCAGGCGGCCGCCGGACAGCAGGTGGATCGCGGTGAGCGCCTGGGCCGAGGCCGCGGCGCCGCGCACCGCGGGGAGCAGCACGGTCGTGGCGAGCCGGATCGTGCTCGTGCGCGCCGCGGCGGCGGCGAGCAGCGAGGGCCCGTCGAGCCACGGGCCGTGGTAGGTGATGTGGTCGTTGACCGACACCGCGTCGTAGCCGAGCCGCTCGGCGGCCACGGCGCACTCGACCGCCTCGGCCATCGCGGCGGCGGTCGGCCGCTCGACGAGCTGCGGGAGGTGGACGCCGATCGCCGTCACGGCGCGACGCTACACCCTCGGCGCCCGCGGCCTCAGACCCGCGTGACCCAGTCCTCGACGATCCGCCGGTTCAACCCCGCCCGAACAGGCGCTTGATCCGCTCCCACAGGACGGAGAAGAACAGCGACCCGCCCTTCAGCGGCTTGGCCGCCGGCGGCGGGGGCGGCGCGGGCGGCGGCGTGCTCTGGGCGGCGGCGGCGACCGCCTCGGGGGGCGCGTCGCCCGCGGTGACCTCGGCGCCGGTCGGCGCGACGGGCTCGGGCGCCGCGGGTGCCTCGGCCAGCCGCGTAGAGAGACAGGTCGCGAAGTCGCGCAGCAGCCGGTTGGAGACGTCCTCCATGATGCCGCCGCGGCCGAACTGGGCGAGGCGGCCGGTGATGTTGAAGTCGGTGACCGCGTCCACGCGCGTGCCGCCGTCCTGCGCGCTGAGCGTGTTGACGATCATGGCGTTGGCGCCGCCCTGGCCGCGCTTGTCGGTCCCCTTCGCCTTCAGGGTCGCCCGATGCGCGCTCTCGTCGACGTCGTCGATCGCGATCGTGCCGTTGTAGGACGCCGTCATCGGGCCGAGCTTGACCGCGAACGTGCCGCGGTAGGTGCCGGCCTCGTCGTGGCCGGTGATCGACGCGCCGGGCAGGCACGGCGCGACGCGCTCGAGGTCGAGCAGCGCCTCCCACACCTGCTCGAGCGGCGCCTGGACCTCGAACGTCTGCTCCAGCTTCATCGCCGTGCCAGCTCCTCTCGCGTGTCGATGTCCGCCGGGTCGGCCAGATGGCCGACCTCCACCTCGCGTACCCGCGCGCTGTGCAGCAAATCGCGGAATCCGCTGTCGCCGCGGAGCTCGCCGGCGCGGTCGAGCAGCGCCCGGCGCAGCAGCACCGGGTGGCCGGGGACGCCGTCGTAGGTCGCGCGCACCGCGTCCTCGTCGCCGCCCTCCGCGAGCACGGCGTCGATCGCCGACGCCGTGATGCCCGGCTGGTCGCCGAGCACGACGAGCACGGCGTCGGCGCCGGCCAGCGCCGCCAGCCCGCGCCGCAGCGACGCCGACTGTCCCTCGTGCCAGTCCTCGCACACCACCGGCTCGGCGCCGTGCAGGTCGACGCTCGCGCGGATCTCCTCCGCCGCGTGGCCGAGCACGACCACCCGCGGCGAGACGGCGGTCACGGCGGCCAGCGCGTGCTCGAGCAGCGGCCGGCCGTCGAGCTCGGCGAGCTGCTTCGTGCCGCCGAACCGCCGGCCCTCGCCGGCCGCGAGCACGAGCGCGCCGGTCGTCACACGCCGACCTCGTGGATCCGGCCCTGCGAGTGGGCCAGTCGTCCGCCCGGGCGGCCGTGCCGCATCGCGACGATCTCGCCGATGATCGACAGGGCGGTCTCCTCGGCGGTCAGCGCGCCGAGGTCGAGCCCGATCGGCGCCGAGATCCGCTCCAGGTCGGCGTCCTCGATGCCCTTGGCCAGCAGTCGCTCGCGGCGCTTGGCCTGCGCGCGGCGCGAGCCCATCGCGCCGATGTAGCCGGCGTCCGACCGCAGCGCGAGCACGAGCGCGGCGTCGTCGAGCTTCGGGTCGTGCGTGAGCACGGCGATCGCGGTCGCGCGGTCGATCCCCCCGAGCCGCTGGAACGCCTCCTCCGGCCACACCGCCACGACCTCCTCGGCGTCCGGGAAGCGGGCGGGCTGAGCGAACCGCGCGCGCGGGTCGACCACGAACGCGCGCCAGCCCGTCGCGCGGGCCATCGTGCACAACGCGGCCGCGAAGTCGACCGCGCCGAAGATGATCAGCCGCGGCGGCGGGAACGTGACGTCGATGAACAGGTCGCCGCGGCGCTCGGAGCGCTCGGCCCACATCAGCTCGTCAGCGTGCCGGGCCGCGTCCTCGTCGAGCGTCGGGTCGCCGAGCGTGCCCTCGGTGCGGCCGTCGGAGTGCACGAGCAGCTTCTCGGTCCCGCTCTCGAGGTTCGTGACAAGCGCGCCGCGGCCCCCGCTGCGCGCGAGCTCGGCGAACGCGGACTGCGCGCTCACGGCTGGTAGCGCTCGACGTAGACGTCGATCTCGCCGCCGCACGGCAGGCCGACGTCCCACGCCTCCTCGTCGGCGATGCCGAAGTGCAGCAGCCGCGGCGCGCCGCCGGAGAGGACCTCCTCGGCGACCTCCACGACCGCGCCTTCCACGCAGCCGCCGGAGACGGCGCCGGAGATCTCGCCGTGCTCGTTGACGGCCATCTTCGCGCCCGGCGGGCGCGGCGCGGAGCGCTTGACGCTGATCACGGTCGCCAGCGCGACGGCGTCGCCGCGGGCGGTCCAGGCATCCACGTCTTCGAGTACGTCCTTCATGACAGACCCTCCTCCATGAGCGAGGCCAGCGCCTCCAGTGAGGCGATCGAGTTCCCGGGCAAGAGATGATCCACGTGCGGGAACGCCGCGGCCATCCCTCGCGTGAGCGGCTCGTAGCGCGGGTCGGCGGCGAGCGGGTTCAGCCACACGACGCGGTGGGCGCAGCGGCGCAGGCGCGCCATCTCGGTGGCGAGCGTCTCGGGGTCGCCGCGATCCCAGCCGTCGGACAGCACGACGATGACCGCGCCGCGGCCGATCCGGCGGCCGTGCTCGCGGTTGAGCTCGGCGAGCGCACTCCCGATGCGCGTCCCGCCCGACCAGTCGGCGACGTGCTCGGCGGCGCGCGCCAGCGCGCGGTCCGGGTCGCGCCCGGCGAGCTCGCGGGTCACGCGCGTGAGCCGCGTGCCGAACACGAACGCCTCGACGCGCGCCCGCGCCGTGACGCTCGCCTGCAGGTACTGCAGCAGCATCCGCGAGTACGGGGCCATCGAGCCGGAGACGTCGCACACGAGCACGAGGCGGCGCGGGCGCTCGGCGGACTCGCGGTAGCGGCGCTCGAGCAGCTCGCCGCCGTGGCGCAGCGAGACGCGGACGGTCGCGCGCAGGTCGTGCTGGTCGCGGCGCCGGCGGGTCGGCCGCGTACGGCGCGAGATGCGCTGCGGCGAGCGCCGCGCGAGCCGGGCGAGCAGCACCCGGGCGAGCGCCCGCTCGTCGTCGCTGTACTCGGCGAAGTCCTTCTCCCGCAGCAGCTCCTCGTCGCTGTAGGCGGCGGGCACCGGCGCGTCGCCGAGCTCGATCGACTGCTCGGCCTCCGCCTCGGCGGGGATGCCGATGCGCGGGAGCACGGCGCGCTCGATCTTGCCGAGCTGCTCGAGCGGGTCGTGCGAGTCCTCCTCGACCGCGAAGACCGCGGCGAACGCCTCGGCGAACAGCGCGAAGTCCGTGCGCGACGAGCACAGCGCCGCGCGCAGCGCGAAGAAGCTGTCGGCGCGCGACGCGCAGTCGACCGCCGCGAGCGCCCGGTGGGCCGCCAGCAGCTCGCCGACGCCGACCGCCGCGCCGCCCGCCCGCATGAGCGCCGCGAGCTGCGACAGCCGGGTGGTGACGACGGCCTCAGACACCGCCGAGCACGCCCTTCTCGCGCACGCGCTCGATGTCCTCGCGCACCTTCAGCGCCACGCCGAGCGTGCCGTCGAGATCGTCGGCGGCGCCGTCGAGCGCCAGCAGCGCCCGCGCCCAGGTGATCGTCTCCCCCACGCCCGGCAGCTTGTAAAGCTCCTCCTCGCGCAGCCGCGCGACCGCCGTGCACACGCGCGCGGCGACCGCCTCGGGCACGTCGGGCAGGCGGGTGCGGACGATCTCGGCCTCGCGCTCGAGCGTCGGGTAGTCGATCCAGTGGTACAGGCAG
This sequence comes from Solirubrobacteraceae bacterium, assembly GCA_036520135.1. GTDB lineage: Bacteria > Actinomycetota > Thermoleophilia > Solirubrobacterales > Solirubrobacteraceae > DASSUW01. The sequence goes on from DATDKF010000099.1 coordinate 13,503, forward strand.
CGGCGCTTGAGCGCGTCGTGCAGCTCGCGCGTGCGGTTCGACGTCAGCACGACCAGCGGGCGGCGCTTGGCCTCGACGGTCCCGAGCTCGGGGATCGTGATCGCGAAGTCGGCGAGGAACTCGAGCAGGAAGGCCTCGAACTCGTCGTCGGCGCGGTCGACCTCGTCGATCAGCAGCACCGCCGGGCCGTCGTGCTCGAGCGCCTCCAGCAGCGGCCGGCGCAGCAGGAACTCGCGGCCGAACAGCTCGCGCGCCTCAGCGCCCGCCTCGGCGGCGCGGATCGCCAGCAGCTGGCGCTGGTAGTCCCAGTCGTAGACCGCGTGGTGCAGGTCGATCCCCTCGTGGCACTGCAGGCGGATCAGCCGCGCGCCCTGCGACGCGGCGAGCGCGCGCGCCACCTCGGTCTTGCCGACGCCGGCCTCGCCCTCGAGCAGCAGCGGCTGCTCGAGCGTCGCGGCGAGGAACACGGCGGTGCCGAGGGCCTGGTCGGCGAGGTAGCCCTCGCCGGCCAGGGCCCGGCTCACATCCTCCGTTGTGGCGAACTGCACAGCATCATTCTGACGCGTCCTCGAGCGCTCTCCGGGTCAGTACGCGCGCGAGGTGGCGCTTGTAGTCCGCGGAGGCGTTGAGGTCGGCGGGCGGATGCGTGCCCTCGGCCGCCTGCTCGGCGGCGGCGGCGATGCTCTGGGCGTCGAGCGGCTTGCCGCGCAGCGCCTGCTCGGCGGCCGTCGCCCGCAGCGGCGTCGAGCCCATGTGCGTGAGCCCGATCCGCACGTCCTCGCACGTGCCGTCGCCGGCCTTCTTGACGTACGCGCAGACGGCCACCATCGCCCAGTCCTCCTGGCGGCGGTTGAACTTGTGGTAGCCGAACCCGTAGCCGTCCATCGTCGGCAGCCGCACCTCGGTGAGGATCTCGTCCGCCCCGACGGCGGTCGTGAGGAAGTCCTCGAACAGGTCGGCCGCCGCGATCTCGCGGGTGCCGGCGTTGCCGCGGACCGTCACGGTGCCCTCGGCGGCCAGCAGCACCGCCGGCATGTCCGACGCGGGGTCGCCGTGCGCGAGCGTGCCGCCGATCGTGCCGCGGTTGCGGACCTGCTGGTCGGCGATCGTGCTCGCCGCCAGCGAGGCCAGCCCGAGGCCGCCGACCGCCACGTCGTGGTGGTGCGTCATCGCGCCGATCCGCACGCTGCCGTTCTCGCGCTGGATGCCGGCCAGCCCCGGCACCCGGCGCAGGTCGACGAGCAGCGACGGGGCGGCCAGGCGGAGCTTCATCAGCGGGATCAGCGAGTGGCCGCCGGCGAGGAGCTTCGCGTCCTCGCCGCCGCCCTGGAGCGCGGAGAGCGCCTCGTCGAGCGACTCGGGCGCGACGTAATCGAACTGGACGGGGATCACAGCGCACCTCCCCCGGTGCTCGCGCCGGCTTTCGCGCCTTCGATCGCCGCCCAGATCCGCTGCGGGCTGAGCGGCATGTCGATGTAGTCGACGCCGAGCGGGCGCAGGGCGTCGATGACCGCGTTGGTGATCGCGGCGGAGGCGGCGATCGTGCCCGCCTCGCCGACGCCCTTGACGCCGAGCGAGTTGACCGGCGACGGCGTCTCCGTGCGGTCGGTCTCGAAGCTCGGCACGTCAGCGGCGCTCGGCAGCGCGTAGTCGACGAACGTGCCGGTCACGAGCTGGCCCTGCTCGTCGTAGTGGATGCGCTCGAACAGCGCCTGGCCGATCGCGTGCACGATGCCGCCGTGGATCTGCCCCTCGATCAGCATCGGGTTGATCGCCGGGCCGCAGTCGTCGACCGACACGTAGCGCCTGATGTCGACCTTGCCGGTCTCGGCGTCCACCTCGACGATGCAGGCGTGGGCGCCGAACGGGAACGTGAAGTTCTCCGGGTCGTAGAACGTCGTCTCCTCGAGCCCGGGCTCCATGCCCTCCGGCAGGTTCTCCGGCACGTACGCCGCGCCGGCGAGCTCGGCGAGCGTCAGGCCCTTGTCGGGCGAGCCCTTGACCGAGTACTTGTTGTCGGCCAGCTCGATGTCCTCGGGCGCCGCCTCGAGCAGGTGCGCCGCGAGCCGCTTGGCCTTCTCGGCGACCTTGATCGCCGACTTGGCCAGCGACTCGCCGCCCACGGCCAGCGACCGCGAGCCGTAGGTGCCGAGCCCGAACGGCCCGGCCCCGGTGTCGCCGTGGATCACGTCCACCTGGTCGGGCGTCGTGCCGACGCGGTCGGCGACGATCTGCGCGAACGACGTGTCCAGGCCCTGGCCGTGCGGCGCCGTGCCGCTGTACGCGGTGACCGCGCCCGACGCGTGAATGCGCACGACGCCGGACTCGTAGAAGCCGCCCTGCAGGCCGACGCCGCTCGGGCCGACGACGCGCGAGGGCGCGAGGCCGCAGATCTCCATCCAGGTCGAGAACCCGATGCCCAGGTGCTTGCCCTTCGCGCGCGCCTCGTCCTGCTCGCGCCGGAACGCGTCGACGTCGACGTGCGTCAGCAGCTTGTCGAGCGACCCGTGGTAGTCGCCGGAGTCGTAGACGAGCCCGATCGCCACCTCGGCCGGGAAGTCCTCGGCCGGGATGAAGTTCTTGCGCCGCAGCTCCAGCGGGTCCATCCCGAGCTCGGCGGCCAGCTGCTCGATCGTCACCTCGATCAGGTGCGTGGCCTCCGGCCTGCCGGCCCCCCGCGTCGCATCCGTCGCCATCTTGTTGGTGAAGACGCCGCGGGCGGTGTACTTGAGGTTCGGGATCTTGTAACAGCCGCTGATCACGAAGCCCGTGAAGCACGGGATGAACGGAGTCAGCGTCTCGTAGTAGGCGCCGAGGTCGCAGATCGCGGTGCACTGGAGGCCGGTGATCGTGCCGTCGCGCTTGGCGCCGATCTTCACGTAGTCGATCTGGTCGCGGCCGTGGATCGTCGAGGTCATGTGCTCCGAGCGCGTCTCGGTCCACTTGACCGGGCGGTTCAGCTTGCGCGACGCCCAGGCTGCGACGACCTCCTCGGGGTAGTGCATGATCTTCACGCCGAAGCCGCCGCCGACGTCCGGCGCGATGATGCGGATCTGGTCCTCGGAGACCCCGAACTCGCCGGACATGAAGAGGCGGATCAGGTGCGGGTTCTGGCTCGTGAGGTGCACGGTGAGCTGGCCGGCGCGGAAGTCCGCCACGCAGGCGCGCGGCTCGATCGGCGTGCCGGCCGTGCGGTGGTTGACGATCCGGCGCTCCATCACCACGTCGGCGTCACGCCAGGCGGCGTCCATGTCGCCGCCGGCGATCGTCCACTCGTGCGTCTGGTTGGTCCCGAACTCCTCGTGCACGAGCGGCGAGCTGTCCTCGAGCGCCTTCTCGGGGTCGACCACCACGGGCAGCGGGTCGTACTCGACGAGCACCTGTTCGGCCGCGTCGACGACGCCGTACTTGTCGCTGCCGACCACGACCGCGACGGCCTGGCCGACGCACTTGACGACGCCCTTGGCGAGCGGCCACGTCTCCGGTGTCTTGACCTCCACCCCCGGCGGGATCCAGACCATCGGGAGCGGCGCCTCGAGGTCGAGGTCGTCGGCGGTGAACACCCCGTGCACGCCCGGGGCGCTCTTGGCGCCCGACGTGTCGATCGACGTGATCCTCGCGTGCGCCTCGGGCGAGCGCACGACCGCCATGTAGAGCATGCCCGACAGCACGAGGTCGTCGACGTAGCGGCCGCGCCCCGTGATCATCCGGGGGTCCTCCTTGCGGCGCATCGCCTGGCCGACCCACTTCTCGCTCGGCACCGCCTGCTCGATCGCGCTCATGCCGGCACCCCCTTCGATGCCTGGGCGGCGTCGAGGACCGCCTTCACGATGTTGTGGTAGCCCGTACAGCGGCAGAGGTTCCCGGCCAAGGCCTCGCGGACCTCCTCCTCGCTCGGGTCGTGATTGCGAGCGAGCAGGTCGGCTCCCGCCATGATCATGCCCGGCGTGCAGTAGCCGCACTGCAGGCCGTGGTTCTTCCAGAACGCCTCCTGCAGCGGATGCAGGTCGCCCTCGGTGCCCATCCCCTCGATCGTGGTGACCTCGGCGCCGTCCGCCTGGACGCTCAGCACGGTGCAGCTCTTCACCGCTTCGCCGTTCAGATGCACGGTGCACGCACCGCAGTTGGACGTGTCGCAACCGACGTGAGTGCCGGTCAGGCCGAGGGTGTCACGCAGGAAGTGCACGAGGAGCTGGCGCGTCTCCACGTCCTGGTCGTACCGCACGTCGTTCACAGTCATCGAGACCCGGGCCATACAGCGTCTCCTCCTCCGTCGAGAACGCGACCTCCTCAGAGCCTATTGCACTCAGCGCGGGCGGTGGTAGGCGAGCGCCAGGCTCGCCAGGAGGAGCCGATCGGCGTCCTCGATGCGCTCGAACTGGACGCCGACGTCGTCGCCCGTGACGCGCATCACGCGGCCCTCGGCGACCACCGCGTGGCTGGCCACGGTGATGGTCAGCTCGAGCGGTCCGGCGCCGGGATCGGCGCCCTCGCGGCCGACGCAGACCCCGCCGGCGCTGACGTCGCGCGTCGTGGTCGTCCACTCGGCTGCGCCGTCGGCCCTGCGCACCGTGACCGGCAGCGGGATCGGCGCGCGCGAGAACACCCGGCGCTGACCGAGGCGGATGTCGTCGCTGAGCCGCAGCACGACCTCCGGTCCGCTGAACCCGATCACGCGGCACGGAAGGCTCTCGCCGACGTCCAGGCGCGCGGGCTGCCCCTCCACCAGCTGAGTCATCGTCCTGGCCGACATTACCCGCGGTTGGATCGACCGGTTCGGCAATTGTTTGAGGGGCCCGGCCGACATTCCCTCGGCCGGGCCCCCGTCCTGGGGAGGGAAGTGAGTCAAAGACGGTCGCGCCAGCGGACCGCCGCCGAGGCGACCTCGGCGAGCGCCGATGCCAGCCCGCCGCGGTCGTGCGCCGCGCGCGCCTTCGCCAGGCGCCTGAGCGCCGCCGCCAGCACCGCCGGGCCCGAGGGCTCGCCGTCGCGCAGCTCCGCGAGCTCGCCGCCGGTCAGCCGGCGCTGGCCGTTGGCCACCAGCGCGCTGAGCTCGCGCGCGCGGCGCTCGGCTGCGGCGGTCTGCTCGCGCGCCTCGGCCGCGTCGCGCACGGCGGCCTGCGCCTGGTCGTCGGCGGCGCGCACGCGCACCTCGGCGTCGGCGATCAGCGCCTCGACGCGGTCCACGACGGGCGCGCGGGCGACGCGCACGCGCTCGCGCGCACGGCGCACCCGGCCGGCCTTGTCGCTCGCGCGGCGCGCACGGCGGCGCGCCTCGCCGATCTTCGCCTCGGCGCGCTCGGCCCGGCCCTCGGCCACGAGCAGCGCGCGCTCCAGCGCGGCGACGCGGTCCAGCGCCTCGCTCAGCTCGTCCCGAGGTGCCCGCTGCTCAATCGCGGGCCGGGCCGAGCCGGTTGCACGGCGGCGCGGCCCCGGACGGTGCGGCTCCAGCCCCGCGGCGCGGACGGCCGCGTCGAAGGAGCCGCCGAACGGACGCTTCGCGGCGTTGGTCGACGGCCAGACGCCCTCGCGGTAGCGCTCGGCGCGCCACTCCTGCGCGCGCCAGCGGGCCAGCGACGGGTTCCAGTCGGCCGAGCGGGGCGGCTCGCCGTAGCGGGCGTCCCACTCGAGGACCTTCTCGATGATCAGTTCGCGGGTCCAGCGCGTCACTCGACGCCCGCCCGCGGTCTGCGCGGACGGGGTCATGTGAGGCTCCGTCCGCTAGCGGCCGCGCGGCTGGTCGTTCGTCGAGGCGATGGCGAACTGCCGCACGCCCACCCACGAATGACCCGCGCCAGCGGGCATCTTCGCGAGGGTGAGGGGCAGTCGGCTTGCGGCCATCGGTCCGCGAACGGTACCGGACGCGGCTGCCTTCGTCCAACCGGATTCGAACCCGAGCGATCAGACCCCTCGGCGTGCCGCCGGGTACCGGCGCCGAGGTGGCGGGGTCAGACCCTATGGACCCGTGGTACGAACGATCCAGGTGCTGCGCAGCCCGAGCAGCGACTGGATCTTCAGCGCCGTCACCGTCTGATCGCCGCCGCTGCCGCGCACGGTCACTGTCGCGGCGCGGCCCGACGGCGTGCGGCTCGCCACCCGCAGCCCCCGCAGCGTGCCGAGCGTGACCTCGCGCAGGCGGCGCCTGGCGTCGGCGGCCGTGAAGCGGGCGGTCCAGTCGTGGTAGGGCGAGAGGTCGTCGTGCGGGTCGTCGACCGAGCGCAGGTAGGAGATCGGCACCCCGCCGAACGCCTCCTCGTTGCCGGCCGTGCGGCCGCCCGAGGTCGAGAAGAAGAACGTCTGGGCGATCTGGCCGCCGGCGGTGACGACCGCGGCACGCGTGCCCTGGACGGCGGCGTTGGTGGCGCTGGTCTCGGCGAGCACGCCGCGGTACACCTGCGAGCGGGTGTCGGCGTGGACGTCGTACGGCCAGCCGGGGCGGCGGCCGCGCAGCGCGTACGAGCGCGCGACGACGGCCTGCGCCTTCAGCGCCTCGGCCGGCCAGCTCGCGGGCATCTCGGCCGGGACGACGCCGTACAGGTACTGCTCGAGCCCGACGCTGTTGACGGCCAGCAGCGCCCGGCCGTCGGGCGCGAGCGCCATCCGGCCGCGGTAGATGCCGTTCCGCACGCCGTTCTCGGCCGCGCCGCGCAGCGTCGTGTTGGCGCGCCCGGTGACCGTCACCGGCGCGATGAGCCGGGCGCGCGTGTGGCCGGTCTCGGCGTCGACGACCTCGATGCGGTTCGGCGCCAGCCCGCGGAAGCGGTAGATCCGCGTCTCGGCGAGCCTGACGGTGCGGCCGTTGCCCGCCTTCGCCCGCGTTGCGCCGCTGATGCGCTGGGTGCGGGCGCGCTTGAGGAGCACGCGCATGCGTGCGGCGGGCGCGGTGCCGTAGCCGCTGCCCGTGTAATAGTGGCCGAGGATGAAGCGGTGGTCGCGGCCCTCGATCTGGGCGTAGCCGTAGGCGCCGTACTGGGACAGGCCGACGCCGTGGCCCCAGCCGTGACCGTCGACCACGAGGTCGGCGGCGTGGGCGCTCGCCGGGAGCAGCGCGACGAGCGCTGCGGTGAGGATCGCGGTGCGCATCGCGGTCCCCAACAATGGCGGACGACGCGGGTTGCGGTGTCATCATCGCTCGGATCAGCTCTCCCCGGGGATCGCGACTGTCCTGGCTCGGCCTGGCCGTGTCGCTGCTCGCTGTCGCCGGCGTGGTCTGGTGGGCGTCCCGGCAGGACCCGCCGGAGCTGCCGTCGAGCGGATCCGAGCTCGCCGCGCTGATCGGGGCGATCGCCCTCTACGGGCTCGCGACCGTCGTGCGCGCCGAGCGCTGGCAGCGCCTGCTGGTCGACGAGCGCGCCGTCCCCGCCCGCGTGGACACGTACGCGCTGACGTGCGTCGGCTACATGGGCAACAACGTGCTCCCGGCGCGCGCGGGGGACGCCATCCGCACGGTCCTGATGGCGCCGCGCGCGGGCACCTCGATGCGCACGGTAGTCGGCACGCTGGTGGCCGAGCGGATCCTCGACATCGCGGTGCTCGTCGTCGTGTTCGTGGTGGTCGGCTACGGCCTGCTCGGCGAGGTCGGCGGCGACAAGGTCGAGATCATCCTGCTCGCCGCCGCCGGGCTGGCCGCGGCCGGCTTCGTCGCCTACCGGATCGTGCGCCGCAACGAGAAGCTGCTGGCGTTCATCGCGCCGATGGCGTCGGCGACACTGGGGCTCCGGCGCGCGCACCACGGGCTGCTGCTGCTCGGGATGACGCTGCTCATCTGGGCGATCGAGGCCGGCGTCTGGATGTCCGCCGCCGCCTGCGTCGGGTTCGGCATGGACCCGATCGAGGGGCTCTACATCGTCGCGCTGGCGTCGGTGTTCTCGATGATCCCCTCCGGGCCGGCCTACGCCGGCACGCAGGACGCGGCGGCGATCCTCGGCATCAAGGCGCTCGGCGGGACCGGTGCGCAGGCGGTCGCGTACATCGTGATGCTGCGGTTCATCATCGTGGTCCCGATCACGCTCGTCGGGCTGGTCCTGCTCGCCGCCCGCTACGGCGGGCTCGGGCGGCTGCGGGTCGCCCGGGCGCAGACCGGCGGCTGAGCGATGGAAGCCGCGACGGTTCCCCAGGCCTACGCCCAGCCTGCGCCGGCGGTGCGCCGGCGCCCGCGCGGGGAGCTGATCGCCTACGGCGTGCTCGTGGTGATCGCGCTCGCGCTGCGGTTCTACGACCTCGGCGACCGCCCGTTCCACCACGACGAGAGCCAGGACGCGTACTTCTCCTGGATCTTCTGGACGAACGGCGACTACGCCTACGACCCGCTGCTGCACGGGCCGCTGCGCTTCTACCTGACGGCGGCGATGTACACGCTGTTCGGCGACTCGAACTTCACGGCGCGGCTCGCCCCGGCGCTGATGGGGACGCTGATGGTGCCGCTGCCGTACCTGCTGCGCGCCCAGCTCGGCCGCGTGGCGGCGTTCGCGGCGGCGGTGTTCCTGGCGGCCGGCCCGTCGTACCTGTACTTCTCCCGCTTCGCGCGCGAGGACATCTACGTCGCCTGCATCACGCTGGCGATGCTCGTCGCGGTGTTCCGCTTCCTCGCCGCGCCGCGCCGCCACCACCCGGCGGTGATCGGCGTCCTGCTCGCGCTGAGCTTCGCGACGAAGGAGACGACGTTCATCACGGTGTTCGTGGCCGGCACGTTCTTCCTCGCCGTGCTCGCGACGCGCCACCGCACGCTGTTCCTGGAGCCGGTGCGCGCCGTCGGGCTGGACGCCTGGGGCTGGGGCCTGGCCGCCTTCCTCGGCGTCTTCACCGTGCTGTTCACGACGTTCCTCACGCACCCGATCGGGCTCTGGGACGGCATCTACACGGGCCTGAAGTACTGGCTGTCCCAGCACGGCGTGCGCCGCGGCGGCGAGTCGGACATCTTCTACGGGGCCGTGCTGCTCGGGGTCGAGTGGCCGGCGCTCGTACTCGGCGCGCTCGGCGGCATCGTCGCGCTGCGGCGGCCGACGCTCCTGCGCGTGTTCCTCGTCTGGGCGTTCGTGCTCTCGCTGATCGTGTACTCGTGGGCGGGCGAGAAGTTCGCCTGGCTGATCCTGCATCCGCTGCTGCCGCTCGTGCTGCTGGCGGGGATCGGCGTCCAGGCGATCTGGGACTCGCGGCGGCGCTGGTTCGGCAGGCTGGGGATCCTCGCCGCGGTCGTGGCCTTCGCGTACGCCGGCTACGCGTCGTTCCTCGTCAACGCCGAGCACCGGGCCGACCCGCGCGAGCTGCTCGTGTCCACGCAGTCGTCCGAGGTGGTCGCCGACGTCGCGGACCAGGTGCTCGCCAAGGCGCAGCGCGCCGAGCGCGAGGGGCGCCCGTTCTCGGTGACTATCGACTCGGCCGAGGGCGCGACGTTCCCGTGGGCGTGGTACTTCCGCGACCTCTCCACCGGCTACATCGACCTCAGCCAGCGGGGCGTCCCGCCGCCGTCCGACGTGCTCATCCTCACCCAGGCCTCCCGCGACCGCCTCCGTTCGCAGCTGAGCGATTACACGGTCCGGCGGTTCCCGTTCCGGGTCTGGTGGGTGCGCGACTACGGCGACATGTCGGTCGGCAACTGGTGGCGGTGGATCACCAAGCGCGAGCCGTGGAACCCGACCGGCGGCATGCCGGAGTTCCTCTACGAGCGGCGCTAGGTCCGAAGGCGCCAGACCGTGGTGCCCGCCTCGTCGAACACCTTCTCGCCGAGCTCGTCCCACTTGCCGAGCCCGGCGTCGCCGTAGGTGGTCCGCTCGATCGGGCCGAAGACGACGTAGTCGACGCCGTAGCGGTCGATCAGCGCGCGCGCCTCGGTGAGGTTCGTCGTCGTGTAGAGCGTCTTGACGTCGGCCTCGCGGGTGCCCGGCTGGTGGTCCCACTGCAACTCATGGCCCGCCCACCCGAGCACGGTGGACCGGCCGGTGAACGTGGAGATGCGGCCGTGGCCGAAGGCCGAGTAGTCCTCCCCCACCGCCTCGAGCACGACCGCCGTGCCGGGGGCGTTCGCGCGCAGCCAGTCGATCGCGCCGAGGTCGCCGGGCGCGCTGGGGCGCAGCCAGTTCAGGCCGTCGAGCGTCGGCGAGTGGTTGAAGCCGCCCTTGCGCGCGTACGTGCCGGCGTACGGGTAGACGGCGCCGAGCAGCAGCAGGACCGCCGTGACCGCCGCCCACGGCGGCCAGGCGCGCCGCGGCAGCCAGGCGCCCGCCCACGGGAGCGCGCAGGCGGCGGCGATCGCCAGCAGCAGCCAGGCCTGGTAGCCGAGCTTGAAGACCGTGTTCATCCGGTACAGGTCGCTGTGGTCGAACGCGTCGCGGACGTAGACGAGCTCGGGTACGAGAATGCAGATCAGCCCGCCGGAGACGAGCAGCCACAGGAACCGCTCGGGCGCGGCGAGGCGGCGGCTGAGCAGGGCGCCGAGCGCCACCGCGAGCAGCGCGGCGACAGCCGCGACGCCGGCCCAGTCCGACGGCGCGAGCAGCGACAGCCCGAACACGGCGGCCACGACGGCCCACACGAGCGTGCGCAGCGGGCGGCGGGTGGCGAGCACGCGCGTCGCGAACACCGCCGCGAGCGGCCCGACGAACAGCCCGTACAGGAGCGCCTGGTCGCCGGCGAAGCGCGAGAACGACCGCCGCTCGTCGACCCAGCCGATCCCGCGCGCCGCCGGGTCGAAGTTCAGGTGGAAGGGCAGGACGAACACGACGCTGGCGACAAGCACGAGCGCCAGCCAGACGACCGCGTAGACGCGCCGGCCGGCGCTCTCCGCGGAGCGCAGCCAGGTCGCGATCGCCAGCACCAGCAGGCCGGCCGCCGCGGGGTAGGACCACGTGTTGATCGCGTACAGCGCGCCGATGGCCAGTCCGGCGGCGAGCGCCTCGGCAGCGCCGCGCCAGACGGCGTCGCCGCGCGGCCCGCGCAGCACGACCTGGAGCGCGAAGGCCAGCGCGACGGCGGTGAACGGCAGCGCGAGCACGTGCGCGTGCAGGTCCCCGAGCAGGAACGAGAACCACGGGAACTCGTTGATCGTCCCGGGGATCACCCGCGAGGGGGCGAACCAGTCGTAGCCGCCGGGCGGGTCGACCGCGTCGATCCACTCGCGCACGCCGGCGAGGTTGCCCAGCACGAGGCAGACGACGACGGCGGCGACCCCGGCCGCCACCGGGCCGCCGCGGACCGGCGGCAGGCGCTCGCGCGCGGCCGCCCAGATCGTGCCGGCGAGCGTGAACACGCCGACCGCCGACAGCGCGGCGAGGGTGGCGAACGCGAGGTTGTAGCCGCGGTCGGGCGCGCTGCCGACGACGCGGATCAGCATCGCCATCGCGAGGTGGCCGAGGTAGTAGTAATTGAGGTCCTCGCCCGCCATCCACGGGTCGTGCGGCGGGAAGCTGTCGGACGCGTTCGCGGCGTTCACGAACGCCATGTCCATCGGCTTCTCGGTCCCCCACACGTCGGGCGAGTAGGCGACCAGCAGCGCCATCCCGAAGAACGCGACGGCGAACACCGCCTCGGCGCCGATCCACAGCGGCCGCCGTGCGGGGTCCTCGGCGGGGAGCGCGCGCGCCGCCGCCCACTCGGCCCGCCGGCGCGCCCACCAGCCCCGCGGGGCGTCGGCGAGCCGCGTCCGCAGCGTGCGCTGGCGCGCCGCCACGAGCAGGCTCGCGAGCGCGAGCAGCGCGGTCGCGACGAGCACGGTCGCCGTGCTGTAGTGCGCGATTCCGACCGATCCCGCCATCCACACCGCCCACGTCACGAGCAGCACGCCGAGCGGCTTGGAGAATCCCAGCCCGGCGCCGGGCAGCCTGCCGAACGCCAGCCCGGCGAGCGGCAGGGCGGCCAGGCCGACGATCTCGACCAGCGCGAAGAACCCGAGCGCCTCGAGCATGGCGTCCGGAGGCTAGTGGCCAGACAGGCGTCTAGGCTCCGGGGCATGAGCACCTACGACCGCGTCGCCGGCCTGCCGCTCACCATCGACGACTACGCGCTCGAAGGGCTCTCGCGATCGGTGTCGAGCGGGTTCGAGCGCGTGTCGACCGTGTACCACCTGCGCGGCGGTGGCGAGGAGGGGCTCGGCGAGGACGTCACGTACGAGGCCGAGGAGCACCACAAGCAGCAGGAGCGCGGCCCGGAGCTGCCGCTGGCCGGCGAGTGGACGTTCGACGGCTTCTCCGAGCACCTGGCGGCCACGGACCAGTTCCCCGCCGGCGAGCCTGGGTGGCCGGTGTTCCGCAACTACCGGCGCTGGGGGTTCGAGAGCGCGGCGCTCGACCTTGCGCTGCGGCAGGCCGGCCGGTCGCTGGCCGAATCCGTTGGCCGTGAGCCGCAACCGGTGCGCTTCGTCGTCTCCTCGCGGATGGGCGAGCCGCCGACGATCGAGCCGGTCACCCGCCGGCTCGCGCGCTATCCGGACCTGCGCTTCAAGCTCGACGCCACGCCCGACTGGGACGACGCGCTGATCGACGGCCTCGTGCGCACCGGCGCGGTCGACTCGATCGACTTCAAGGGCCTCTACCGGGGCACGGTCGTCGACGCGAAGACCGACGCCGCGTTCTACCGCCGGATCGCCGAGGCGTTCCCCGACGCCTGGCTCGAGGACCCGGACCTCGAGCCGGACGACGCGCGCGAGGCGCTGCGCCCGTTCGAGGACCGCATCACCTGGGACGCGCCGATCCACTCGATCGACGACATACTCGCGATGCCGGTGCTCCCCCGCACGGTGAACCTCAAGCCGTCGCGGTTCGGCAGCGTGCGCGCGCTGTTCGACGCCTACGACTTCTGCGCCGAGCGCGGGATGGGCGCCTACGGCGGTGGCCAGTTCGAGCTCGGCGTCGGCCGCGGGCAGATCCAGTACCTGGCGGCGCTGTTCCACGCCGACGCGCCGAACGACATCGCGCCGCCCGGGTACGACGATCTCGATCCCGAGCCGGGCCTGCCCGCGAACCCGCTCAGCCCCGACCCCGAGCCCACCGGCTTCCGCCGGCGGTCGTAGACTCCGAGGACACCATGCCCCCCAAGCCGCGGCAGATCAAGATCGAGCAGAAGGGCGCGCTGGCCGCGATGCAGCGGCTCGAGGGTCGCACCGACGAGGAGCTCGAGGCCGAGACCCGCTTCCGCGCCGCCGCCCAGGCCATCCTCGGCGCCCGCGCGGCCGAGCGGATGGACGCCAAGCGCTCGCGCGAGCACTTCCGGGCGGCGATCGCCGCCGCCCGCCCGCAGGAGCGCCTGCAGCTGCGGCGCATGGCCGAGGCGTCGCTGGCGCTTGCCGAGCGCCGCGCCGGCGACCTGAAGGTGGCGGCCGAGAAGCTCGGCCAAACGCCGCCCTCGAACCGCCAGCTGCTGATGCTGCAGGTGATGGGCCTGATCGCCCCACCACCGGGGTCGAGCATCTTCCGCCGGATCGGCGGCGTGCTGCTGCTGATCGCGATCATCGTCGCGCTGCTGGCGATCGGCTGGGGCGTCGTCCAGCTCGTCTCGCTCCCGTTCGGCGGGCTCGACCCGGCGATCTCGATCTTCTGGGGCTTCCTGCTGGTGCTGGTGGTGATCGGCGTGCTCGCGGTCGTCGGCCGGCGCCGCCAGCGGCGCGCGCGCGAGCGGGCGGCCTCCCAGCGCGCCGACGCGGTAAGCGGGCGCCGGCCCGGCTGAGCCCGGCTCACGTTCGCGGCCGATGCCGCGTTCCAGGAATGTGACGGCCGTTGCGCTGCCCCCGTTCTGGACCCTCGTCGAGGCCCACGGCGACGAGCTGCTCGCCCATGCACGACGCATGGCGGGCGACCAGCACGCCGAGGATGTCCTGCAGGACGCGCTGCTGCGCGCCCTGCGCGCCTATCCCCGGCTGCGGCACGCCGACCACCTGCGCGCCTGGCTGTACCGCGTCACCACGACTGCGGCGATCGACGCGCACCGTGCCCAGCGCCGCGAGGTCCCCACGGACGACGTGCCGGCCGTCGCGACCGACGACACCTACGACGAGGGCGAGTTCGAGGCCCTGATCGCCCCGCTGCCGGACACCGCGCGGGATGCGCTGCGCCTGCGGTTCGTCGACGACCTCGACTACGAGGGGATCGCCGGCGCGCTCGGGATCTCGACCGTCGCCGCCCGCCAGCGGGTGTCCACCGCCGTCCGCACGCTCCGAAAGAGGCTCGCCGCATGACCCCCCTCCCCGATTCACTCCTCGAGGCCTTCGCCGCCGCCGCGGTGCGCGAGGGTCTCGCCGACGCCGTCTTCACCCGCCTGCGGACGCCGATCGGCCGCCTGCTGGTCGTCCAGGGCGCAAGCGGCGTGGTGCGCGTGGGCTTCGAGGAGGAGCCCGAGGACCGCGTGCTCGCCGAGGTCGCCGCCCGGCTCGGGCCGCGGATCGTCGCATCCGACCGCGAGACGTCGCTCGCGCGCGACACGCTCGACGCCTACTTCGCCGGCGAGGGCGACCCGCACGACGTCCCCGTCGACCTCACGCTTGTCGCCGCGCCGTTCCGGCACGCGGTGCTGGAGACGCTGCACGACTCCGTCGCCCGCGGCGAGGTCGTCACCTACGGCGCGCTCGCCGGCCGCGCCGGCAACCCGCGCGCCTACCGCGCGGCCGCGACCGCGTGCGCGCTCAACCCGATCCCGATCCTCGTGCCCTGCCACCGCGTGCTGCCCGGCAGCGGCGGGATCGGCGGCTACGGGGGCGGGCCGGAGCGCAAGCGCGCGCTGCTCGAGCTCGAGGGCTCGCTGTAGGCGAACTTCGGCTGGGTAGGGAGGCGGCAGGGTCGGCCGTGCCGGTGGTCCCTGGCGAGTTGACCTGCGTATAGGAGGTCAACTCGCCAAGAGGTCGCGCGGCGGTCGATCCCGCTCGCCTCAATGCCGCGTTGAAGTTCGTGAACCGCTACTTCGCGGTGACCTTGACCGACTTGATGACGATCGGGTCGACCGGCTTCTCGGTCGCGGGATCGGTGTCGGCGACCCCGATCGTGTCGACGACCTCCTGGCCGGAGGTCACCTTGCCCAGCAGTGCGTAGTCGGGCGGCAGCGACGCGTCCTCGGCCGTGACGACGAAGAACTGACTGCCGGAGGTGCCGGCCGGCTCGGCGCCGGTCTTGGCCATCGCCACGACGCCCTTGGTGTAGACGAGGTCCTGCGGCGGCGGCTCGACGACGGAGAAGCCGGGACCGCCGGTGCCGTCGCCCTTCGGGTCGCCGCCCTGGATCACGAAGCCCGAGACGATGCGATGGAACGTCGTGTTGTCGAAGAAGCCCTTGTCGGCCAGGTACTTGAACGCGCCGCCGGTCTCGGGCGCGCGCTTGGCGTCCAGCGTGATGACGAAGTCGCCGCAGTTGGTGGACACGGTGGCGAGGTAGGTCTTCGCCGGGTCCAGCGTCGTCTTGGGCTTCGGGAGCTTGCCCTCGCCCTTGGGCTTGGGCGCCGCGACCTTCTGGCAGCCCGGCGCGGCGTTCTCGGCCGGGGTGGCCGTCGCGGCCGCCTCGCCGGAGTCGTCGCCGCCGCCGCAGGCGCCGACGAGCAGCGCGCAGCCGAGGAGCAGGATCAGCACGCGGGCCCGCAGCATGGGCGGCGATGATAGACACGCATCGTGCCCGTCTCCCCCCGTATCCGGCCGTACGACCACGTCCTCATCGACCTCGACGGCTGCCTGTGGGTCGGCGACGACGCCTGCGAGGGCGCGGCGGAGGCCGTGACCGCGCTGCGCGAGGCCGGCACCCAGGTGCTGTTCCTCACCAACGACGTCCGCCACGCACCCGAGGACTTCGTCCGCAAGCTGTGGCGGCTCGGCTTCCAGGCGTCGCTCGCCGAGGTCGTGACGGTCGGCGCGGCGCTGCAGTTCCACCTGTCCGGGCGCGACCGCGCGTCGGCGTTCGTGGTCGGCTCGCAGGCGCTGATCGACCACGTGGCGGAGGCCGGACTGCGGATCCTCAACCGCACGCCGTTCGCCACCCGCGCCGACGTCGTCGTGCTCGGCGCGCACGAGGACCTCGGCTACGACGAGCTGCGCATCGCCACCCAGGCGGTCCTGCGCGGCGCCGAGCTCGTCGCCGCCACCCGCGACCGCACGTTCCCGATGCCCGACGGCCCGTGGCCCGCCACCGGCGCCGTGCTCGCCGCCATCGAGACGGCGACCGGCCGCACCGCCGACCTGGTGGTCGGCAAGCCCGAGCCTGCGATGTACGAGGCGGCCCGCGACCGCCTCGGTCCGGGCCGGATGCTCGCGGTCGGCGACCTGCTCGAGGTCGACGTCGCGGGCGCCCGCCGCGCCGGGCTGGACTCGGCGCTCGTGCTGACCGGCGGCACCAGCCGCGAGGCGGCGACCGCCGCCGATCCGCAGCCCACGCACGTCGCCGACTCCCTCGCGGCGCTGGTGCTGGCCTGACGCGCGGCTAGTACCGGTGTTCGGAAGTACGCGCGGTCGCCGGTGATCGGCGGCGGGCGGGTGGGCCAGATCAGGCGTGCTTGCGAATGCCGGTACTAGCCTCCGGGGCGCATGGACCATCCCGTCCGCCTGATCGTCAACCCCTCGGCCGGCGCCGGCCGCGCCGCGCGGCTGCTGCCCGACGTGGAGGCGGCGCTGCGCGCACCCGGGATCGCGTTCCGGGTCGACCGCACGGAGTCGATCGAGCACGCGCGCGAGCTGGCGCGCGCGGCGCGCGACGCCGGCGAGATCGCCGCCGCGATGGGCGGCGACGGGCTGGCGGGCGCCGTGGCGGGCGAGCTGCACAGCTCCGATGCGGTGATGGCGGTGCTGCCCGGCGGGCGCGGCAACGACCTCGCGCGCAAGCTCGGCTTCAACCACGACCCGGTCGCCGCCGTCGACGTGCTGGCGGCCGGGAAGGAGCGGCGGATCGACGTCGCGGAGGCCGCCGGGACGGTCTACGTCGGCATCCTCAGCGCCGGGTTCGACTCGATCGTCAACGAGATCGCCAACTCGACCCGGCTGCCGCTGGGCACGCTCGTGTACGCCTACGGCGCGCTGCGGGCGCTGTGGACGTGGCGCCCCGCCCGCTGGGAGGTCACCGTCGACGGCGCCGAGCACACGTTCACGGGGTATGCCGTGGCGGTGGCCAACTCCGGGGTCTTCGGAGGCGGGATGTGGCTGGTGCCGAACGCCGAGCTCGACGACGGGCTGCTCGACGTCGCGCTGACTGCCGACCGCCCCAGGACCGCGTACCTGCGCGGCCTGAACAAGGTCTTCAAGGGCACGCACGTCGACGAGCCCGGGTTCACGCTGCTGCGAGGCCGCGAGATCACTTTCCGGGCCGACCGCCCGTTCGTCCCCTACGCGGACGGCGACCCGATCTCCGAGCTGCCGGTGACCGTGCGCGTGGTGCCGCGCTCGCTGCGGGTGATTGCGCCGTGAGGCTGCAGGCGGGCCTGCTGGCGGCGCGCGCCACCGGTGCCGCCGCGCGGCTCGCCGGGCGCGGCGGCACGTCGCTGCCCGGCAAGGTGCTGATGCGCGCCGAGCCGCACGCGATCGCGCGGCTGGCGGCGCGGCTGCCGCAGGGCAGCGTCGTCGTCTCGGCCACCAACGGCAAGACGACCACCGCCGCGATGGTCAGCGCGATCCTGCGGCGCACCGGGACCGAGCTCGTGCACAACCGGGCCGGCGCGAACATGGCCGGCGGCGTCGCCGCCGCGCTGGCCGCCGAGCGCGGCGACATGGGCCTGTTCGAGGTCGACGAGTTCTGGCTCGGGCCGGTGGCGACCGAGCTCGAACCGCGGGCCGTGCTGCTCGGCAACCTGTTCCGCGACCAGCTCGACCGCTACGGCGAGCTGGAGATCATCGCCGATCGCTGGGCCGCGATCGTCGCCGGCCTCCCCGCGGCCACCGGGCTCGTGCTCAACGCCGACGACCCGCTCGTGGCCGACCTCGGCCGCGGGCGGGCCGACGCGTGCTACTTCGGCGTGCAGGACGACGCGCTGGCGCTGCCCGAGCTCCAGCACGCGTCGGACTCCAAGCACTGCCGCCGCTGCGGCCATGCCTACACGTACGAGGCCGCCTACCTCGCCCACCTCGGCCACTACGAGTGCCCCAACTGCGGCCGCCGCCGGCCCGACCCGGCGGTGTCGGCGTCGGCCGTCGAGCTGCGCGGCATCCGCTCGGCCGCGTTCACGCTGACCGCGCGCGCGGGCGAGCGGCGGATCGAGCTGCCGCTCCCCGGCCTCTACAACGTCTACAACGCGCTCGGTGCCGCCGCGCTGTGCCTGCAGCTCGGGATCGGGCTCGACGACGTGGCGGCCGGGCTCGCCGCCGTGGCGCCCGCGTTCGGCCGCGCCGAGACCGTCGATCTCGGCGGGCGCCCGACGTCGATCCTGCTCGTCAAGAACCCCGCCGGCGCCAACGAGGTGCTGCGGACGTTGGCGCTCGAGGCGACGCAGCTCGACCTCTTCGGCGTGCTCAACGACCGCACGGCCGACGGGCGCGACGTCTCGTGGGTGTGGGACGCCGACTGGGAGATCGTCGCGCCGCACGTGCGCCGGCTGACGTGCTCGGGCACCCGGGCGGCCGAGCTCGCGCTGCGGCTCAAGTACGCCGGCGTCGACCCGGCGCGGCTGAAGGTCGTCGACGACCTCGAGCGCGGGCTCGACACCGCGCTCGCCGACGGCAGCGGCCCGCTCTACGCGCTGCCGACCTACACGGCGCTGCTCGAGCTCAAGGACCTGCTCGCGCGCCGCGGGCAGGGCGAGGCGTATTGGCGATGAGCGCGATCGTCTGGCACGACGTCGAGTGCGGCTCCTACACGGCCGACCTGCCGCTGTGGGAGGAGCTCGCGGCGGCCGCCGGCGGGCCGGTGCTCGACGTCGGGGCCGGCACCGGCCGCGTCGCGCTGCACCTCGCGCGCGCCGGGCACGCGGTCACCGCGCTCGACGTCGACCGCGACCTGCTCGCCGAGCTCGAGCGCCGCGCGCACGCCGCCGGCCTGCGCGTCGACACGATCGTCGCCGACGCGGCGGACTTCGACGCCGGCCCGTTCGCGCTCGTCGCGGTGCCGATGCAGACGATCCAGCTGCTGCCGGCGCGCGCCGGCTTCTTCGCGTCGGCGCGGCGGGCGCTCGCGCCCGGCGGGCTGGTCGCGCTGGCGATCGCCACCGACCTCGAGAGCTTCGAGGACGACGTCGAGCTCCCCGCGCCGGACGTCGCCGTCCACGACGGCACGCGCTTCGTCTCCCAGCCGACCGCCGTCCGCGTGGTCGGAGGCGCGACGCGGATCGAGCGCCTGCGGCACACGATCGGCCCCGACGGCGCGCGCCGCACCGCGCACGACGTGATCGAGCTGGCCGCGGTCAGCGCGGCCGAGCTGGCGGCCGAGGGCGCCGCCGCCGGCCTGCGGCCCGAGCCGGCCCGCACGATCGCCGCGACGCCCGAGCACGTCGGCTCCGAGGTGGTGCTGCTGCGTGGCTGAGCGCACGCTGCGCGTCTGCGCGCTGTATCCCGACCTGCTGAACATCTACGCCGACCGCGGCAACCTGCTGCTGCTCGAGCGCCGCTGCGCCTGGCGCGGGATCGGCTTCGAGCTTGCGGGCGCCGGACTCGGCGACCCGCTGGACGCCGACGCCCACGACCTCTTCTACATCGGCGGCGGCCAGGACCGCGACCAGGCGCTGTGCGCGCGCGACATGGTCGAGACCAAGCGCGACGCGCTGCACGGCGCCGCGGAGCGCGGCGCGGTCGTGTTCGCGGTCTGCGGCGGCTACCAGCTGCTCGGCCACGGCTACGACATGGGCGGCGAGCGGCTGCCGGGCGTCGGCCTCGTCGACCTCGAGACCGTCCGCGCCGAAGGACCGCGGCTGATCGGCAACGTCGCGATCGAGCTCGCCGACGGGCAGGTGCTCGCCGGCTTCGAGAACCACGGCGGCCGCACACAGCTCGGCCCGGGTGCGCAGCCGCTGGGCCGCGTGCTGCGCGGCCACGGCAACGACGGCCGCTCGGGCTACGAGGGCGTCCGCGGCGGCCCGCACGGGACCGTCGTCGGCACCTACCTCCACGGACCGCTGCTCCCCAAGAACGCGTTCTTCGCCGACTGGCTGACCGCCCGCGCCCTCGGCCTCCCGCCGTCGGATCTCGAACCTCTCGACGACGTGCTGGAGTCAGCGGCGCACGCCGCGGCACGCCGCGCGGCCGGGGTGTAAGCGGGGCCGTCGGCTACGATCCGGAGCCCTCCCTCCCCGGGTTTTTCCCCTTTGTCCACAGCCAACACCGCCCAGACCGAGGGGCCGTCGGCCTCCCGTCAGGCCGCCTCGCTGGAGTTCCGGGAGGCGACTAAGCGCTACCCGGGCACCGACCGCCCCGCTGTCGACGGCCTGTCGCTCGACGTCCCGGCCGGCGACATCTGCGTGCTCGTCGGCCCGTCCGGCTGCGGCAAGACCACCGCGATGCGGATGGTCAACCGGATGATCGACATCACGAGCGGCGACATCCTCGTCGGCGGCCGCTCCGTGCGCGACCGCGACGAGGACGAGCTGCGGCGCGACATCGGCTACGTGATCCAGCAGATCGGCCTGTTCCCGCACCGCTCGGTCGCCGAAAACATCGCCACGGTCCCGAAGCTCCTGGGCTGGGACAAGCGGCGAATCGCCGCGCGCGTCGAGGAGCTGCTCGACCTGATCGGCCTCGAGCGCGAGATGGGCCGCCGCTACCCGGCGCAGCTGTCCGGCGGGCAGCGCCAGCGCGTCGGCGTCGCCCGCGCGCTCGCCGCCGACCCGCCGGTGATGCTGATGGACGAGCCGTTCGGCGCGATCGACCCGATCAACCGCGACCGGCTGCAGAACGAGTTCCTGCGCCTGCAGGCCGAGCTGCGCAAGACGATCGTCTTCGTCACGCACGACATCGACGAGGCGATCAAGATGGGCGACCGCATCGCGGTGATGCAGGAGGGCGGGATCCTCGCCCAGTACGCCCCGCCCGCCGACCTGCTGATGCGCCCCGCGAACGCGTTCGTCGAGGACTTCGTGGGCGCCGACCGCGCGCTCAAGCGCCTGTCGCTGCAGCGCGTGCGCGACGTCGACCTGATCCCGCCGTCCCACGTCCCGTATCCGCCCGAGCCGGTGCTCGGGCTCGACGACCTGCTGCGCGACGCGCTCAGCGAGATGCTGGCCGCCGAGATCCAGTACGCGCCGGTGGCTGACGCGCAGGGCGAGGTCGTCGGCGTCCTGTCCATCGAGCTGCTCTCTCACACGATCGCGTCGTGACCGAGCTGTTCGCCCAGACGCTGCAGCACCACAACCGCAGCGAGGGCGGCTGCGTGGCCGACAACGGCATCTGCCCGAGCTGGATCGCCGACAACCTCGACCGCTACACGACGCCGTTCTGGCAGCACGTGTACCTCACGCTCGTCTCGGTGGCGATCGGCTTCGCGATCGCGTTCGCGCTGGCGCTGCTGGCGCACCGGCGGCGCTGGCTCGTCGGCCCGATCGTGCAGGTCACCGGCATCCTCTACACGCTCCCCAGCGTCGCGGTCTTCTTCCTACTGCTGCCGCTCACCGGGCGCGGCGACACGACGGCGATCATCGCGCTCGTCGCCTACTCGCTGCTGATCCTGTTCCGCAACTTCATCGCCGGGTTCGAGAACGTGCCCGCCGAGACGCGCGACGCGGGCCGCGGGATGGGGCTCACCCAGCGCCAGCTGCTGTGGCGGGTCGAGCTGCCGCTCGCGCTGCCGGAGATCATGGCCGGCCTGCGGATCGCCGTGACGACCACGGTCGGCCTCGCGTCGCTGGCGTTCCTGGCCGGCGCCGGCGGGCTCGGCGGGGCGCTCTTCGACGACATCACGTTCCGCTCGAACGTGCTCGTCGCCGGCGGCCTGGCGGTGCTGCTCGCGGTCGTGCTCGACCTGGCGATCCTCGGGGTCCAGAAGGCGATCACGCCGTGGACGCGGGCGGCGGCGCAATGAGCGGCACGCTCGCCTTCCTCGGCGACTTCGGGGACGCGATCGACTACATCTTCCACGCCCGCGAGTCCAAGGCCGGCGGCGCCAAGGTCGGCGGTTCGGAGCTGTGGCCGCTGATCGGCACGCACCTGAAGGTCACCGCCGCGGCCATGGCGATCGCGACCGCCGTCGCGCTGCCTCTCGGGCTCGTCCTCGGCCACACCCGCCGCGGGGCGTTCGCGACGATCTCGGTCTCCAACGTCGGCCGCGCCGTCCCGAGCATCGCGCTGATCGCATTCTTCGTCGCGTTCTTCCCGTCCACGCCGGAGTTCTGGAACGTGACCGCGGCGCTGGCGCTGCTGGCGATCCCGCCGATCCTCACCAACGCCTACGTCGGCGTCGGGCAGGTCGACCGCGACACGGTCGACGCGGCCCGCGGCATGGGCATGTCCGGCGCCCAGGTGGTGCGCCAGGTGGAGCTGCCGCTCGCGCTGCCCCTGATCTTCGGCGGGATCAAGACCTCGACCGTCAACGTCATCGCCACCGCGACGATCGCGCCGCTGGTCGGCGTGCTCACGCTCGGCGATCCGATCATCTCCGGCTCGGTCCACGGCCGGGCCGGGCAGATCGGCGCGTCGATCGTCGTCGCCGTCCTCGCCGTCATCGCCGAGCTCAGCCTGTCGGCCGTGCAGCGCGCGGTGACCCCCGCCGGCGTGAAGCTCGAACGGCGTGCGGCATCAGCCCCGTCGCGCTTCGGAACCCTCAAGAGGAGGATCCAGACCGCCCCATGAAACGACTGCTCATCCTGCTCCTCGCGCTCTCGCTCGCCGTGCTCGTCGCGGCCTGCGGGGACGACAGCGAGGACACCGCGGCCACCCCGACCCAGTCGTCCTCGGACGCGGGCGGCGGCGGCAAGATCCAGCGCAACGACGCGAACGCCAAGGTCCATCTGACGATCGGGTCCAAGAACTTCACCGAGCAGAAGGTGCTCGGCGAGATCTACGCCCAGGGCCTCGAGGCGGCGGGCTACGCGATCAACAAGGACCTCAACCTCGGCGACGAGAAGACCGCTCTGGCCGCGCTGAAGTCCGACGAGATCAGCGCCTACCCGGAGTACACCGGCACCGCGCTGCTCTCGTTCTTCGGCAAGAAGGCGAACGAGCTGCCGAAGGACCCGCAGGCCGCTTACGAGGAGGTCAAGAAGGACTTCGCGGCCGATGGCCTGACGGCCTTCCCGCCGACGCCGTTCACGTCCTCAAACGAGGTCGCGGTCACCAAGGCGACGGCCGAGAAGCTTGGGCTCAAGAACATCTCGGACCTGTCCGGCAAGTCGCAGGACCTGACGCTCTACGGCTCGCCGGAGTGCCGCCAGCGGCTCGACTGCCTGCTCGGGCTGCAGCAGGTCTACGGGCTGAAGTTCAAGAAGTTCACGCCGGTCGATATCGCCCAGCGCCACGACGTGCTCACGTCCGGCCGCGCCGACGTGTCGATCGTCTTCACGACCGACCCGCAGATCCAGCGCGAGAACGAGGTCCTGCTCGAGGACGACAAGGGCATGTTCCCGCCCTACAACTCGACGCTCGTGATGAAGCAGGAAACGGCCGACAAGGCGGGGGCCGACCTCGCCAAGACGATCAGCCTGATCCAGGAGCAGCTCACGGACGAGAACATGCAGGAGCTCAACGCCCGCGTCGACCTCGACAAGAAGGATCCCGCCGAGGTCGCGAAGGAGTACCTGACCGAGACCGGGCTGATCGCCGGGAACTGAGGCCAGGCTCTACGGGCCGGGCCGGCCGGGGAACACCCTCGGCGTCTCCAGGGCCTTCTTGACCTTGGAGACGTCGAGGCCCAGGCGCTTCGCCAGCGCCTCCGCGAACGCGTCGCGGCGCGCGGTCATCTCCTTCTCGTGGGCGGCCTTGACCTTGTCGAACGCGGCCTCGAGCTGCGCCTGCGTCACGCCGAGGGCCTTGGCCAGCGCGGCGGGCGCGGGCCCGCGCTCGTGGCGCTCGATCCGGCCGGGTCGGTGGTCCCGCCAGAGCGCGGCGAACGCCTGCCGGAGCTTCGCCTGCGAGACGCCGAGGGCGTCGGCGAGGGCGGCGGGGTCCTTGCGGTCCTCGCGCGCGGACTCGAGCGCGCCGCGCACCTTGCTCGTGCTCAGCCCGAGCTGCTTGGCGAGCGCGGCGGCGAACTCGTCGAAGTGCTCGTGCCGGCGTTCGCGGGTCGGCTTGACCTTGTCGAGCGCGGCCTGCACCTTGGCGACGTCGATCCCGAGCGCGTCGGCGAGGTCCTGGGCGAAGTCGTCGCGCAGCGTGTCGCGGCCCGGCAGCTGCCCGCCGAGGTCCTCGAGCGCGGCGCGCAGCTTGTCGGCGTCGACGCCGAGCCGGTCGGCGAGGTCGTCGGCCATCGCTGGGCCGCCGTGGAAGTCGCGGTGGAATGGTGGAGCGCCGGCCGCCTGGCTGCCGCCGGAATTCTTCGCCGCGACGGCGTCGCCGTCGCCGGTCTGGCTGCCGAGCGCGTACGCGCCCGATGCGAGCGCCACCGCGCCGGTGAGCGCGAGCGCTGCGGTCTGCTTCGAGGACTTCATGGCCCCAGGGTTCCCGATGAACCGAAGAGTTGGCGAAGAGCTGCCGCAAAGTCCGGCGTCTCTCAGGAATGTCCGCCGGACCGGCTTGTACGGTCGCGCGATGGCTCTTGACACCGCTCTCGATCAGCTCCAGGTCAAGCTCCTGCATCCGGCCGCGCACGCGCCGGCCCGCACCCGCCCGGGCGACGCGGCGTACGACCTGCGCTGCACGCAGGGATTCTCGCTGTGGCCGCGCGAGCACGCGACGGTGCCGACCGGCGTCGCCGTGGCGCTCCCGGCCGGCGTCGCCGGCCTCGTGGTCCCGCGGTCGGGCCTGGCCGCGCGCCACGGGATCTCGGTCGTCAACGGCCCTGGGCTGATCGACCCGAACTACCGCGGCGAGATCCGCGTCGTGCTCGTCAACCTCGGCGACGCGCGCTTCGAGGCCCACGCCGGCGATCGCATCGCCCAGCTCCTGCTCGTCCCCTTCATCGCCCCGGAGGCCTGCGTGGTCGACGAGCTGCCGCCCTCGCCCGACGACCGCGGCGAGAACGGCTTCGGCTCCTCCGGCCGCTAGTCGTACCCTCGAAGGGGTGGAGCTCGGGCTGATCACGTTCGCCGACGTCGGGTCGGTCTCGCCCGAGCAGCGGCTGAAGAACCTGCTGGAGGAGGCGCGGCTGGCCGAGGAGGTCGGGCTCGAGGTGTTCGGCGTCGGCGAGCACCACCGACCGGACTTCGCGGTGTCGGCGCCGGCGGTGGCGCTGGCGGCGATCGCGGCGCGGACCGAGCGGATCCGGCTGACGAGCGCGGTGACCGTGCTGAGCTCGGACGATCCGGTGCGCGTGTTCGAAGAGTTCGCGACCCTCGACCTGCTGTCCGGCGGGCGCGCGGAGATCATGGCCGGGCGCGGCTCGTTCACCGAGTCGTTCCCGCTGTTCGGGTACGACCTCGAGGACTACGACGAGCTGTTCGCCGAGAAGCTCGAGCTGCTGCTGGCGCTGCGGTCGCGAGAGACCGTCACGTGGTCGGGCCGCCACCGCGCGCCGCTCGTCGAGCAGTCGGTCTGGCCGCGGCCGGTGCAGGATCCGATCCCGGTGTGGATCGCGGTCGGCGGCACGCCGACGTCGGTCGCGCGCGCCGGCGTGCTCGGCCTGCCGCTGACGATCGCGATCATCGGCGGGCAGCCGGAGCGGTTCGTGCCGCTCGTCGACCTCTACCGCCGCGCCGGCGCCGAGGCGGGCCACGATCCCAACTCGCTGCCGCTGGGGATCAACACGCACGCGTTCGTCGGAGACGACTCGTCGTTCCGCTCCGCTTACATCGCGATGATGAGCCGGATCGGGCGCGAGCGCGGCTGGCCGCCGATGGGGCGCGACCAGTACGAGGCCCTGCGGTCACCGCGCGGCGCGCTGGCCGTCGGCAGCCCCGAGGAGGTCGCCGAGAAGATCCTCTTCGAGCACGACCTGTTCGGCCACCAGCGCTACTTGGCGCATATGTCCGTCGGCACCGCGCGGCACGCCGACGTGATGCGCTCGATCGAGCTGTTCGGCACCGCGGTGGCCCCGCTCGTGCGCTCGGAGATCGAGCGCCGCGCCGCGGCCTGATCCTCGCGCTGCGGCGGGATCGAGCCTGCGAAAAGAACGAGCACAGCGAAGACGGCAAGAAATGCCAGGGTCCCGAGTGCGATCTGCTTGGCCATCTCGACCTCCTTGGTCGAAGTTCGGCTTCGCTCTCAAGACGCCGGTGACCGTCAGGTATTCCGCGTCTGCTGCTCCTTCTTGAGCCGCCGCCAGCCGCCCGCGCGGTTGTTGGCGATGATCTGCTCGAACATCCGGCGCAGCGCCGGCGCGTTGAACGTCTCGCCCTCGTAGATCGCGACGGTGCGGGCCGTCTGGTTGTCGTGCCCGCCGGTGATGATGCCGTCCGGGTCCGGGACGATCGCGCCGTCGTAGAGGAACACGTTCACGTGGTCCTTGGTGGCGAGCAGCGCGCAGATGTTGCCTTCGAGCACGAAGTAGGGCTGCACCCGCCGCTTGATCGTCTCCTGGACCTCGGTGTCGGCCTCGTGGACAAGGTCGCGGACGCGCCGGCAGATGTCCTGCTGCCAGCCCGGCAGCGCGTCGATGTACTCGTCGACGCGCGGATCGGTCTCGTACGGCGGCGGGGTCATGGGAGGCGTTCGCTTCGCGCGTACCCTAGTTGGAGAAGCGGTGTGCGATCGCGGCTGCCTCGACCCGGTTGTGGGCGTCGAGCTTGCGGAGGATGTTGGAGACGTGGACGCCGGCGGTCTTGACGCTGATGACGAGCGCCTCCGCGATCTCTCGGTTGGTGTAGCCGCGGGCGATGAGGCTCGGCCTCCGCGATGCGCGCCAGCCGTCGGCGTTCGGCGTGATCGCCGAGGCCTCGCCGCACCTGGAAGCGCCCGAGCGCTTCAACCACGAACTGGCCGAACTGACCCGCCGCGTCCGCGCTTGACCATGACCTGCAAGCAACTCGCCGCTCCGACAACGCCCTTGAACCGCCCCGAGTTCGTCAGCGAGACTGGCTCCCCGCGCGTTCGAGCCAAGGAGTCCGTTATGCCGTTGAGCAACTACAGAGTGGGCGCAGCCGTCGCCGTCTCCGACATGAACCGCGCCAGCGAGTTCTACGAGGGCAAGCTCGGGTTCACGGCCGCGAGCGACGACCCCGATGGCGGTCGCACGTACGAGTGCGGTGAACGGACGACGCTGCACGTCTTCCCCTCCGCGGCGGGCGCTGGAGCGTCCGGGGCCACCGTCGCCGGCTGGACGGTGGATGACCTCGAGCAATTGGTCGACGAGCTGACCGCCGCCGGCGTCACGTTCGAGCGATACGACGACCCTCCGATCTCCACCGACGAGAAAGGCATCGCCGTCTTCGGAGAGAGCAAGAGCGCCTGGTTCAAGGATCCCGACGGCAACATCCTCGCCCTCGTCCAGCGCTAGGCCGCGCGGCGGGCGTCAGCTCTGGCGCGCGACCCAGTCGAGGATGGCGCGAGAGTGCGTGGCGTCATCGTGCCGCTCAACCGCGGCCGTTGACCGCGTAGCGGTCGAAGCGCTCGGCGATCACCGCCGGGAGGCGGGCGAGCACGCGGACGCCGTCGGGCGTGTCGGTGCGCTCGAGGTCGCCGGCCACGTCGTGCAGCTCGGACAGCGTGCCGCCCTCGGAGAACGGGACGAGCAGCTCGACGTCGCGCATCTGGCGCTCGAACTCGTCGGCGATCCGCTCCTGGAGCTCCTCGAGCCCCTCGCCGGTGATCGCGCTGACCAGCGACGCGTCGGCGTGCCGGAACGCCAGCTCGTGGCGGCGCTCGTCGGTCAGCTTGTCGGCCTTGTTGAGCACGAGGATGCGCGGCTGGTCGCCGACGCCGATCTCCTCCAGCACGTCGTCGACCGCGCGGATCATCGCGACGAGCTCCTCCTCCGGGGCGCTCGCGTCGACCACGTGCAGCAGCAGGTCCGCCCGCTTGGTCTCCTCGAGCGTGGCGGCGAACGCGTCGACGAGCTGGTGCGGCAACTTGCGGATAAACCCGACGGTGTCGGTCATCAGGTACGTGCGGCCCTGCAGGCGCAGCGTGCGGGTGGTCGGGTCGAGCGTGTGGAACAGGCGGTCGCGCACCCCGACCTCGGAGCCGGTCATCGCGTTGAGCAGCGTCGACTTGCCGGCGTTCGTGTAGCCGGCGAGGGCGACCGACGGCAGGTGGGCGCGCTCGCGCTCGGCTCGCTGGATCGCCCGGTTCGAGCGCACATGGTCGAGCCGCCGGCGCAGCGCCGTGATGCGGTCGCGCGCCAGCCGGCGGTCGTCGTCGAGCAGGTCGGCCTTGTTGAGGACGAGGATCCGCGGCTGGTCGCCGACGCCGATCTCCTCGAGCACGTCTTCGACCGCCTTCGTCATCTCCACGAGCTCCTCCTCGGGGGCGCTGGCGTCGACCACGTGGAGGAGCAGGTCCGCCCGCTTGGTCTCCTCGAGCGTGGCGGCGAACGCGTCGACGAGCTGGTGCGGCAGCTTGCGGATGAACCCGACGGTGTCGGTCATCAGGTAGGTGCGGCCCTGCAGGCGCAGCGTGCGGGTGGTCGGGTCGAGCGTGTGGAACAGGCGGTCGCGGACCCCGACCTCGGAGCCGGTCATCGCGTTGAGCAGCGTCGACTTGCCGGCGTTCGTGTAGCCGGCGAGCGCGACCGACGGCAGGTGCGCGCGCTCGCGCTCGGCGCGCTGGACGGCGCGGTTGGAGCGCACGTGGTCGAGCCGGCGGCGCAGCGCGGTGATGCGGTCGCGCGCCAGCCGGCGATCGGTCTCGATCTGGGACTCGCCCGGGCCCCGCGTGCCGATGCCGCCGACGCCGCGGCCCGCGCCGAGACGCTCGAGGTGCGTCCACAGGCCGCGCATGCGGGCCATGTTGTACTCGAGCTGGGCAAGCTCGACCTGGAGCTTGCCCTCGGCCGAGTGCGCATGGCCGGCGAAGATGTCCAGGATCACCGCCGTGCGGTCGAGCACCGGCAGGTCCAGCTCGGCCTCGAGGTTGCGCTGCTGGCGGGGCGTGAGCTCGTCGTCGGCGACGACGACGTTGGCGTCGGCCGCTTTGAGCCGCGCCTTGATCTCGTCGACCTTGCCCGGACCCAGGTAGAGGTTGGCGTGCGGCTTGTCGCGGATCTGCACGACCTCGCCGACCGTCGCCACGCCCGCGGTGCGCAGCAGCTCGCGCAGCTCTGCGAGGTCGTCGGCCTGCGGGGCGGCGGCGACCATGAAGGCACGCTGCTTCGCCCGCCCGGGGCTCTCCGGGGGCGCGTACCGAGTCTGGGTCTTGCGGCCGTCGCGGGACTTCTCCACTCGGGTCCCAGTGTAGGGTGCTGCCCGTGCTCGGCGACCGGCTGGCCACACGGACGCTCGAGCTGATCGACATCCCGTCCGTGTCGCGCGACGAGGCGCGGCTGGCCGCGCATGTCGCCGCTCTGCTCGACGTCGACGACCTCGGCGACACCTGTCTGCTCGCCCGCCGCGGGTCACCGGTCCTGCTCGCCGGGCACCTGGACACCGTGCCCGCGCAGGACAACGTCCCGGGCCGGATCGACGGCGGCCGCGTGCACGGGCTCGGGGCGAGCGACATGAAGGGCGCCCTTGCCGTGATGATCGAGCTCGCGCTGGCCGGCGCGCCGTTCGACTGCCTGTTCTTCGGCCGCGAGGAGCTGCCCGGTGCGTTCAGCGCACTGACCCCGCTGCTCGAGCGCGAGCGGCTCGACTACGAGCTCGTGGTGATGATGGAGCCGACCGCCAACGAGCTGCACGCCGGCTGCGTCGGCAACATCAACGCGACGTGGACGTTCACCGGCCGGTCCGCCCACTCGGCCCGCCCGTGGGACGGCGAGAACGCGATCCACGCGGCCGCGCGTGGGATCGCCGCGCTGGCCGACGTCGGGCGCGAGGAGCACATCTTCGACGGCCTGACGTTCTACGAGGTGGCGTCGGTGACGCAGATCGAGGGCGGGATCGCGCAGAACGTGATCCCCGACCGCGTGGTCTGCGGCGTCAACTACCGCTTCGCCCCGGGCCGCACGCCGGACGCCGCGCGGGCGCGGCTGCGGGAGCTGTGCCCGGGCGGCGAGCTGACGGTCGACTCGCTGGCGCCGTCGGGTGCGGTGGCGACCGACAGCCCGCGGGCGCAGGGGCTGATCGCCGCCGGCGACCTCGAGGTCGCGCCCAAGCAGGCGTGGACGCCGGTCGCGGAGTTCGGGCTCGCCGGGCTCCCGGCGGTCAACTTCGGGCCGGGCGACCCGCCGCAGGCGCACCGCCGCGACGAGTCGGTCGAGATCGCCGCCCTGGTCCGCTCCTACGAGGTGCTGGAGGCGTTCGCGCGGTGAAGGTCTCCCCCGTGCTCGCCAGCCTGCGGACGTACCCGTTCGTGCGCCTGACCGAGGCGGCGCAGCGGCTCGCGGCGTCGGGCGTCGAGGTGATCAACTTCGGAATCGGCGAGCCGCACGAGGAGACGCCCGCCTTCATCCGCGAGGCGATGGTCGCGGCGCTGCGGCCGATCTCGACCTACCCGTCGGCCGAGGGGCTGCCCGAGCTGCGGTCGGCGATCGCCGCCTGGGCCGGGAAGCGGTTCGGCGTACCGCTGGATCCCGACCGCGAGGTGATCCCCACGTTCGGGTCCAAGGAGGCGGTGTTCCTGCTCGCCCAGGTGCTCGACGGCGAGGTCGTCGTGGTCCCGCAGCCCGCCTACCCGGTCTACGAGCGCGGCGCGGTGTTCGCGGGCAAGCAGGTCGTCGAGCTGCCGCTGCGGGCCGCCGACGGCTTCCTGCCCGACCTCGACGCCGTGCCGGCCGACGTGTGGGCGCGAACGGCGATCCTGTGGCTCAGCTACCCGAACAATCCGACCGCCGCGACCGCTCCGCCGGAGCTGTACGAGCGCGCGGCGGCGCTCGCCCGCGAGCACGACTTCGTGCTGGCCTCCGACGAGGCGTACTCGGAGCTGTACTTCGGCTCCGAGCCGCCGGCGTCGGCGCTGCAGGTGAGCGACCTGACGAACGTCGCGGTGTTCAACACGCTCTCCAAGCGCTCGTCGATGCCCGGCTACCGGTCGGGCTTCGTCGCCGGCGACTCCGAGCTGGTCGCGGCGCTCAAGCGCTACCGGCCGAACGTCGGCGTCGCGCCGCCGGAGTTCGTGCAGCGCGCCGCCGCCGCGGCGTGGGGCGACGAGGCGCACGTGGCCGCGGTGCGCGACGTCTACCGCGCCAAGCGCGACGTGCTCGTGCCCGCGCTGGCGGCGCGCGGGCTGCGCCACGCCGGCGGCGACGCGACGTTCTTCCTGTGGCTCGAGGGCGCCGCGCCCGGCGAGCACGAGCGGCTGCTCGAGCGCGGGGTGATCCTCACGCCGGGCGACTACTTCGGCGCGGCGGGCGCCGGCTACCTGCGGCTCGCGCTCGTGCCGACGCTGGCCGAGTGCCGGCGGGCCGCCGAACTACTGGTCGGCATGTAGGACGGCGTTCAGGCCGCCCCAGCTGCCGGTGCGCGGGACCGCCTCGACCGCGCCGGTCTGCGAATGGCGCCGGTACAGCAGGTTGTCGGCGCCGCTCAGCTCGCGCGCCTTGACCACGTCGCCGTCGGGCAGCTTGACCAGCGTCCCGGCGGTGAGATACAGCCCGGCCTCGACGACGCAGTCGTCGCCCAGCGAGATGCCGATGCCGGCATTGGCGCCGAGCAGGCAGCGCTCGCCGATCGAGATCACCGTCGTCCCGCCCCCGGACAGCGTGCCCTGGATCGAGGAGCCGCCGCCGATGTCCGAGCCGTCGCCGACGACGACGCCGGCGCTGATCCGCCCCTCGACCATCGAACGGCCGAGCGTGCCGGCGTTGAAGTTCACGAACCCCTCGTGCATGACGGTCGTGCCCTCGGCGAGATGGGCGCCGAGCCGGACGCGGTCGGCGTCGGCGATCCGCACGCCGCCCGGGACGACGTAGTCGGTCATGCGCGGGAACTTGTCGACCGAGGAGACCTGGAACGGTTCGCCGGCCAGGTGGAAGCGGCGCTGGACGGCCGGGACGGCGGTGGGGTCGACCGGGCCGTGGCTCGTCCACGCCACGTTGTTCAGCACGCCGAACAGCCCGTCCAGGTTGGCCTGGTGCGGGCGGACCAGCCGGTGCGAGAGCAGGTGCAGGCGCAAGTAGGCGTCGTAGGCGTCGGCGAGCGGGTCGGCGAGTGAGTGGATCGACGTCTCGACCGGCACGCTGCGCACGCGGCGAGCGTCGTCCGGCGCGCCCTGCCCGGTCGGCCTGGTGCCCGGCTCCCCCCATGCGCCGATCCGCGGCTCGGGGTAGTAGACGTCGAGCACGCGGTCGCCCGAGAGCGTCGCAATGCCGGTGGCGGAGGCCCCCTCGGTCAGGTAGTCGGTCATCGCCCCGGCACGGTACCCACCCGGCCCGTGTCGTACGCGGTGATCACCGCTTCGGGGGCGAGAGCAGCTCGCCCCGGTAGATCGGGACGGCCCAGCCGGTGAGATCGACGTGCAGCGCCTCGTCGACGTCGACGACCAGCTCGCCGCCGTCGAGCGCGACGGTGACCGGGGAGTCGCCGCCGCGCAGGACGTGGGCGACGGCGGCGCCGCACGCGCCGGTGCCCGAGGAGAGCGTCTCCCCCACCCCGCGCTCGAAGATCCGTCCGCGGATGGCGGCCGGACCGGTCTCGGTCCAGAACGACGTGTTCGTGCGGTTCGGGAACAGGTCGGCGTGCTCGATCCGCGGGCCGATCGCCTTCAAGTCGAGCGCCTCGAGCGCGGCGCGGTCGGGGATCCGAATCGCGCACTGCGGGTTGCCGATCGAGACGTGCTGGAACGCGTAGCCGGCCACCTCGCCGGTGCCGTCGGGCGGGCCGCCGGGGTAGTCCTTGGAGGTCAGCGACGCGCGGCCCATGTCGACGCGGCAGGTGGTGGGCCCGGTGATCGTGGGCCGGATCTCGCCGGCGGCGGTCTGGATCGAGAACGTGTCGGCCTCGGTCCAGCCGCGGTGGCGCAGGTACAGGATCGCCTCGCGGGCGCCGTTGCCGGACAGCTCGGCCTCCGAGCCGTCGGGGTTGAAGATCCGCAGGCGGGCGACGTAGCCGGGCTCGTCGGGCGGCGAGAGCTCCAGCACGCCGTCTGCGCCGACGCCGAAGTGCGGGTCGCACAGCCGCCTGACCGTCTCC
Source organism: Solirubrobacteraceae bacterium (assembly GCA_036520135.1). GTDB lineage: Bacteria > Actinomycetota > Thermoleophilia > Solirubrobacterales > Solirubrobacteraceae > DASSUW01. Next base: position 46,623 of record DATDKF010000099.1, read on the forward strand.
GGCGTCAGCGGGGCGGGCAGGTTGGCCCGTTCGACGATCAGGTAGTCGTTCCCGAGGGCCTGCCACTTCTCGAAGCGCACGCCGGGATCATGCCGTGCAGCTCGGCGGCGACGTCCTCGGGCGTGCGGCCCGTGACGTCGATCAGGTGCGCGGCAGGCAACTTGCGCATCCACGTGAGCTGGCGCCTGGCGTAGCGGCCGGTGTTGCGCTTCATGGCCTCGACGTCGCCGGCGAGCAGCTCAGTGAAGCCGAGCGCCTTGCGGGCCGTGGGCGAGGCGCCGGCGTTGGCGGCGGCGCGGACCTCGTCGGCGGCGCCGTGCTCGACCATCTCGTCGACGCGCTCGCCGATGCGCGCGTTGAGCGCGTCGCGCTCCATCGTCAGGCCGGCGAGCAGCGTCGGGTGGCGGGTGTCGGTGGTCCAGAGCTGGGCGCCGGCGGGCGGGTCGTGGCCGGCGTCGAGCAGCTCGAGCGCGCGGGTGATGCGCTGGGCGTCGGTCGGGCGGATGGTCGCGGCGGCCTCGGGGGCCCTCCGTTCGAGCTCGGCGTGCAGCGCCGCGGGGCCGCGGGTCGCGAGGTCGTGGCGGCGGCGCTCGCGGATGGCCGCCGGGACGGGCGGGCGCAGGTCGAGCTCGGCGAGCGCGGCGCGCAGGTACAGCCCGGTGCCGCCGACGACGATCGGGCGCCTGCCGGCGGCGAGAAGGTCGTCGATCTCCTGGTGCGCGCGGCGGGCGTAGGCGCCGGCGCTGAACGGCTGGTCGACCGGCACGATGCCGAGCAGGCGGTGCTCGAGCCTGGCGCGGTCCGCAGCGGTCGCGGCGCCGGTGAGGGTCTCCAGTCCCTTGTAGACCTGCAGCGCGTCGGCGGACACCGCGACGGGATCCTCTCCCTGCGCGCGGAGGCGGTCGGCGAGCGCGATGGCGACGGCGGTCTTGCCCACGCCGGTGGGCCCGAACAGGGCGACGACGGTGCGCACCGCGCGGAGTATCGTCGGTGTGCATGCCCGTCCACATCGGTGCCGGCCTCTCGACGAGCCCCGACCAGCGGGCCGGCGCGCTCGAGGCCGCGCTGACGGCGCGCGAGGGGCTGGCCGACGCGTCGTGCGATCTGGCGGTCGTGTTCGCGTCCGGCGCGCACCTCGCGGCGCCCGAGGCGGTGCTGGAGGCGGTGCACGAGGCGCTCGAGCCCGCGCAGCTCGCCGGCTGTGCCGCAGCGGGCGTGATCGCGGCGCGCCGCGAGGTCGAGCAGGGCACCGCGGTGTCCGTGTGGGCCGCGCATCTCGGCGAAGGGTCGGCGTCGACGTTCCACGCGCAGGTCGAGGAGATCGAGGAGGGCACCGGCGCGCTGGCCGGCATGCCGGACCTCGACGGCGCCGCGGGCGCGATCCTGCTCGCCGATCCGGCGACGTTCCCGACCGATGCGGTGCTCAAGTTCCTCTCGGAGTCGGCCCCGGCGGTACCGCTGATCGGCGGCCTCGCGTCCGCCCGCGTGGCGGGCGGCGGCACGGCGCTCTTCAACGGCACGGCGGTGCTCGACGAGGGCGCGGTCGGCGTCCGGCTCGACGGCGTCGAGGTGCTGCCGTGCGTGTCGCAGGGCGCGGCGCCGATCGGCCCCGAGCTGACCATCACCGCCGCCGAGGGGCACGTGATCCTCGAGCTGGCGGGCAAGCCGGCGCTCGAGAAGCTGCGCGAGACGATCGAGGAGCTGCCGGCCGAGGACCTCGCGCTGGTCCAGGGCGGGCTGTTGATGGGGATCGTCGTCGAGACGAACAAGCCCGACTACGTGCAGGGCGACTTCCTGGTGCGCGGCCTGATGGGCGCCGACCCGGCGACGGGTCAGGTCGCGGTCGCCGCCGAGGTGCACACCGGCCAGGTCGTACGCCTACACGCGCGTGACGCCGAGAGCGCCGACCGCGACCTCCGCGAGGCGCTCGGGGTCCGCATGGCGGCGCTCGGCGGCCGCACGCCGGCGGGCGCGCTCCTTTTCGCGTGCAACGGCCGCGGCCGTGGGCTGTTCGGGCGCAGCGACCACGATGCCGAGACCGTCTCCGACGAGCTCGCGGGGGCCCCCGCCGCGGGGTTCTTCGCCGCGGGCGAGATCGGCCCGGTGGGCGGCGAGTCGTTCCTGCACGGCTTCACGGCGACCGTCGCCGTGTTCGCCTGACGACGCCCGCGCGGCCCCAACGGTGCCCCCCGACTCCCTCGCAGCGCCTCCACACGGCGCTCAACGGCGCGATCGGCACGGGCCTGTGCGAGGCTGCGGCGCATGAATCTCGGGGGTCGGACGGCGCTTGTCACGGGCGCGAGCGGTGGGTTGGGGCAGGCGATCGCGCGCGGGCTCGCGGCCCGTGGCGCGGAGGTCGTGCTGTCAGCGCGCAAGGTCGAGGTGCTCGACGCGCTCGCCGCCGAGATCGGCGGACGGGTCGTCGCGTGCGACCTGTCGGACCGCGCGGCGGTCGGCCGGCTCGTGGACGAGGCCGGGCCGGTCGATGTCCTCGTGGCCAACGCCGGCGTCCCGGGCAGCGGCCCGCTCGAGTCGTTCACCGTCGAGCAGATCGACCGGGCGCTCGACGTCAACCTGCGCGCCCCGATGATCATCACCCGGCTGATGGCC